>NZ_AP038333.1:1609191-1931029 GCF_047159385.1 Alteromonas sp. D210916BOD_24
AGGAAAAAGGGGTAATCGTTCATGTAAACGAGAAAGGCAGCCAGTATTTTGAAGGGGCCGATGTTATCGCTGAAGACGCGTACGGTGAAGAATATCTTGGGTTAGAGATTGCTATTCGCGTGGTGGATGATTTTGAAGCTGCCATCGAGCATATTGCACAATTTGGTAGTAACCACACTGAGGTGATTTGCACAGAAAATGCAGAGAACGGAAAAGTATTCCAGCGTGCGGTGGATGCCAGTGTGGTAATGGTGAATGCATCATCACGCTTTTCAGATGGCAGTCAATTGGGACTGGGTGCTGAAATTGGTATTGCTACCACCAAATTACACGCATACGGCCCCATGGGGTTAGAGTCGCTGACTGCTGAGAAATATCTGGTTAACGGAGAAGGCCAGATAAGAGACTAAATAGAGTAATGCAACCAGACTGAATGACGGTTGGCTCGTCTATCGGGTTAGCCGTTTTAACTGGTCGGCATTGTGCCGTGACTGTACATCCTTCATAATAAAAGCGCTGACAATCGTCAGCGCTTTTTTTCGCTCATTCAAATGCTTATCCTCAGAGCACATTTACGGAGATTTGATGGAAATTGTGATAGACCCCGCGCAGTTATGGAATCAGGTTATATCATTTGCTGATGACTATAAGCTGCTTACATCGCTAGTACTTTTAGTTGTTTTCCACTACATCAAAAAGGGAATATTGCGCTTAATAAAACGCAGAAGTTCCCACCGCGGTGAAGATCGTCGTAATCAAATCAATATACTGGCGCAGCTGGGCAATGCCTTTATCATTATTGTGTTGATGTTGCTGTGGTCGTCAGAAATTCAAACACTGGCCATCTCAATTGCCGCGTTTATGGTGGCTATTGTGTTAGCGACCCGCGAGTTTATTCAGTGCTTTATGGGGTTTATTTATTACCTGAGCGCAAGGCCGTTTAGGGTAGGCGACTGGGTACAGATGAATAACATCATTGGCGAAGTGGTTCAAATGGATTGGGCAAAAACCGCGCTATTAGAAGTTGACCCTGAAAGTTTTAATTACACAGGTAAACACGTGTACGTGCCCAACAGTCAGTTAGTTACCCAAACCGTACGCAACCTTAATTTTATGCGCCGTTATCGTTTGCATTCATTTGAAATTGTTAATGAACCGTCGGTTAACGCGTACAGTTTACTACCAGCCTTTCACGCACGGGCACAAGCGCACTGCGAGTATTTTCGTGACGTGGCAGAACGCTACAAAGGGCTTATCGAACGTCATCTGGAACAAGAATTCATTCGAATCGATCCCACTGTAGAAATTAAAACAAACGAAATAGCTAAAATTGTAGTGAAGGTGAGTGTTTTTTGCCCAACGGCAGAAGCCCATGAACTAGAGCACAAAATGTGTTCAGATTGGTTAAGCCTGTGGTTTAGGGCGCAAAAAGAAGAGCAAAAGCAACTGCATGCCCATCACACCGAACAAAGTACGCATCAAAACGCGCCTAAAATTGCAAATGAAAGTCAAAGCACGTCAAGTGGCGTGCTGTAACGCTTTTTTATAGTGTACTGCAATGCCATTCGCGGTTGCTGGTGAAATGCCCCTGTAAAAAGGCCATTTGGTCAGCCAATATGCGCCGGTTCATTAAATAAAAGCGCTCGTACACATTCGGGCGAAATGGCACAGCCAGCAAAGGCATATTAGCTTCTTCCGGGGTTTTCGCGCCTTTGGCGTGATTACATCGCTGGCAGGCCGTGGCCACATTGGTCCAGGTGTCTTTGCCTCCGCGCGAGCGGGGAATAATGTGGTCACGTGTAAGTTGCTTTGGCGTAAACGTTTGACCACAGTACAGGCACAAGTAATTGTCGCGGCGGAATAAATAACGATTGGTCAGCGCTACTTTGCCCGATACATCGGCAATTTTGCCGTCGCAGGCAATAATGCTGGATAGCGTTAACTTACTTTGCAGGCCCTGATGATTCCACCCGCCTTTCAACGTAATGGCATCACTGCCTAGCTCAAATAACACTTTGTCCTGACTATACAGTTTGGCGGCTTGTTCGACATCTATCCATTCCTGTGGAAGACCGGCTTTATTTAAACGAAGTACCAGCATAATATTCCCCTTAGCACACACACGCGTATACTTTTCCATGTGAGAAAGCCGCGTTGTTTTCTATATTGTTATTGTGAGAACGTCGAAACCCTAGCATACGCGGTTTTATGTCAATATGATGAAAATATAGTCAATAATTGAAATTTCACAGATATTTCATATAGTCGTGGGTGTATAAGAAGTAACTGTTTTATGTCATGGTGTATGACAAATTCGACGTGGAGCTGCATTTGGTCATGGTATTAAACCGAGTTCATGGCTATACTATGCGCCGCGTTTAAAAGCGATAAAATGAAGATTGAAATTAAAGGACAAATAGTGACTCCTATTACTAAATCATTTCAGTATGGACAGCATACTGTAACTCTAGAAACGGGTGTGATCGCCCGTCAGGCAACCGCTGCGGTTCTTGCAAGCATGGACGACACGTCTGTACTGGTAACAGTAGTTGGTAAAAAAGAAGCCAAAGCAGATCAAGACTTCTTCCCACTTACTGTTAACTACCAAGAAAAAGCGTACGCTGCGGGTAAAATCCCAGGTGGTTTCTTCAAGCGTGAAGGTCGTCCATCTGAGGGTGAAACACTGATTGCGCGTCTTATTGACCGTCCAATCCGCCCACTTTTCCCAGAAGGCTTCAAAAACGAAGTACAAGTTGTTGTTACCGTAATGTCTGCTAACCCAGATATTCCTACCGACATCATCTCTATGATTGGTACTTCTGCAGCCCTTGCTATTTCTGGTATTCCTTTCAACGGCCCAATTGGTGCGGCACGTGTTGGTTATAGCAACGGTGAATACATTCTAAATACACGCGCAGAAGAGCAAGCTGAAAGCGAGCTAGATCTTGTTGTTGCGGGTACACAAGGCGCAGTACTTATGGTTGAATCAGAAGCGAACGTGCTTTCTGAAGACACCATGCTAGGTGCGGTTATGTTCGGTCACGAGCAAATGCAAACGGTAGTTAACGCGGTTAACGAATTTGCGGCGCAAGTGGGCACTGAGAAGTGGGACTGGACGCCAGAAGCTGAAAACACAGCGCTTAAAGACAAAGTAAAAGCATTGGCTGAAGCTGAAATGACAGCGGCTTATCAGATTTCTGACAAACTAGCGCGTAAAGACGCGGTAGTAGCAGCCACTGAAAAAGCACTTGCAGCCATTATTGCTGAAGACGAAGCGCAAGATCAGAAAGAAGTGCTAGACCTACTTCACGAACTAGAGTCTGACGTTGTACGTTCACGCATCCTTTCTGGTGCGCCGCGTATTGACGGTCGTGACCCTGCGATGATCCGTGCACTAGACGTAGCTACTGGCATTCTTCCACGTACGCACGGTTCTGCACTATTTACCCGTGGTGAAACACAGGCACTTGTAGCTGCTACCTTGGGTACAGAGCGTGACGCACAGATGATTGACGAGCTTCAAGGTAAGCGCGACAGCCGTTTCATGCTTCACTACAACTTCCCTCCATACTGTGTTGGTGAAACCGGTATGATTGGTTCGCCTAAGCGTCGTGAAATTGGTCACGGTCGTCTAGCCAAGCGTGGTATTCAAGCAGTAATGCCAAGTGAAGAAGAATTCCCGTACGTAGTACGTGTGGTTTCTGAAATCACAGAATCTAACGGTTCATCGTCAATGGCGTCGGTATGTGGTACGTCACTAGCACTTATGGATGCAGGTGTACCCATTAAAGCGTCGGTTGCAGGTATTGCAATGGGCCTAGTTAAGAGCGACGACAACTTTGTTGTACTTTCAGATATTCTGGGTGACGAAGATCACCTTGGTGATATGGACTTTAAAGTAGCGGGTACTACCCAAGGTATTACTGCACTTCAAATGGACATTAAGATTGAAGGTATTACCAAAGAAATCATGCAAATTGCGCTTAAACAAGCAAAAGAAGCACGTTTGCACATTCTTAACGTAATGGACGAAGCCATGGGTGGACACCGTGAAGAGCTAAGTGAATTTGCTCCTCGCATCTACACCATGAAGATTGACCAAGATAAGATCCGTGACGTTATTGGTAAAGGCGGCGCAATGATCCGTCAAATTACTGAAGAGTCTGACACCAACATTGAGATTGAAGACGACGGTACAATCAAGATCTTCGCGACTGAGCGTGCAAAAGCTGACATCGCAATTAACAAGATTGAGCAAGTTACCGCTGAAATTGAAGTGGGTAAGACTTACCACGGTAAGATTACCCGTATTGTCGACTTCGGTGCGTTTGTAGAAGTACTGCCTGGTAAAGAAGGCCTTGTTCACATTTCACAAATCGCGCACGAGCGCGTGAACAAAGTAACTGACTACCTGGAAGAAGGCCAAATGGTTGACGTGAAGGTGATGGAAATTGACCGTCAAAACCGCGTACGTCTAAGCATTAAAGAGCTTCTAGAAAAGCCTGCGCCTAAGTCTGACGACGCAGAGTAATAGCAATTAGGTTGTAAAACCCAATTCGCATTATTTAAGTAAAAAGGGAGCTTGGCTCCCTTTTTTCGTTATGGGTCTGAAAAGAGAAGGGCATGCGCCATATAAACGCATTGACCAATTCAGGCATAGCGACACAGTACTTAACAGAGGTAAGGAGAATTCATGGATAAGCAAACCCAAACAGAAGTAGAAGCAGCGGTATTTCGACGCCTAATAGAACATTTAGATGCCAATAAAGACGTGCAGAACATTGACCTGATGATTTTGGCTGATTTTTGCCGTAACTGCTTAGCAAAGTGGTATTCGGCGGCAGCAAGCGAGCAGGGCGTTGATATCGATTACGAAGCCGCGCGCGAAGTGGTGTACAAAATGCCCTACTCGGAGTGGAAGGATAAGCACCAACTACCTGCTACAGATGAGCAGCTAGAGAAGCTAGCAGCAAGACAGAAAAAGTAGTTTTGATGTGATTTGATTTAAGAGCCAGCGAAAGCTGGCTTTTTTGTTTAGGGTGATCGGGGGTGGGTGAAATACACCAAAAGTACCTGTACTCCGACTTGGTGTGTTTAATGGTCGAATGAAAAACAACCATTTGTTTATTGCTTTATTTCAATATTGTTTATACTTTAGTTTAAGAAAAGTTACAGGGACAAGTTTCCCATAGCGGTGTGAAAAAGCATGACAGTTTGGGGACGAGTAAGCTGTTAGGCAAATTTAAGGCGAGGATATGGATATTGACTTGGAAGACCTTAAAAATCTGATACTCCTATTAGAGGATCAACCAACCATATCGAGCGAAGTGGAACGGGATATGGGGAGATCATTTAGGGAAAAAATCTTCGAAAAAATGCTTAATAGTGGAGAAACATACGGAGAGGCTACAGGTGCTCCTGGTATGGTCTCATCAACCAAAAATGAAGATGAATTCAAGGACCAGCTTAATGAAATTGATAATAACCTGCTCGAACAAGTTCGAATTGTAAGTGAGGGTGTACATCACTATTTTAAAACAGGGGAAATTCCACCTCCTTATTACGCATGGAGAATTGCCGTAATACTCAGAAAAATTAAGGAGTATGAGCTAGAGGCAAGATTTTGTATGGGGTTCTCAAAGCACTTTGATAGAGGTGTTGGAGGGCGATATTCGAAAATAGCAGAGAGAATAGAAAAAGCCCTAAAGCTGAGTGAAAAATACAAGCATGCCTAACAAAGCCAAGCACAATCGCCCGCAAAAAGACGTGGGCAGGACGTCGCTGCCGCTCGGCCTGTGTTGGCGGCGTTAGCTCTTTTGTCAGGTTGATAAAGTATGGATGTATCATTAAAGCCCGCATTTCGTAGACTGTTTGATGCGAAGTCGCACTGGCACAAAGCGGTTAATAGCTACTTCGAACCTAATGACTTTCGAATAGCTATAAACTCCTGCATTCAAGAACTTAGAAACATCACGTTTTTACTGCAGGCGAATAAGCGAGAAATTCCAGGGTTTGACTCATGGTATGGACCATGGCAGGAAAAGATGCGCGGGAACCCCTCACTGCGATGGCTTGTAGAAGCACGTAATTACATTGTGAAGAGAGGGGATCTGGAGCTGCTTAGTAAGCTACGAATAGAAGTTATAGGCTCCTATATAGCCGGTGAAGTTAAGATATTCGAAGAAGATTACAACCCGAACCTAACAAACACGGAGATATACACCAAGACTGTTTCTCTTGGCCTTCCAGTAGAAGTTTTCGAAAACTCTTATGTAAAACTTCAGCGCCGATGGATAGACAAAAACTACCCTAGTCATGAGTTGGGGGAATTGCTTAGTGAATGCTGGTCAGCAGTAGCTGAGCTTTTATACGATGCACCAAATTCTGATGCATCAAAAGATCGTGGTTCTAGTACGCCTAAATTACCCCCATGCATGCATGAACAGCTAGAAATGCGGTCTATCTTGATGAAGGTATGTGGTAAAACGTTAGTGCCTGCTGTAATTGGCTCAGAAAGCGTTTCTTTGGATGAGACCGATCGCGCATCGATCGAAGAAAAATATGGTGACACGCCTTTGTTTCGCGAAAAGGGTGAGGCTGGCAGCATAGCTT
Organism: Alteromonas sp. D210916BOD_24; assembly: GCF_047159385.1. GTDB lineage: Bacteria > Pseudomonadota > Gammaproteobacteria > Enterobacterales > Alteromonadaceae > Alteromonas. The sequence goes on from NZ_AP038333.1 coordinate 1,615,804, forward strand.
CAAAGTCTTTTAAAGAACAGTGTGAGTTTTTCTTCGAGCAAGCCAAATGTGTTCTCCAAAAAGACGGCTACCATATTCATTTGGCGATGATTTTCGTTGGAAAGACACTTGCGAAAATGATCGAAATTAGAAACGAAGATAAAGCTGATAAATACATGACCATGCGAAATTTAGCATCAACAATAGAGCGAATAGGAGCCAATTCGTTCATCATGGTTTCTGAAGCTTGGAGTGCCGAATTTGATCCAATGAATCCATATCGAGGTGCCGCTGAAGCGCCATCGCGACAGGAAATTCTCATGCTTATTGGCGCGACGAATGAAGGTGATAACTACTGTTTTTCAGCCCCATTTTACCGAGATGGTGAAGTAATATCTTTTGGGGATCAGGTGATCATGGATGCAACAAAGATGAACGCTATTCAACCCATCCTTGCTATTTGGAGCAAGCAAAATCGAGCCCAGTCGAATGGCGAGAGCTAACAAGCAACTGCAGCGGATCAAATTTCGCTGCGCTCAATATGCCTGCTGAATTGGGCGTTAGTCACCAAGGAGGATTAAGTGGCATCACCGTTATCAGATCTTGACGAGCTAGTCCTCAAATGTAGAGACGAAAAAGCCAAGAATTACATAAAAGAAGCTGTAGCGTGTTATAAGTCGGGAGCATTTCGCTCTTCGATTGTATCGACTTGGATAGCAGCATCCTTTGATATTATCGATAAATTGAAGGAGTTATCGTTAGCCGGTGACAAGGAAGCCGAAATACAAGTCGAAGCTTTTGAAAAAGCAGTGAGGAATGGAGATATAACGAACTCTTTGAGATTCGAAAGAGATATATTAGCTATTTGCCGAGATAAATTGGAATTAATATCTCCTGTAGAATTTATAGATTTGAATCGACTACAAGAAGACAGAAATAGATGCGCTCACCCGTCAATGACTGCTGATGGAGAAATATTTAATCCATCAGCAGAATTAGCCAGAATGCATATAAGATCTGCAGTAGAACATTTACTTCAGAATCCTCCTGCCCAAGGGAAATATGCGCTTGACTCATTAACTTCAGAAGTTAACTCAGAATATTTTCCAACAGATATTGATAAAGCCATTGTAGCCTTTGACAACAGCCCATTGAAAAAAGCCAGGAAGAGCCTAATTAGAAACTTCACAATTGTGCTCATTAAAAAAATACTTAGCAAATCTAACGACTACAAAGAGATAACAAGAACAGCCACGGCACTCAATGCAATAAAAGTTATTCACGCAGAAGAATTTGATGAAACTCTGAGAGATAAGCTATCAAGTATAGTTAGGAATATAGAGGCAGATGATTTAAAAAATGTAATCCCACTAATTAGTAGAGTAAATGACATCTGGCCTTATTTTGACCAAGACGTTAAGCAAAAAATAGAAGCTTTTGTCGAAAGTCTACCGACTGAAAACTTTGATGACATTGACATTATCCTTTCAATTGATGATTTAGTTGGTTCAGCAGAAAAAAGGATCTCTAAAGCCACAAGGAAGGAGATCAGTGAAACACTGTTTTTTGATCTACCTACTCAAATCGGCAATAAGATAGTTGAACTATATGAACAATCTACGTCTTTTGATCAAGCTAATAGCTTTGCGCCTACTGTAGCAATACATGCTCGTGATTATACTCGTGAACAAGTAAAGAGCATTATTGAAGCATCCGGAAACAATGACCAAATAAAAAATAGCTTTGAAGTAGGCACTGTAATTAAAGCGTTGAGAGCAAATAAGTCAGTCACTGATGACGAGATAGATAGTTGGTTAGACGACGCAGACATTTCTAAGTATAAAAAGATTAAAAATGAAGAGGCTGACTTCTTGAATTAGTTTTTTGCGAGATTCGCTATTTAGCAAGACTAAACAAGACAGGTATCTTTATGTACAGTTTTATATATTTTGTGCCTGTCTTGCTCTCTATTTAGGAAAATTAATATGCCGTATGAATTACGAAATAGGTTAGTTGTTGGGGTTGCTTCAAGTGCAATGTTCGATTTAACAGAATCTGATAAGGTCTTTAGAACTAAGGGTGAAGAAGAATATCGAAAATACCAATCTGAAAATATCGATTTACCTTTAGATAAAGGCGTAGCGTTTTCTTTTATAAAACGATTGTTATCTCTGAATGATTTAAGTAAAGATCCTGAAACAGATCCATTAGTAGAAGTTGTCTTACTATCTAGAAACGACCCCGATACTGGCCTTCGTGTTATGAAGTCAATTAAGCACCACAGCTTACCTATTTCTCGAGCGATTTTTATGCAAGGTAAGTCACCATACGAGTATATTGAAGCTTTAAGTATCTCTTTATTTTTATCTGCTAACTCTCCCGACGTTAAAGAAGCGATCCAGCTAGGCTATCCAGCCGGTCATGTAATGAAATCAACAATGATTGATGAAGACGATGACGATTTAAGGATAGCTTTTGACTTTGATGGTGTTCTCGCTGATGACGAATCTGAGTCTGTAATGCATAATAATGATCTTACCCACTTCCATGATCACGAAACAAAAAATGTGCTACAGCCTCACAATCCTGGGCCGTTAAAAGAATTTTTAGTGAAAGTTTCAGCTATCCAAAAAATCGAAGAGAGTAAGAAAAAGTCGCAGCCAGATTACCGTAATAGGTTAAGAGTTTCTATAGTTACAGCAAGGAATGCACCGTCACACGAAAGAGCATTAAATACATTAAAAGAATGGGGTGTAATGACGAATGATGCATTCTTTTTGGGCGGTGTTGATAAAAGTTTGGTTTTAGGGGTACTTAAACCTCATATATTTTTCGATGATCAGACAGGCCATTTGACTTCAACAAGTACAGTAGCTCCTTCTGTGCATATACCTTTTGGCGTTAAAAATTTAGAGGCTATAGAAGAGTAATGACTAAACAAGACAGGCATCTATGTGTACTTAGCAAAGTGGTATTCAGCCGCAGCAAGCGAGCAGGGCGTTGATGTTGACTATGAAGCTGCACGGGAAGTGGTATATAAAATGCCCTACTCAGAGTGGAAGGAAAAGCACCAGCTACCCGCCACTGACGAGCAGCTAGAGAAGCTAGCAGCAAGACAGAAAAAGTAGTTTTGATGTTATTTGATTTAAGAGCCAGCAAAAGCTGGCTTTTTTTGTTTTAGGTGATTGAGGGTGGGTGAAATACACCAAATTCATCTGTATGGCGGTTTGGCGTTTATAATGCTTGATTAAATCTTGACCATTTTTATTGCATTCTTTCAATATTGTTTATACTTTAGTTTAAGAAAAATTACATGGACAAGTTTCCCAAAGTGGTATGGGAATAATCACCGTTTTGGGGACGAGTAAGCTGTTAAGTACTTAGGAGAATTCACCATTGGCCAATAGAGAAATGGACGCACTCTTATTCATTGATACGAATATATTTTTGGATTTTTACAGAGATAGAAAGTCAGATGTGAGTACAAAATTTTTGGAGCAAATAGAGCACTTCAAAGATCGATTGATACTCGGCTCCCAATTAGAAATGGAGTACAAGAAGAATCGTCAGGTTGTAATCCTTGAAACGCTGGGCAAATTTGGATCTCCGGATTGGAATAAGCTGTCTCCTCCAGCACTTATTTCCGAGCTTCAGGCCTCGAAAATGATTAAAAAACACCAAAAAGAAATTGGTACTCAACAAAAAAAGGTTACTGAGAAGATTCAGAAAATACTGAAAAACCCAGGAGCCAACGATGATGTATATAGAGTCCTACAACGAGTATTCAAGCATTCGTCAAACTTCAATTTAAACCGTGATTCTAAGCGTCGTTTTGCCATTCGCCGCCTAGCTAGAAAGCGATTTTTCTTGGGGTATCCTCCTAGAAAGAAAAATGACACGAGCTATGGTGACGCTATTAACTGGGAATGGATTGTTCAGTGCTCTATCGATAGCGGTAAGGATATCGTGATCGTTACTAGAGATTCAGACTATGGAGTGACTTATAAAGATGAGTCATATCTAAATGACTGGCTACAACAAGAATTCAAGCAGCGTGTGTCGCAGCAAAGGAAAATCAAACTAACAGCGAAGCTTTCTGAAGGTCTAAAAATAGTTCATGCGAATGTAACCGCGGAGATGGAAGCGGACGAAGCAAGAATTTTATCAGAGTTAGAGCACGATGAAGTCAGTACTTAACAAGCGCATGTTGCCGGACTGCTTTTCCGATGCGCTCCAAATCAGCCGCAAATGCGAGCGTTGGTATGACTCCCTTTGTCAACCCTGAACGAGCACTTCCCTGACACTCTTCCAGCCCATAATTAGTTGTCTTTATCACTCAAAATAAATGAGCTAACGCACCGGATGAGGCAGTAATGTCGTCGGTTATCATGCTGGTATTCGTGGATTATTCATTAACTATAATGAACAGCGCCTACCTTACTCACTCCGCCGTGGTCACCTTCTCATCAGTCTATGCTCGTGGTTCAATCACGGTTAAGTGACTGCCATCATAACGCCCTCGTAGGTTGTGCCACATTCCGCGGCCTGACCCGAATGCGTTAGCTCAAACTCGTTTATCATGCAGGTACTCGGCTCAATCTTAGTTTTGGATTAACCGGTGTAAGTACCACTTCTTTTGCGATAGCCCAAATGTATGCAGCCATTTCCCTAGCAATCGCGGTAATGATCAAGTTGTAGTGTTTACCCTTTTTACTCATGCGCTGATTGACTAAACAAGACAGGCATCTTTGTGTACAGATTTATATATATTTTGTGCCTGCCATGCTCTCTATTTTACTCTCAAAATAAGACCCACATATTCAGAATATTAAAGCGTCTTTACGAAGACTACATTCGTTGCCAATTGTGTAGGTAAACGTTTCTTTTCAGTTGATGGGAGGAAAAAAAGCAGAAGCGCGCGTGGGTGTAGTAGGAGGTTAGGTGTGTTTATTCCTTCACCAGCATTAAGTGACTATCAGTATTTTTGCGAAATTCGCTATTTAGCTACTATGTTATCCCAGTAATCGAACTGCACTTTGTCGGCCATGAACCCGTTGGAGCTGATGATTGTGCGCGTATTGCTCAAGGTGAATCACTTTGCCAGCAGCGTGCTTAAAACAGGTTTCAAACTGAGTGGTTAAAGTTAGCCATTGTTCGTTTTCAATATTGAGACGTTCTAAAATAGTAGGCAGGCTATGTTCAACCTTGCCTCGCTTGTTTGGATGAATATATCGGCTTGTTATATCTAAAAGCTGTAAGTAGTCTGGAAGAGTAAGAGGTAAACCGTGTGGCATCTCTTGCCTTGGATTACCCGCAAAAGGCATAAGTCTTTTGGGTGTGTTACCTACTTTAGCTGCGTTAATACGGTATTGAATGCTGGTATGGTTCGATGCTTCAGGTGTTTTGGCCATCTTTGCTCGTACTGGATTTAAATCAACATACGCCATGCAAGCGGCAAGGGCTGATTCATCTAATAGCGCTTGAGATTTAAACCGTCCTTCCCAAAAATGCCCAGTGCAGTCATCCTCTTTATTTGCGGCCCTAGCAATATATTCATTGAGAGCACGCATAAACCAGCTGATATCAAATAGCCTTTTACGCCATACTTCGGCCGTTAACTCCACCGTTTTAGTCTGGCTTTCAAGTAAATCTTTGCGTAAATCTGGTGATAAGTAGCGTTGAGAGAGTAAGGTGCCTTTATAAATCCTATGCCAACGCTGAATCACGTTTTCTGTACTCAATGCGTCAGATTTCTCTTTATTTACGTGTAACACCAGATGCGTATGATTACTCATAACGGCATAAGCACATACATCAATGGCAAACACCTCACTCAAAAGATGAATTCGGTCTTCTACCCATTGGCGACGGTGTTCAAAGCTTCTTCCGTTTTCCTCGCCACACAAAAACGCTCGACGAACACAGCGGGAAACACAGTGATAATAGGGCGTATCCGATAAACTGATTTGTGACCTTCGGGCTTTAGGCATTGGGGCTGTCTGACTCAGATTAATTCTTTGACCAGTTTGAATGGTTACTTAGATTAAAGAAAGTGTACAAAGGAACAGTTTGGGAGTTTTCAAATTATGCCTGTCTTGTTTAAGCCTTGATACAAAGGAACAGTTTGGGAGTTTTCAAATTATGCCTGTCTTGTTTAAGCCAACGTATCCACTAGGTTAAAAAATATGCTTTTTATATTGATACTCACTATCGAGTTGTTTTATTTTTAACCACACCGGTGGTGCCTAAAGCAAAAAACTTAATTCACGAAAATGTGGAGACGACTACTTTTACAGGGAGTCATTGTGTCTAGGCACAAGAGAAAAAGTAACGAGAATCATTTTTTTATCAAAAGGAAGTTGAAGCATGTCAATAATTAACACCATTAAGCTTGGACTGTCCACGGATCTTACCAAGGGGTACAAATCCGACTGGAACCCTTCGACAGGTAATCTGAATATTCTTTACCCATCTAACGAGGCTCCTATGCAGCCGAAGTCGTTACCTGTGGTTACTGAACGGGGAGATTGGAGTTACCCGATTGTTTCGCTTCACGATACGCCAATGAGCCTAGTGACTGAGTTACTTGGCTATAAAGTTGAACATCCCGCTATTGATGATTCCCCACCGTCATTACCTGCGGGAGCGCTGATGTTGTTTTCCCCAGCAGGAGATACGGCACGTAAAGCACTATCAGAGACGCTGGGAGTCTCACTCGATAACCCGAATTTACGTTATGCATTGGTCAAACTGGAACGAAAAGATGCCAAGGTGCACCACACAACAACGGAAACGGGTATATTGATGACGGTAAATGCGCTAAACCCAGACCCGTCCATAGGTATCAATTCAAACTTTATGCGAAACCTCGCGCGGTTACGTCATTTTCCCGTTTTTGGCGAGCAGGATGAGGTCACGCAACTCAAAGAAAAGGATGCCAACGCCTACTTAGACACCTTTGCCGAATGGGGCACGCACTTTGTGTCCTCTGTAACGGTGGGCGACCAGCTAATACAAGTCTTTGCCTACGAAGCCGATCGCTTTGAGCGTATAAAAATAGCGTACACACAGCCCGACAATGAACTCAGCGGGTCTAAGGCGGTCGACTTTCAATATTTCACTACAGACGCCTCAACGGGGCACTTCGGTTACGTGAGCGAATACGGTAAATTATTGTGTCTAAGTCATTCAAGCACCTTCCAGAACAGCCTTCAATCTGGGGAATGGATGGAAAATTTCTGGTCTAAACATGACTCGTTATTCCAAGTCTTTGCCGAAAATAGTCACGTTTCACTGAACAAACTTAACAGCAATTATACTGACCAAGCCCCCGTGATGGTAACACTTGGCCCTATGACCACCTTTACCGAATACAAACGTACTGCGGCATGGCGACGAGTGTTGAAAGGTGCACTTTCAACCGTATTTGGGGACACCATAAACGCCGGGTTCAGCCATATTAATAAGACCGACTTCAATCGCTTGTTGACTGAAGAGCAGCCGGGTCTAATCTCTACTATCGCTTCACCGACCATCAATGTCTACAAAACCCACCTAGATATAGCGCAAATGCAATTGGTCGCCCGTAATCAGGTGAAGAACTTTACCACCTTCGGCTATGTGGTAGCTGCCCAAGCCACCACACCAATACGAGTACCGGGAGAATCCGTACAGCTTTTCGGTTACATTCTCGACATGCGTGCAGAAGGTAACCCAAATGTCATTACCCTCACTGACAAGGGCTTTGATGAACTGGTAATTGGCTGTGACAGTTTCCTTGGTGCAGCTCGTTTTCAAAATACAGCCGGCTCCAAACATATGGTTGTGGTTGATGGCTTGCGATATGAGCAAGTGCCATCGGGTAAAGTGCGAGTCACTGGTGATGTTCGTATGGCCCCTCCAGCCGACGCTCTTGAGGCATTCAAAGATAGCCTAGAGTTTTCTTTGGCGTTTGCTGAAGCAGTACTTGGCCTACAAGAAGGAAACTCGCACGATAACCCTACGCAGCAGCTCGTGCGCGATTATCTAGGTTGGGTAGGGCGTATTATTCCTGCTGACACAACTGATGAACAGTTACTGGCTATACGTGTACATTCTTTGGATCTAGGCGGCTATTCACCTAATTCACGAGCAGGCGCTTTTGTGCCGATCCTGCCAGCTTCTGCCTATAAAGAAAGCCTTGAGGCGATCATGGGCTATTTACAAGAAATTCAACGCCAAATTAGCGAAAACACCATACAAGTCAACCAACGTAAACAAGCAGAACTGACTATAGATGTTGGTAAGACCCTAAACCAAAATATTATCCAATCTGGCCAATTACTCACTGGATTGATTAAAGCAAATGCTGACAGCACAACCGACCTTGGAAAACAATACGACGTCGTTATTGCAGCTCGAAAAGCGGAATCAGAGAGTCAACAAGCAAAAATATCGAACTTGGAAAAACTGCTGTTTGAGCAGCAGGCTGAAGTAGATCAGGCCGTACAAGTCTATAAATCAAAAGTTGAACAATGGGAAACCATAGAGCTAATTAAGTTTGGACTGGACGTGGTGACCAGTACCTTTAGCTTGGGCACTTCCATTTTAATTCCGGCCAGCTCTATCAGTGCCGTCAAAAATTTAGGGCTTACCGCACAGCGTATTCAGAAAACACTGAATGTGCTTAATACTTCGATGAAGCTCTATTCTTCTATATCTGGCACAGTGCAAAAACTGCAAAACACTCAAGCTACCCTTGATGGCCTAGACGGCATGAACTTTGGTGATACCTCTCAGCTCGATTGGAATGAGATGTCTATCCAACTTGACGTGGTTATGTCTACCGGACCAAGTGATGCCTCGGTGACCGAAGCCAAGGCACATATGGTTGCCGCCTTTAAGATCTTGGTTATGCGAGGTAAAGCACTAACCAGTGCACGTTCTTCATTACACCAGATTCAGCGAGATATCTATACCACCCAGCGTCAAAAGGAAATTAATAAGCGTCAGGCGGATCGACTTAATGCGCTTGTCGACACCCTGCACCCGGCCAATATTGAAGACTTAGACCACTCAGCTATCGACCTGGTGGGTCTCACTGGAAACCTAGACTATTTACGTCGTCAAATGCTAACCACTTTCATTAAATCCTTCTTGTTACAGGACCAAGCACTCCAATACGCTTGGCTGCAACAACCCACGGTGATCAGCAGTTATAGCCTGCTCAACTTTATGCAAGCACACATAGCACAAACTCAGGCGACGATAGAAGCCAAAAACCAGCTTATGCAGTATCAGTCTTCTACCACGAACCCTATCATCTATCAGATTGATGGGGTAATGAATGAGGATATCAGCGGCGGCCATAGTTTTGAGATAACCATCGGCCCAGACTCGACAGAGTTCAGTCAGTATGTCAATTTAAGGGTAAAAAGCGTGGTCGCTGAAATAGATGGTGTTAAAGACACGGACAGTGGTAAGTTTTTAGTACGGCTGACCTTTGAAGATTCACCCTTCGTAGATCGCAATATAGAACGCCAACCTTTGACCTTCCACACGCCATGGCGTGAGAGAATCTACCAGTACAACGCCCAAACAAACAAGCCAGAATTTACCGACAATGGTCATTCATGGTCACAGGGCGTCAGTCTTATCACGCCTTTTGGCGCATGGCGTGTTGATCTCCCCAAAACTAATCTCAACAAAGGTATCCGCTTCAAAAGGCACACGGTCAAAGTACGGCTACAATTCACTCTGGAAGCCCGTATTGTTGACAAGCCAATTCAAGTAGCGGCAAATACTTTCGCCAGAGGACGCGCATTTGATGTAGAAACCTTGCGTTTAAACGCGATGAACCTTGCCGTAAGCGGGGCTGTTCAACCCTCGAGCACAGCGTTGATTGCACAAATGAACGCGCAGGGAACCACAACCAATGGCTGGGATGTAGTCTTTAATATGGGGTTGTCACAAATTAATAATTCTTTGCGCGATCAATATATCGAGCTGAAGAACAATACCACATTCAAAAACACCATTGATGCTGAAACTCGCACACCGGTTGTAGATGGTGTGTGGTCGATTAAAAAATTCCATATGGAATATGGCTATCCGCTGTTGCGTTTTTCTACTAACAACGACAATACAGTAGAATTAAGCATGCCCATTGAGAAGGGGTCACTGACTAAATGTGTCCAAATGGGAGATGAGCCTGAGCGCTGTGATCCTCCCACTAGCATTGCTGGTAAGACGTTGACAGCCTATGTAAAACTAGCCAAGACCAGTGGTAAAGTGCAAGTGGATGGTGCTGACCACAATGTGCTTAAAGTCGAGCTGAATATGAAGCAGGGGGCTTTCTCTGTCGAAGACATAGAAATCGATGATGAAGATCGAATAGCATTGAATAAGGCCATTAAAGCTTATTTCTCTGAAAACCCCGTCAATTACTTAATCAACCAGCTCGACATTAGCAATGTGCCCGTTATAGACGCACTCAAGCCTAACGGGTTCCTATTCAAAGCGCTGAAAACCCAAGCCGACGTCGAGATGCTACAGATGTTCATACAGACAAGTAACCGTGCACTGCTTAATCCTACACAGACTTTCCTTAATGGAGTCAGTGAGCCTCTTCCGCAAAGTCAGGACACGTCACTAATCATTCGTAGTGCGCTTTACTACGGAGCAGTACTACCTCAGTCAATGAACAGACGAGGCTGGACACTGGTAGGTAAGCATGCTAGTGACCCAACTCAGGCATCATGGGCTGAGTTTACCAATGCACCTGTGTCAGCTACAGGTATAGACCTCAGCGGCTTGACACAGAAAATACCATATATTACCCCGTATGGTGGTGGCTCCACAACTATTATAAAATACTCCTTTCCGAATGACACTGCCACATGGAACCTTTCTGGCATGACATTAAAATCTACATCAAGTGGGTCAATGAGCCTCAATGGTTCAAAAATGCAATCCATGACCATTAATACCAGTACCACCACTGAACCCTGTTATTCTGATTATTGCAAAGCTGAACGCAAAGGGTCATTCAGTAATGATGCAACATCTAATGTCAAAACCTCAGCATTCATTTCTGTTTCGGGGAGCGGGCGTAATCAAGCAATCAAAATAGCCATAAACAGTCAGGGAGTCACAGTCACCGGGCACTTAGCTGGCGGTGGCCCTTCAGGTAGTGATGATTTACAAGCCAAGGTGAACCAACAGGTCAAGAGCCAAGTAGCGCCTAAGGTAGAAGAACAGCTAAACGTTAGTTTTGACAGCGTATCTCTATTTGCGATCAAGAACCTATTATTTCCTTCTAACAACTACATCAACTTTTCCGAGGCAGCGGTGCCAGGTGACTTGTTGATACTGGGGACTTTTGCGAAAGATAGCTGATTGTGCTATTTGAAACGACAAATAAAAAGAAGCATCGAGGGCTTACCCATTATTTATAAAATCACCTCGCTTATACGAGTCAAATAAGGATATAAATCATCCAGTAATTTACTCGATGGATGCGTGGTATAGCGTTCAAATTGCATCAGGTGTAACAAGGTTTCACATGAATAGTGGGGGAATGGAAGCAGCGTTAATTGACTACGCTGCGTCCAAGGGGCAATGGACTCATTGACTAAAGACATTTCTTTAGAGCTGGCATCAACAGGAATCAGGGTCAATGCTGTTCGTCCTGGTTTCATTCACACCGAAATGTACGCAGACGGTGGCAAACCTGAGAATGTAAAGGGTGAAACGACGGCTTCAGAACTGTCTCAAATGTTTGGTGAGTATGACTAACTTAAAAAGAGATCAAATCGAGCTAACTTATTTTGAATAATAATTCTCAAAGAGACAAAAACGTTCAAAAAGTCATATTAATCGAGGGCGCCGTTAACGTTGTTGTGTTATTGGCGAAGTTGTTTGTAGGCTTATCTACGGGGTCGCTGGCAGTTGTTGGTGATGCAATTCATTCTTTAACCGATGTTGCAAATAATATAGTCGCGTGGGTGGTAACTAGAATTTCAACTTCCCCTCCAGATCGTGAACATCCTTATGGGCATCGTAAATTCGAAACCTTAGCCGTATTTTTTCTTGCATCGTTATTGGTAGTGCTTTCATTTGAGCTCGCTATACACGCAATTAATAAAGACGATATAGAAATTGAAAATTCAGTGTTGGGGCTAGGTGTAATGTTGGTTGTACTAACCATAAACATTGCATTAGCAGCGTGGCAGAGGCGATGTGCTCAAAAATTAGAATCCGACATACTGCTTGCCGATGCAAGCCATACATTTGCCGATGTTATGACAACCATAGTTGTTATAGCCGGGTGGCAATTATCCACCATGGGATATCAATGGTTAGATAGGATCTGTGCGCTAGGGGTTTCACTTCTGGTGTTTTATCTGGCTTTTAGTTTGTTTAGAAGGGCAGTGCCCATTCTTGTCGACCATTATGCGTTAGCGCCAGAGTTATTGTCTAAATCCGTACTCGAGGTGAAAGGTGTGATAAAAGTAAATAGAGTTCGGTCACGTTGGATTGGTAGTGAAAAGTCAATTGACCTTGTCATTTCAGTTGACCCAGAGATATCTACAACGGATTCACATAACATAGCCACGAATGTAGAATCTGTTATAGCGCAAAAGTATGGGGTTTCTGATATTTCAATTCATGTAGAGCCCATTCAACAAAATACCCAACAAGCGCGGTGATAAGCGTGTTTAAAAAGCTTACCGGCAACCAAATAGGGGGGACTACTCAGTTAACCTTGAATAAGTACTTCTATGACAGCCATTAGTACATAAATAACGGTGTTTCTCACACACAATACCTACTGATAACGCTTTTTAGCCAGTGTCACTTTTTCTAAGTACCTTCTTGATTCCAGTTTTGGGTGCTCATAACGCAGTTTGTGGTAAACGGTATTAGCAGAATAGTTGTTCATTTTTCTTACTGCTGTTTGACGGTTACTGTCGAATGTCTTTAATACATTGCCTGCACCGCCGTTATACGCCGTGATCACCGCATACTCTTTGCTGTTTACGTTGTGAATTTGTGCAAGATAGCGTGATTGCAATAGGTGTAAATACGCACTGCCTATATCAATATTTTGTGCGGGCGAAAATAAGGTTTGTTTAGAAGGTTGCCCGCTTTTCTTATGTACCAGGTTGTACACATCGCGCCCCGCGGTTGCGGGTACTACCTGCATTAAACCGTATGCATTGGCGCGGCTTACCGCATAGGGGTTAAACGAACTTTCTGTTTCAATAATGCCATAGATAAGTGCAGGATCTAACTGATAGCGTCTAGCCGCCGCTAATACGTATTGACTGTATTTTTGTTTGCGCAAATGCGTATGGGTATCAACTAGTTTGAACTGAACAGCATGAATAGACTTACCGCTTTTTTTCACGTGTTGAAGATGGTGTGATACCAGATAGTTTGCATATCGGTTTGCTCGCCAGCGGTATTGCACTATGCGACCATCCTGATCTTTTATTTGTGGGTGTAAAAAAGGCAGGCCTTGCGTTACGGGCGCTGAACTTGAAAATATGTCGTTCTGGGTTGGATCGGCGGTGGTAAGTAGGGTGGTTTCAATGGCCTTTATTAGCATGGCCTTAGGCTGCTGCGTATTGATTGTTTCTACACGAACAAAACCTTCTTCAAAGTTAACAATAGCGCGTGCCTGGTAATCGTTAACGTATTTTACGTATTTCTTTTTCGAGGGTAGTTCGCGATTGCCTTTACCCCAATATTTATTCACGTTTTCGGTTAACTCTTCAAACAGTATCTGTATTGTACGTAGGTCAGCTTGAAGGTGGTTATGGGTAGTTTCGGCCTGTTTGGCAATAGCCGGTATATCGTCAATACTGTTAGCGTGTTTTACTTGCTTTGATAGTCGTTTAATTGAGTCTACCGAGCGCAAGTTAGGTGTTAACTGACATCCGCTTAACATCACAGTAGCAGCAACACTAATACACACTAGGGCAAACCGAATTCTATTCACATAAACCTGAGACATCACAACAACTTTTACCGCATTGTTTATAAGACAATAGCATGACTCTTTTTACTCTAATATCATAAGTTTAACCCTCAGGTATAAAAATTCGTACCTAATAACAATGTAATCGACGGCAGCGTTAACTTAATTCAGCGAATTTTTGCTTTCATCACGCATAATAAGTTCTTTGCTTCCTATACGTTCTCATTGTTTTTTATATCTATCTTTATGATTTTATTGTGTATGTTTGCTTTTTTAAGCATGGTTTTTTAGTTATTAATAATGGAGTAGACGGTGAGCGAGCTATCACAATTTATAAATGGACTTTCAAAAAACGAGTTTGAGCTGCTTAAGCTGGTACTGGATAAATTTGTTATCGCGGTACTTTTAGCGGTTGCAGGGGTAGTATTTTATTTTTTATTAGAAAGGTACAAATCTTCACTGGTAAAAAACCTGGAGATTGCAAAATTTCACATGCCCCGCGTGACCAAATTACTGGAAGAGGCTGAAAATCTCTTCAAGGCGGGTATGACAACGGTGGAAAAGCTTGCAAGCGAATTCCAGTCTTACAGTCAGTGGGGGCAAGAAATAGTAAAAAGAGTAAATACGCTCTCTGTTTCACAAGAACTTCCTATGGATCCGTCTTGTAAGTCTCATATCCTCAACCCCGATGATCCGTATCCACTCACAGTGTATGCACTGCTTTATAAATCAACAGATAACCCCCGCATACACAATGTATTAGACAGTGATGAGTTCTGGGAGAGCCCTAAGCAATATGATGTATTAGGAGGCTTTTTGAGAAAGCTAAATACGTTTATTGCCTATCCGTCTGAAGGTTCTGAAACCTTAATTAAACACGCAATTGTTGAGTTTTTCACACGCTACTCGGTAGATTTAAAGCAGGACTATAATGAACAGCTTGATAATCTGCGTCATAAAGTCATGATCAACATCTACACCGACACCAGAAAACAGAGAAAAATAGCGCAAAGAATCACTAATGCTATGGATTTGTGTAGCGATACGATTCGAGATTTTCCGAAACATGATGTGATTAGGCTGACGGATGAAGATATCCGCGCAATCTCTGTACTGAAAACCTGTTATGCCGCGCAACTTACTCAAATAAAGCTGTATGTTAAGTGTGTAGAGAAGGGGTGATTCGCAGAGAGTTTATACGCCTCATTAGAATTAAACTATTGCTCAGTATCAACAATTTACTCAAATTACACTAGTGGTTTGCATAAAAAGTAAGCTAACATGAATAGCGTTTTATGACAGGGAGTGTTGCGCTATTAAATTTAAAAAAGACAAATCTGACGTAAGAGAGCAGATAAAAATCACAGCAGACTTAAGAAAATATTTTCATAGTGCGCTGTGGGAAGAAGAAAAACACTACACCTGGTTTTTGTCGGTTATTTTAGGGGCAATTGTGCTGGTGGTAGTGAGAATGCCTCCTACCAATCAACTTCTTTACATTCTTGTTATTTTTGTTCTTTCCTATCTCGGCGGTTTTTTATCTCAAGTTGCGTTTAACGTCATTAGTTATGAATGTGAGTATTTTCAAATTGCATTTCGAAGGCATATAAAGGCAGAGAACCACCTTTTTGCCGACCCAGAGCCGCTTCCTTCCAGAAACTGGCAAGCGCCGACAATGTGGTCTCTGTTAGTTAAGTTTTTTAAAGGTCAACCATTGGGAATAAGAGGGAATTTCCTCGTTACATTTTCAGCATTTGATAAGGTTTTCCTGCTATCCGGTGGGATCAGTGTTGTTAGTGCATGCACGTTTTTTATATGAGCCTATGTTTAATGGACTTGGGCGTACTAGGCATTCGTCTGAGCATAATCTCCATGCACAAGCTCAATGTTAAGAATAATTCAGTAAGGGATCTTCTTAAAAGGAAATAGACACCCTTTGCTTAGCCTTTCAGCGTTCTTTTTATCAGCTGCTATCAGTTTTTATATAAAGCTTGAAGTAAGTTTTGTTCTTAAACACTCTACGCTTAGAAGTTAATTGTTTACACAGTTATAAAAGCTTGAATGATAAAACACCTTGCTATATGTTTGACAGCTCAAGTATGCCGTAAGGATTTTTATGTTGGACAGTGCAGAGTCTTCGTATTTAACCTTGTTTACTTCAGTAAACAATAAAGTGACTAAACGCCTTGAAGGGGCTTTAAACCATCATGGCGTCAGTTTTTCTGAGTTTATGATAATGCATTATTTGTATTCGTCGCCGTATAAAACCGCTAAACGCATGGCTTTAGCTGAACAAGTGGGCATCAGCGCTTCTGGGGTTACCCGATTATTACAACCGATGGAAAAAAATAAACTGGTAGCAAAAGAGGCAAACCCAAGAGATGCACGAGTAAGCTTAGTTAAACTGACCGAAGCAGGAGAGCGGGTTTATTGTGAATCAGCGGTTGCCTTTGATTTTTGTGCCAAAGATTTACTTTCGAACTTAACAGAAGTGCAATTACAAAAGTTATCTGAGCTGTCACATAAAATACTCTGATTAATAAAACCCTAAAAGAGCACTGTGGCGTACCAATAGTACGCAATTGAAAAAAGGATCAATTATGGATTTTCTCGTCAATATTGTAATAGGCGTGGGTGTCGTTATTTTCTGTATTTTTGTAGTGGGGTTTACGGCTGCTGCAAAATTGAATAAACGCCAGGATGAAAAGCGGCAAAAATAGCAATGCCAATAACTGGTGATATAAAGCAAGCTTAGCATCACCAGTTATTAAAACCCCACTTTACCTTGCAAAAGTTTATTGCCAAAAAGCAACAGGTAAAGTGGGAGAGGCCGCGTTTACGTATTTTAAATGATGAGTTATTTATCTAAATCGTGAGCGCGAAACGCATGCGGCAATAACTCACCAATGGTCGTTTCAAAAGTATTACCGTTTTGACTGACCATGGTCACTGGCGTGTCGTCAGTGGCAAATTCAGCAATTTTTTGTCGGCATCCACCACAGGGAAAGCACAGTTCTTCATTAGGACTGGCAATAACAATATGTGATATGCGTGTGTGACCGTGCGTCACCATGTTACCTATTGCGGTTGCTTCTGCGCATTGGCCTAACGGAAAGGCGGCACTTTCTACGTTACAACCTGAGAATACTTCACCTGTGGGAGTAGAAACGGCTGCGCCAACTTTGAAATTTGAATAAGGTGAATGAGAGTGTTTTTGGGCTTCAAAAGCCAATTTTGAAAGTTGTTGTATATCTTTTTTATTCATAGCAATCTTTGTTACTCGCCTATTACGCTTTACTTTTTTCATCAAATGCGAGAAGGTGGCGGCAATTGCGCCGCAACAAGCGTATACTTTGTATTCAGGCGGTTTTTTCTTTTTTTATAGAATGCTTTTTTACCATGTGCAGAAACGTTAGTCTCATCTTTTTTTTCCTTTTCGCTGCTATTTTAACCGGTTGTGCGCAAACACCGCCTATTTCTGATCGTCCGCAGATGGGAAATTTATTACTTGCCATTCCCGCACCGGTTAATCCCCGTTCAGAAATGGCCATTGCCCGTTATAATCAAGTACTCACCAGTCCCGCTTTATCTGATGAAGACAAAGCCGAGTTACATTTCCAACGTGGCATGCTGTACGACAGTGTGGGCTTGTCGGGGTTGGCTCAATTTGATTACACACAGGCAATCAATTTAAAGCCGGATTTAGCCGAGGCATACAACTCTATTGGCATTCACTACATTCAACAGAATGACTTTATTCAAGCCTATGACGCGTTTGATTCTACCTTAGAGATAAACCCAGATTACGACTTTGCCTTTTTGAATCGCGGTATTGCCCTTTATTACGGCGGCCGTGCTGAATTAGCCACTTCTGATTTAGATCGGTTTTTTGAAAAGGACATAAGCGATCCTTTCAGGGCGCTATGGGCTTATTTTGCACATCATTCGGTGTCAGAGCAGGACGGGTTACACTATTTGGCAACCATTCGTCCATCTCTCGACAACACGCATTGGGCCACAACACTGGTTGATTTGTTTTTGGGCACGGTAGATGAAAATGCCGTGTTGAATTCGCTACTTGACGGGGTAAGAAGCCAAAAGGGGCTAACCGACCGCTTGTGTGAAGCGTATTTCTATTTGGGTAAATATCATTCTCAAAAAGGTAACCGGGGTATCGCTTCTAATTATTTTAAACTAGCCTTAAGTACAAATGTGTTTGACTATGTTGAACACCGTTATGCAAGGTTAGAACTAAGCCGTTTGCGTGAGCAATATAGCGAAGTCGAAGAAAGCGAAGAATAATATAACACTCCCATGCGTGGATTAATTTTAGCCGTACTCGCGCTACTTTTTGTAGCAGGCGATAGCGGAAGATATGTTCCTCAACTCATTGCAAATGCCCACAGCGCGTTAACGCGTATAGCAGGGGCTGATAGCGTCACGTCTACTTATCAATCAAACATCAATAACGCACATTCTGCGTATGCGCTACTTTGGGCAGCCGCCAAGCAGCAAAGCGACGATGCCCAGGCGGTGCTGGTCGGTGTGTTTGAAAAGGCCTACGCGAGGCAATTTGAGTCGTCGTATGTGTCTGAAGATAGTGCTGCGTATTGGTTAGAAAAGCTGGTACAGCTTAATAACGCAGAAGCGGCTTGGTTACTTTATCAAGTGCTGGGTGATAACGGCGTGTCAGAGCGATTAATGCGCCTTGCAGCCATTGGTGAAGTCGCAGAAGCCCAAATAGCGTTAGCGATGTCGTCAGACTTGCCACAGGTGCGAGAAACCTGGTTAGAAAAGGCGGCCGCTCAAGGATATGTGCCAGCACAAGCGGCGTTGGCAGACTGGTACTTATTGCATGGGGAACAAACAAAAGCCAAGCCGTTGCTTGAGGCTACCGCTCGGCTGGATATGCAAAGTGCATATAAATATGGCCGATTGCTGTGGGACGAGGGTGAATTTGAGGGCGCTAAACAACACTTTATGTTTGCGTCACAACAAGGGCATGAGCAGGCTGAAAAAGCACTAAATGTCATCAAAGGCTATACCATCCAAACGCTGGCACAGACTCCTAGTTTTGATTGGTCGACCCTTGAACAAACATCGTCCTGTCTTCAGCGCATTCAACCATTTGCCACTTCACTTGCTACTATTATTCGCGCAGATAGCCTGTATAAGGCTTATCAATCTGATGAAAGGTTATCTAGCCTGTCGTTGTGTATAGCCCCGCCTATTTGGTTAACCCCGGCGTCATTGTCCTGTGATAAAGACTATGAAAAAAGTGGTGTGCTTGGTTGTGATATAACGCCATTAGCTGAAGTGGCGAAAAGGGTAAAGTTCAGTCACGCTGTTGTGGTAGCAGAGCAGGGCAAGGCCAATGTTCAAAATGGTGTGATGTACTTAGATATCAGCGACGCGTATTCAGTGTTTGTACATGAACTGGCGCATTTTGCCGGTTTTGCTGATGAATACCCGATAGGAAGGGGAATGGCCAAAGCGCTGTGCAATGACACGCAAATCACAGATTTTATGCCCCCTAACTTAGTGGTGGATAGCAGTGTGTGGTATGCCCCAGCACAAACGGTAAACAATTGGTTAGCGATTGATCCCAGCGCAATTATTGCCAAATCTAAAACCTGTGAGTTAATTGGGAAAGCCAGCTATAAACCTAGCCGGCGAGTAACCTTTATGGAGCATCACGACAGTGGCGTGATCCCACCGTTATACCTGGTATTGTGGGAGCAACAACTTCACAAGCAGAATATACAACGTCCTATCTCTATGAATTTTTTCCAAGCGTTCCATCATCGGGGCAAACAGAAAGAGGCGGCACACTGGCTTTCCCAATATGAAGCCTTTATTTCTCCCGCGCACTAGGCTTATTCACACGTTAAAGTATTTCACCCTTCTTTTAGCGTGTGTTTTAGTTCATTTACCCACATTGACGTTGCACCACAAATAGCCACTGGCATCACAATAAAGTTGACTATGGGGATCAACGAGAAAATATTTACCATCACGCCAAACGACATTGCTTTGCCCTTGTGCTGTGCTAAGTGCACACGCATACGTGTAAAGTCTATTTTATGGTTGTCGTATGGATAGTCACAGTATTGGATAGCCATCATCCAGGCGTTGAACAAAAACCATATTACCTGGCCTATAACCGGCAGCAGAAAAAACAGAATTAGGAAGCCAATGGCGCGGGGCACGTACCACATAAACTTAGTTAATTCTCGGCCTACAGTGCGTGGTATGTCTTTAATGAGGGCAAATACGCCTTCATCGCCCAATGCCTGTCCCGTTAGGTGACGCTCAACTTTCTCAGCCAGTACGCCATTAAACGGGGCGGCAATCCAGTTCGCCAAGGTGCCAAAAATAAGTGCAAAAATAAGCAATACGCTAATTACTGCAAGGGGCCAGAGAAAGAAATTAATAGCGGTTTTTAGCCAGCCTAACCATTCTGGTACAAGGTTAACTACATAACTTATGCCGACTTCTATTTGTCCAAACAACAGATAGAATGCCACTGAAAAAAGAACGAGATTAATCGTTAATGGAACAAAAACGAAACGTTTTAATCCCTTTGTTTTAATTAAAGAAAAACCTTCAAAAAAATAATGTACACCACTTGAGCGCATTTGAATTCCTTCCTCTTAGTGAAGTCAATGAGGGTTGCTGTTTTACCATTTTACGTTGAATCATACACATGCCGAAATGGTAATTGTTACAAGCTGTTAGATTTGGTAGAGTCAAAAGCATAATAACAAAAGAACTTTCTCTGTGATCGCATCATTTTTATCTCGCTATTGGGTTATGCCTCAACAACATAGAGTTGTGTTTAAGGCTGTTAGCGTTTTGCGCGCAACGATCAACGTTAAGATTAACCTCAATAGCTTGCCAATTGCCTTGTTACTTATCGTTACTGCATTGGATAAAATGTGCTGTGAGGGGGAAGTGTGAGATTAAAAAAGATTAAGCTCGCCGGATTTAAGTCTTTTGTCGAGCCAACGAATATTCCATTCCCGGGTGACATGACAGCCATTGTCGGGCCAAACGGGTGTGGCAAATCGAACGTCATTGATGCTGTGCGCTGGGTACTGGGCGAAAGTTCAGCTAAAAACCTACGTGGTGACGCCATGACAGACGTTATCTTCAATGGCTCTTCCTCTCGCAAACCCGTTGGACAATGCAGTGTAGAATTGGTTTTTGACAATAGCGCAGGGCGTTTGGCTGGCGAATATGCGAACTACAATGAACTCTCTATAAAGCGCTTAGTGACCCGTGATGCGCAGTCCACGTATTTTCTCAATGGTGCAAAATGTCGTCGTCGTGACGTCACCGATTTGTTTTTAGGAACGGGGTTAGGCCCACGCTCATACGCCATTATCGAGCAGGGCATGATTTCCAGGCTAATAGAGTCTAAGCCCCAAGAGTTAAGGGTGTTTATTGAAGAAGCGGCGGGTATTTCTAAATATAAAGAGCGTCGACGGGAAACTGAGAACCGCATAAAACACACCCATGATAACCTTGAGCGTTTAAACGACGTAAGAGACGAGTTGGGCAAGCAGTTAGAAAAACTTCAACGTCAGGCCGCGGCAGCGACGCGTTATAAAACACTGCGCGCTCAATCCAGAGAATTAAAAGGGCAACTTGCGGCTATTCGCTTTTTGAAAAACAGCGAACACAT
Source organism: Alteromonas sp. D210916BOD_24 (assembly GCF_047159385.1). Lineage (GTDB taxonomy): Bacteria > Pseudomonadota > Gammaproteobacteria > Enterobacterales > Alteromonadaceae > Alteromonas. Next base: position 1,637,433 of record NZ_AP038333.1, read on the forward strand.
AGAGGCGTTGCAAAAGCAACAGCAAGCATTACAGTTGGAAGTTGACGATTTAGTAGCAAGATTACAGGGCGACGAAGCCGGACTGGAGTCGTATAAAACCAAGCAGGTCGACACCAAACAAGCCATTGACGATTTACAGCAACAGCTGTTTTCTACCAGTAATGCCATAACGCGGCTTGAACAAAATGCGCTGCATGCTAAACAGCGTAAAGCGCAAGTAGAACAAGAGTTATCGCGCATAAACGAACAACACGAACTTCTTAATCACTCTATTGAAGAGGCTCAAGACGCGTTAGTTGTGTCAAATCAAGCGCTTGAAAATATCGAGCCTGAAATGGCGTTGAAAGACGCAGAATTAGCACACGCTAAAGAGCGCTTTGACGATGCGGAACAAGCCCTTAGAGAGTTTAACGCAAAAGCCCGAGAGCAAGAGCAAACCTATAATCAACTTCGCCAACAAGTTCAGCAGTGTCATAGCCAAATACAATCCACTATGAGTATGCAGCTGCGCACGTCACAACGTATTAGTGAGTTGAACGACGAACTAAGTCAGCTTGATGACGAAGATTACGCAAGCCAAATAGCCTTGTTAGCTCATCAAAGTGAAGAGATTGCCTTTGAATTAGACGACATGCGCCATGCGCTTCATGTTGCAAGCGACACTGTGGTAGAACAAGAGAACCAGGTTAAATCGCACGAGTTAACGCTTCGCGAAGTGCAGGGGCAATTGCAAACTGCACAGTCGACAAAAGCTGCGCTTGAAGCTCTGCAGCAAGATGCTGCGAGCAGTGAAGATACGTCGCTTGAGGGAGTAGAAAAGTTATGGCAGCAGTTTAGCCCGGGTCAAGCGCTTGCGCCGTGTGTTGAGTCAATATTGCAACACGTGAAAGACCCACTAGTTGCCACATGCCATGGCATCGATGAATTGTTAGCCAACATTGAAAGCCTGCCTGGCGGCGTTAAAGTATTCAGCGATGCAGCGTTTGTTCAAAGTGCCAAGCCGGGGTCGTTGGCAAAAGCCTTGTTAGACGAATATTCTCCAGATAGCAGTGCCATCACAAGCGCGTCTTGTGCCCCGCGCATCCCCGCTTTTTTTAACGACATTTATTTGTGTAAGGATGACGCAGAACTTATCCAACGCATTGAAAATAATACGACTAATGAAGAACACGGCAACATACGCATTGCTAGTGCCGAGTTAACGGATGCCAACGCAAACGCTGCTGCGTTAAAACAAAGCGAAACAACCCACTACGATTACGCAAGTGTAATTTCACCTACAGGGCTTTGGGCAAGTGGCGAATGGGTAGTAAAACCGGGTGAGGTCAGTGATGGTGCTTTACAGCGCGCGAATAAAATACAGGCACTGGCTGAAACCATTAGTGCAAATGAACGCCTTATTGACGACGTTGAGCACGCACTAGACAGTGCAAAACACGCATTAGCACAAAGTGAAGCACAGAAGCAGCTGTTACAAAGTACGCTAAATGACAAAGAAAACCAGTTAACCCAGTGTAAGCACAAAGTGTCTTTACTGGAAATGCAGCAGGAACAGCAATCTACACGCTCTGAAAAGCTCAAACAGGAATTGGCCAAGCAAGAGCTTATGCTGGCGAAGGAAGAAGAGCAACTGGCGCAATTGTCAGAAAAGCTAGAGTACCAGGAAGCGCAGATCCTCGAGCATGAAGTGCATATTGATGACGTCAACAGCAAGCGTGAATCCAATGAACGCAGTGCCACTGAATTAAGGGCAGCAGTTGAAGCGTTAACTTTGAAAAATCATGAGCTTGCATTAAAAAGACAACAGCTGGAAAATCATCAGAACTTATACAGTCAACAGGTTACGCGTAATCTTCAACAGCGCGATGAATACATAAAAAACAAAGACAGACTGACAGCAGAGCTGACGCAATTAACCTCACCCCAGGAAATACAAGAGGCTGAGCTGCAAGCCCTCCTTGAAACTAAGGCTGAGCTAGAGCAACTGAAAAGTACCAAGCAAAGTGCGCTTGATGACATTGAGCAATGGTTGCGAGAGGCTGAAAAAGGTCACCAGTCGCTGGGTAAAGATATTCAGGCACGCCAAACTGCTATCGACAAACTTAATATAGATATAGAAGGGTATCGCGTTCGCGCCAAGACTATCTTAGAGCAACTGGATGAAACCCACCAATCGCTTAAGAATATTTTGGAATCACTGCCTGAAGAGGCAGATGAAACTAAGTGGCAACAAGAACTGGAGAATACACAGGCCAGCTTACAACGCTTGGGTGCAGTTAACCTGGCCGCGGTAGAAGAGTACGAGGCGCAGTCTGAAAGAAAATCGCATTTGGATACCCAGCACAATGATTTAACCGAAGCGCTGGATACGCTGCAATCGGCGATTCGAAAAATTGACAAAGAAACGCGTACACGTTTCTCTACCACCTTCGAACAAGTTAACGACGATCTTAAAATGCTGTTCCCCAAAGTGTTCGGCGGTGGTTCAGCTTACCTTGCACTTACTGATGACGATTTGCTGGAGACCGGTGTTACTATTATGGCAAGGCCACCTGGCAAGAAAAATAGCACTATTCATCTTCTAAGCGGTGGAGAAAAAGCCTTAACCGCTTTATCATTGGTGTTTGCTATTTTCAGGTTGAATCCAGCGCCTTTCTGTTTGCTGGATGAAGTCGATGCTCCACTGGACGATGCAAACGTTGGGCGTTTTTGTAATTTGGTATCAGAAATGTCACAAACAGTGCAGTTTATTTATATAACCCACAATAAAATAGCGATGGAAATGGCCAGTCATTTGACAGGCGTAACAATGGCGGAGCCAGGCGTATCTCGTATGGTTGCGGTTGATGTTGACGAAGCTGTTGCCTTCGCAGAAGCATAACAAAGGGCGAAAGAAATTAAATGGAAGATGAATTACGTCTATTTTTACTCCTAGGTGGAACCGTCTTTATTATCGGTGTTCTTGCTCATGGTATCTGGAAAATTCGTAAAAACAGTAAACCAGAGGAGAAAACCCGGTTAGAGCCTCGGCAATGGGAAGAAGACGAGGATGCTTTTGACGATGATGAACAACAGACATCAGGGTTTGATGAGTTAGGGATAGGTGCAGTTCGCGTAGTCGGTAAGAGTACGCAAAATGAAATGGATCAAACCCCTGCTGAAAAAGAAATAACCGACAGCAAAACAAGTTTCGAAGATGACGAGGAGCCAGCAGCCGTTTCTTCATCGCCTGTAACTCAGGCCACTCATGAGGATGTGAACCGAGATGATAACGGGGCGACGACTACTGAGCGCCTTAATACAAGTGATGCGGATTCTAACGTTTCTGCGCCTGAACAGGCGCCGGTAAAAGTATCCGAGCCCAAGTTATATGGTTCCGTAGTGACCAATCCAAAACCCCATATGAAAGGGGCGGCTCGAAGTGCACAAGATAACGCTGGTGTATCTAAAGTTTCTTCCACAGATTTCCCAGAGCCGCCAGGTTTTTTACTAAAAGAGGGCGAAGAAGGAACTGACGCGGTGTCAGCGACACAGCAGCCTACAGCGCATTCTGTGGAAACGGAAGACAATTCACGTCCACAGAAGTTGTATGTTGATCCCACTGCCGAGCCGGATCTAGTGCCAGAGCCAGTTGTACAAGGCGATAGTGATCAAGCCAAAGCAACGTCTCACTTTAGTCTTGACGCGCCACAATCACCTGTAGACACCGTTGGTGAACCACAGGAGCCGCAACCTAAGCGTTTTTCTCGCAGCAAGCGTCACAAGCCAGCAGCGCAGAGAAGAGAAGAGCCCAATTTTGGTGACGACCAAATGCGCATCGACTTTGATACAAGCGAGGATATAGAGGGCTTTAGTGCGACTGACTCAGACGACGACCGTAGTACTGCGTCAAAGCAAGCGCCTGAAAATGTGGAGCAAGAGGTACTGGTACTGAATGTACGCGCTCCCGAAGACAACCTGATTTCAGGTGCCGCGCTGTTACCCATGTTGTTGACGCTTGGTTTTAAGTTTGGTGATCAGGATATATTCCACCGTCACGTTAATTCAAATGGCAAAGGACCTGTGCTATTCAGTTTAGCTAACATGTTTAAACCCGGCGTGTTTGATATTGATAATCTTGAGAACTTTGAAACGCAAGGTGTATCACTGTTTATGATCCTGCCCATTGAAGGTGATCCTCATCAGGTATTTAATATGATGCACAACGCAGCGCGCAAACTGGCAGATGAGTTTGGTGCTCAGGTACTCGATGGCCGTCGCAGCGTGTTAACCAAACAAGGCCTTCAACAATACGTTGAGAAAATTCGTGAATTTGAACGCAAGCGAATGATTGCGCGCAGCTGATAGGTTGCTTTAATCTTCAGTAGGGAAAGTGGAAAACTATTCTGTCTGTGTCAATTTGCATAGGTTGCAGTACATACACAAACGGGACTTGGGAGTGCTCAAGTCCCTTTTCTATTTGAGAAACGCGGTATAATGGCGGTCAATTGCCTAATACGGCGTAAATATTTTCTTTAGCTTTTTAATTTTTACCATTGGCTTAAACCTAATTCCATGTCAAAAACACCTGAACAAATTAAAAATGAAGTTGTGGCACTTCGCCATAGGCTTAATGAATATAACTATCAGTATTATGTGCTTGATGACCCTACGGTGCCTGATGCACAGTACGATCGCGACATGCAGGCACTTATTGCATTAGAGAAGCAATATCCAGAGTTATACACCCCCAATTCCCCCAGTCAAAAAGTGGGGGGAGAAGCGCTGACTGCTTTTGAGCAGGTAACACATGATGTACCCATGCTGTCGCTGGACAACGCTTTTGATGAATCGTCGTTGTTGGCATTTGAGAAGCGTTTAAAAGACAGGTTAAAAGGCGAATACCAAGATAATGCGACCATTGCATTTAGTTGTGAGCCTAAGCTGGATGGCTTAGCCGTTAGTATTCTTTATGAAAACGGGGAGTTGGTTCGCGCCGCAACACGCGGAGATGGCCAGGTTGGTGAAAACATTACGGCAAACGTTCGCACCATTGCTAATGTGCCGTTAACGCTTCGCGCTGAAAACATACCTGACCGTGTTGAAGTGCGAGGTGAAGTCTTTATGCCAAAAGAAGGCTTTGAAAATCTCAATAACGTGCAACGGGAAAACGGTGGCAAGATTTTTGCGAACCCGCGTAATGCCGCTGCGGGAAGTTTGCGACAACTCGATTCGAAAATTACCGCTAAACGTCCGTTGATGTTTTATGCCTATTCGCTTGGCGTAGTGACGCCTGAAAACTTCACATTACCCGAAACACATAGTGAACGTTTGCAGCAACTTGCGCATTGGGGCTTGCCGCTCTGTCCGGAAATTGATACTGCTATGGGTGGCAATGGATGCTTGCAATATTACCAGCGCATTCTCGAGATACGCGAATCTTTGCCATACGACATTGACGGTGTGGTGTTTAAAGTGGATTCCATAGATTTACAAACAACACTTGGTTTTGTGGCGCGCGCACCTCGTTGGGCGATTGCACAAAAGTTTCCTGCACAAGAAGAAGTTACAACATTGCTGGATGTGGAGTTTCAGGTCGGTCGTACCGGTGCTATCACACCCGTAGCAAGACTTGAGCCTGTGTTTGTAGGAGGCGTCACTGTTTCCAATGCTACTTTGCACAATCAGGATGAAATAGAACGTTTGGGCGTGAAAATAGGGGATACGGTGGTGATTCGTCGCGCTGGCGATGTAATACCGCAAGTGGTTTCTATTGTTGAAGCGAAACGCAATGGCACAGAAACAGACATACAATTTCCTACGCATTGCCCGGTGTGTGATTCTCACGTAGAAAAGCTGGCCGACGAAGCTGTTGCGCGTTGTACGGGTGGGTTAATTTGTGCGGCACAGCGCAAACAAGCGCTAAAACATTTTGCGTCCAGAAAGGCTTTTGATATTGACGGGTTGGGCGATAAATTAGTTGAACAACTGGTTGATGCTGAATTGGTGCAAAGTCCCGCCGATTTCTTTACGTTGTCTATTGGTGATCTTGTTGGCTTAGAACGCATGGCAGAAAAATCGGCAAGTAAACTGTTGGGTGCCTTAGAAGCCGCCAAGCGTACTACCTTAGCTAAATTTTTATATGCGTTGGGGATCCGCGAAGTGGGCGAGGCAACCGCAGCTAATCTGGCCAGCCATTTCGAAACCCTCGAAGCGATAAGAGGCGCATCGTTGGAGTCGCTGGTCGAAGTACAAGACGTGGGAGAAGTAGTCGCTGCCCATATTTTCAATTTCTTTAACGAGACGCACAATACAGACGTTATTGATGCATTGTTAAAAGAAGGGATTCATTGGCCTGAAATTGTTAAACGCAGCACCGATAATTTACCACTTGCTGGTAAAACTTGCGTGATTACTGGTACTTTAAATGAAATGGGACGTGCTGACGCAAAGGTGAAATTGCAGCAACTAGGCGCAAAAGTAGCGGGTTCTGTGAGTAAAAATACCGACTTTTTAGTGGCCGGTGATAAGGCTGGCTCAAAGTTAACCAAAGCCCAGGAGCTCGACGTTGACGTGTGGGATGAAGCGGCTTTATTAGCGTTTTTAGCGGAACATCAAGGGTAATAATTCGATGAGGTAGACGCGTCACACTGTAAAGTGTGCGCGTTTATCCGTAATTTTCAACACAAGAGCGTTTACGATTTTGCCGCTTGCGCTCTCATTTGTCTTCTTCTATCCCACGCTTTTTTAACTTGAAAACGCCACACCCAATTTAGCGAAAAATATCCCGCCAAACCGAAGAAAACTGAGCAGATACCACATCCAACAAGAAACGCCGGGCCTATCGTATTGATGCTTTCGACTACCCATTGCCAACTAAATTGAAACTCAAAATGTTCAGGTTTAGTCCCAAGTACAGTAGTGCCTACTTTGTAAGCACCATAAAATATTGGTGGAATAGTAAACGGGTTAGTTACCCATACGGTAGCCACGGACAAGGGTAAGTTTACGCGAAAAGGAATAGCCAGGCCTGCTGAAAGCCACATCTGAAAAGGTACAGGCCAGAAAGCAAAAAATAATCCTATACCAAATGCACCCGCTGCGGAGCGGCGATTTAAATGCCATAAATTGGGTTCGTGTAACACGCTACCAAAAATTTTTAGAGCTTTATTTTGCTTGATGCTTTGATGATCAGGCAAAAAACGACGAATAAATTTCTTAGGCATAAATCTCAATGCTTGTCGAAAATAAAATCAAAAAAGAAAGGTCTCGCATGGCTTTACGCGTTTCCTTTCTCCATGTTCTCACTTGTTACGTGACAACCTGATGAATTGTATCACAATTTGGTTAAGTTGTTTTTGCGCTAGCGCAATAAGCGCCGTTTTATGGCCAACTTTACCCAGCCAATCAACGCTTGCAGTGTTGACAGCCGTAGCCATTAATCTATGCGTTATCATGGTCATTCAGTCAAGGCCGACGTACAAAAAAACAGCGACTGTGTATGCATGGTTAACTGCCGCGCTATGCGGTGCGATCACTGGCATAATCTGGCAGGCGAGTGTAGGGCATTTATACTATGCTTGGCAACTGCCACAGGGGAAAATTCAACAAGATGTCACAATAACTGGTCAGGTTGTACGCGGTGGCTGTATAAGCTTACGTGACGTAAAGAAGCTAAAAAGTGATAGTGACACGACACAGCAAAATAGCCCGTTACGTGTGCGTCATTACGTAGCTGTTGTGCAGACCCTAAATGGGCAGCCTATTGGTCGTCTGTTTAACAGCGATATGCGCTATATTCCCTTACATTGGCTAAGTCAATTTACCGTTAAACTGTCTCATAGAAAGGCCTATTACCCTGCGAACCCATTATCTGATTCATTTGCCAATGAAGCGCGCAACAATATCGTACGCCCATTATCACAAAATGATCAGCATCTAGCTTCATCACCTTTATCTGAACTGCGCATACCGTCACTGTCTTGCCTACACAACGGCGATTTCTTTGAAGCGGTAGTTAAGTTAAAGCCGGCCTATGGCGTTGCCAACCCGGTCGGCTTCAATCTTCAAAAATATCTGGTTAGCCGACACATTCACGCAACGGGTTATATAAAACAACTTCTTCAAGATAAAACGGTCCATCGTCACGGCATACGGGAAATACTGGGCGACAACTTAGCGTTACTTGAACTTGACAACGAAAGGTGGTGGTTTGCGCTACTGCTTGGTATACGACAACAGCTTACTAAAGATGATTGGTTATTGCTGCAAAGTTCCGGAACAGGCCATTTATTTAGTATTTCGGGTATGCACTTAGGCATTATTGCCGCAAGTGTGTTGTTGGTAACTATGGTAGGTATGGCTGGCATAACAGTGATAAAAGGCACAAAGCTGTTTGTGCAACCGGTTAACAAGTTGATTAGCCCCTGGCGGGCGTGGCGAGTGACAGGGTATCCTCTTGCCGTGAGGTTTTGCGCTTTGGCTATCGTTGTAGGATGTTGCTGGGTTTATATGGGGATAAGCGGGCATGCGCTCCCCGTTGTGCGGGCCTTTGTATTACTTGTTATTTCCTGCTTGCTCGCCTTGCTTCCTATTACAATGCGACCTCTGCATGTCGTACTATTTATGCTAAGTGCGTCCATTATGCTGTTTCCGCTAGGTGTACTTAGTGCCAGCTTTTATTTAAGCATAGGCGCGGTATTGGCAATTATATTTTATGTGGCAAGGTTTAGATTGCACCACAAGCCCTGGTATGTCGGTGCATTTCAACTGCAATGTTTACTCTGTATAACCCTGTTACCAATGACTGTGTTGTGGTTTGGCAATGGCAGCCTTATTTCATTGTTTGCCAATTTAATTGCTGTACCTGCCATTGTTTCACTACTGCCAGTGGCGCTATTGCTTTTACTTTTTCTGTCGCTGTTTCCCATTCATTCCCCCATATTTTCTATCGCGAAAGCGTTGTTTGACTATGTGGATATGGCTATGGGGTTATTAATCAGTGCACTTCAAAGCCTAGCAGCACTGCCTTTTTCATCATTTGCTATCCATTGGCAAGCACTCACAGTGTGTTGCGTAATAATCTTCTTGATTGTGTGTTTTTTACCACCCTGGCGTTATAAAAAAGTAGTCTTACTGGTACTTTTTGTGGGTGTAGCTACGGCCTTTATTCCAGTAAATAGTAATCAGTGGGCGTTACACGTTCTCGATGCAGGGCAAGCTAGTGCTATCACCATTACTAAAGGTCGGCGTGCTATTGTCATTGATTCTGGCGCGCAGTATATGGGGAATGCGACGACCGCCAATACTTATTTATTGCCCTTGTTGCGTAGCAAGCAGGTTAATGCAATTGACCATGTCATTCATACCCACTCAGACAATGATCACGCTGGCGGCTATCAGGTTATCGCCAACGCACCTGAGGCAAAAAACGCTACATTTTATTCTCCCACCAATGGATGCGAAAGGGGCACTACTGTGAACTGGCAAGGGCTTGAAATAGCCTTCCTTTGGCCGCTAACTGGAAATCAGATTGATTCCAATGCGACATCCTGTGTAGTAAGAGTGTCAGATGGACAGTACTCGGTACTTATACCTGGTGATATTGAACGCAAAACGGAATATGCACTGCTAACGGCACAGTTGCGGGACAATGTACAACCGGTTAAGTCAGATATACTCATTGCCCCACATCACGGCAGTAAGACATCATCAACGGGCGTATTTATTCAGTCAGTGTCGCCGTATGCTGTAATACATACCCAAGGTTTCGAAAATCGTTGGGCGTTTCCCGCAAAGCAGGTATTTAACAGGTATCAACATAGTAAGGTAAAACAGTTTCTCAGCAGTTATCATGGTTATGTATCGGTTAATTTTACTAACAACGGCATTTGCCCAGCATGGACGTTGGGTAAGGTAAAAGAACGCTGTGAGCGCAGTATGGCGATACATACACAGCGTCGAGATATTACCCGTCGCTGGTACTTACTCCCACGCATGCCCAGCCATTTGAATTGATGAAAGCCCGATCGTACAGAGCATTTTCAAAGCTATACCTAGGAACAGTAACGTTTATAGATTACATATAGAACGCAAGGTACGGGAAGTCGTGCTTGTCGAAAAGCCAATCACGTTGTGTGCTGTAGGAAGTCGTTTTATGTTTGACGGGACGGGGGAGAGTCTCGCGAAAAGTAGTCGTGGCCATAGATTAAGCAAATATAACGCTATATTAGTTAATTACGGCAATAAAGAGTACAATAACGAGAATGCGACGCGTCTCTTTCACGTCTGGTTTTAGATTGTGCACTAGGTGTTACATCGCCTGCAGCTCTACGATTAAATAGGTTTAAATTTTTCATGCAGCAAGCCGACAATTCGGATTTTCAAATTAAACGCTTTTTAACATATCTGAAAGCTTACAAAGTACCTTTCGTTTTCGCCATTATTGGAATGATTGGTTATTCCGCGGTGGACACATTTGTTTTTGCACAGTTACAGCCCATGATTGATGAGTCACTGGGTAAAAACGACCATGAATATCTGCGCATGGCAGCGTATGCCATTGTGCCGCTTTTTTTACTTCGTGGGCTCTTTAATTTCCTTGGTAGTTACACCCTAAGCTGGATTGGTGCGCAAGTTGTAATGCGTATGCGTCAACAATTGTTTGATAAATATATACATCTACCCGTTTCGTTTCATGACAATCAGGCGGTAGGCGGACTGATAAGTAAAGTAACTTACGACACAGAACAGGTGGCAAATGCATCAGGCAAGGCATTGCTGACGTTAGTACGAGAAGGCGCACTTGTGATTGGCCTACTGTGCGTTATGTTTTATTACTCCTGGCAACTGTCACTTATTTTCTTGCTTATCGGACCGTTGGTTGCGGTGATTGTGTCTTATGTCAGCAAGCGTTTTCGCGTGGTAAGTAGAAATATACAACATTCTATGGGAAATCTTACATCGTCAGTAGAGCAGGCGGTGAAGGGACATAAAGTGGTGATCATGTTTGGTGGCCAGCAAATTGAAAGGGATCGTTTTAACCATAAAAACAATCATAATCGCCAGCAAACCATGAAGATGTCTGTGGCACAGATTTTAAGTGTTTCAACCATTCAAGTGATTGCCTCTATTGCACTTGCGGTAGTGCTGTATATTGCCAGTACACCAGGCATGTTAGAAAAACTTACCGCGGGTGTGTTTATCAATGTGGTTTTTTGTATGGTGATGTTATTAAAACCGCTTAAGCAGCTCACTACGATCAACAACCAATTTCAAAAAGGTATGGCAGCCTGTACTAGTATTTTTGAAATTCTTGATGAGCAGGACGAAGAAGACAAGGGTACGCTTAAATTAGAAAGGGCACAGGGTGAAATTGAATTTGATAATGTGACTTTCTTTTATCCAGGTAAGCACACACCGGCATTGAGTCATGTGAGCTTCAAGGCTACACCGGGTCAATCTATCGCGTTGGTTGGGCGCTCTGGTAGTGGTAAATCGACAATTTCGTCTTTGCTGACACGGTTTTATTCGCCGCAGGAAGGTGAAATTCGATTGGATGGATCGCCGCTTAACAGTATTGATTTAAAGTCATTGCGTGCGCAATTCGCGGTGGTTTCGCAAAATGTCACATTATTCAATGACTCCATTGCCAATAATATTGCCTATGGTGCTAAGCAAAATGTATCACGCGCAGAAATAGAGAACGCAGCGAAAATGGCCCATGTCGAAGAGTTTCTGGCAAATCTGCCGCAGGGGCTAGACACGGTGATTGGCGAAAATGGCTTGATGCTATCCGGTGGTCAAAGGCAGCGCATTGCTATTGCGCGTGCCATCTTGGCACAAGCGCCTATCTTAATTTTAGACGAGGCCACCTCTGCACTAGATACCGAATCAGAGAAACTGATCCAGGATGCACTGGAAACGCTACAAAAGCGCTGCACCAGTATAGTGGTCGCACATAGGCTCTCAACCATTGAAAATGCTGATTGCATTATGGTTGTTGAGCAAGGGCAAATTATAGAGCAGGGCAAGCATCAAGAATTGTTAGCCAAAGGTGGTCACTACGCACAGCTTCATGCGCTTCAATTTGGCGAGGCTAAGTGAGTTTGCTGAACCTTAATCGCGCTCATGAACAATGGTATCGCGGTCATCTGGCGGTTTGGTTACTCGCGCCGCTGGCGTTGTTGTTTTACGTTATCTCTGCACTTAGGCGTTTGTGCTATAAAGTAGGGCTAAAAAAAGCCTACCAGGCAGACTTCCCCGTTATTGTGGTTGGCAATATTTCTGTAGGCGGCAACGGTAAGACTCCGGTGGTTTTAGCCCTTGCTGATTACTATGTAAAACGCGGGGTAAAAGTTGGCATTTTGAGTCGCGGTTATGGTGGCTCTTCTACACATTTTCCCCGTCGGGTATCAGCCAATGACAGTGCCAGTGAAGTTGGTGATGAGCCGCGACTGTTGGCTGCACGCAGCCAGAGTATCGTCGTGATAGATCCTATTCGTGCCCGGGGGGCGGCGTATTTAGTAGAACAGTGCAACTGTGAGCTGATCATCTGTGATGACGGATTACAGCACTATGCGCTTGTACGTGACGTTGAGTTAGTGGTGATGGACGATCGCAAGGTAGGTAGTGGTTTTCTCCTTCCGATGGGGCCCCTTCGCGAAGGCATGTGGCGAATGAATAATGTGGATGCCATCATTCACAATAGCAACAATATACCCACCTTCGAAAACCCCGTAGCGCCCCAATTTTTGATGACCCTAGTTCCTGATGAGTTTGTGAATGTCACCACAGGAGAAAAAGCATCCGTCGATGTAATACGAAATGTACCGTGTAGTGCAATTGCCGGAATTGGTGCTCCTCAGCGATTTTTTAACCAGTTAAAAGCAATGGGGATACCGTTGCAGTCACAACATCCACTTCCCGATCACCATGCATTGAGTGAAGGTGATATACCCAAGGGAAGAGTATTAATGACAGAAAAAGACGCGGTAAAAGCGGCGCCGCTTGCCCATAGCGACTGTTGGTATTTGCCTGTTACTGCAAAGATTTCTGATGACTTCTATAATTTAATCAACGCTAAACTCACTTCCATTGATTTGGCGCGATGTGAAACAAAAAGGAATAAACAACATGGCCTTTGACAAAAAATTACTCGATGTTTTAGCATGCCCTGTGTGTAAGGGAAAATTAGTATTAAATACGCAAAACACCCAATTGATTTGTCGTTTCGACAGATTAGCTTTCGATATCAAAGATGGCATTCCTGTGTTAATTGAAAGCAAAGCCACAACCTTATCGTTAGATGAAGTAGACGCTACACGGTAGGTGAAATTATGTCTTTTACTGTTGTAATACCCGCTCGTTTTGGCTCAAGCCGTTTTCCCGGTAAACCTTTGGCACTCATTAACGGTAAACCCATGATTCAACACGTTGTTGAACGGGCGAAAGAAGCCGGTGCTGAGAACATTATTGTTGCCACTGACGACAAACGGATTGAACAAGCAGTCGCGCCTTTTGCACATGTGTGTATGACATCGCCTCATCATCAATCTGGCACAGAGCGTATTGCTGAAGTTATTCAAATTGAGGGCATTGAAGGGAATACCATTGTGGTTAACGTGCAAGGGGATGAGCCATTTATTCCGGCAGAAAATATTAAACAGGTTGCCATGAACCTCGCGAACGCCACGCAGTGTCAAATGGCAACGCTTTCCACCGAAATCCACAATGCAGACGATGTATTCAACCCTAATGTTGTCAAAGTCTTAAGCAATAACCAAGGTGAATCCATTTATTTTTCCCGGTCACCAATTCCCTATGAACGAGACCGTATGATGGCAGACCCTACGTCTGCAGATGTCACTTTGTATCGCCGCCATATTGGTATTTATGCTTACCGTGCAGAATATGTAAAACAGTATGTTGAGTATCAACCCAGTCGTCTTGAACAAATTGAGTCGTTAGAACAATTAAGAGCGATTTGGTATGGCGACAAGATCCACTGTGACGTGGCCATTGCACCGCCACCAATAGGTATTGATACGCCTGAAGATCTAGAACGCTTGTTAGCAACTATAAACAATGCGTAATGCGTTTTTACCGCTTTAGATGGCATAAGCTTTACATTTCATAATTAGGGAGTAGTCATGAACGTAGTTATTACTGGTGGGAACCGCGGAATTGGGTTGGCACTGGCTAAACAATATCAAGCGCGTGGGGCAAATGTATACGCTACCTGTCGCAATAGCTGCGACGAACTGAATCGTGCAGGTGTAACTATCATTAACGGTGTTGATGTGTCGCAACCCGATACACTGGTTGAAAAGCTTGCACCCTTATTGGACATAAAGATTGATTTACTGATTAATAATGCCGGTGTGTTAGGCAGAGAAAGCATTGACGACTGGGATCCAAATACCATTGATTATCAGTTTCGCGTGAATGCCCTGGGGCCCTTATTGGTCACCCAAACACTTTTACCGAGTATGACTGCCAATAGTAAAATTGCGCTTATCACCAGCAGGATGGGATCTATGCAGGACAATGGCTCAGGAGGGTACTACGGTTACCGAATGTCCAAAGCTGCCCTTAACGCCGCTGGGGTGTCTATGGCAAACGACCTAAAACCTAAAGGTATTGCAGTTGGTTTATTTCACCCCGGTTTTGTACAAACCGAAATGGTAAACGGGGCAGGTGACATTGATGCCGACACCTGTGCACAAAGGTTGGTGGCACGCATTGATGAACTTAATATAGAGAACGCTGGGCGATTTATTCATTCCAACGGTGAAGTGTTACCCTGGTAAGCCGTTTTACTCACTTTCAGGGGCACATCAGCGCTTTTTACGCGATATGATGTGCCCAAAAGTGCTGTCGTTACGCCTTGCAATTATTGCCGCATTAAACGCTGGGTTTATGTGGCTACAGTCTCACTTGGCAGACAACACAAGCTGTCACGTATTTACTCACTCGCTTTCAGCGACTTCGTCTTGTTCTTCAGATAAAACCGCCCATACATCGTGTTCATTGGCATGAATGACTTCTGCCCATACACGATCACCAGGCTTAACATCGTAAACGCCATTTAAATGCACGACGCCATCAACTTCAGGCGCATCGGCGTAAGTACGTCCTACCGCGCCTTCTGCATCCACAGAATCAATAACCACCTGATATTCGTTACCAATACGAGCCTTTAAACGAGCAGCACTGATTTCGCCTTGTACTTCCATAAATCTGGCAAGACGCGCTTGTTTTACTGCTTCTGGTACGGGATCTGGTAGTTCGTTGGCTTTTGCACCTTCTACTGGTGAATAAGCGAATGCGCCAACGCGATCAAGTTGTGCCTCGCGAATAAAGTCGAGTAATTCTTCAAACTCTTCTTCAGTTTCGCCGGGAAAACCTACGATAAAGGTTGAGCGGATAACCAGAGAGGGGCATTGCTCACGCCATTTCTTTACTCTTTCCAAAACCCGGTCTGCACTTCCTGGGCGTTTCATCAACTTTAAAATACGCTTACTAGCGTGCTGAAACGGAATATCAAGATAAGGCAGGATCTTCCCTTCGTTCATTAACGAAATTAAATCATCTACATGCGGGTAGGGGTATACATAATGAAGCCGTACCCAAATGCCCATTTCGCCAAGCTTCTCACATAACTGTTGCATGTGGGCTTTCACTGGCATGCCATTCCAAAAGCCCGTACGGTGTTTGAGATCGACCCCGTAGGCACTGGTGTCTTGAGAAATGACTAAAAGTTCTTTTACGCCTGCGTCTTTTAAGCGCTTTGCTTCGTCTAAAATATTGCCTACCGGTCGGCTAACGAGATCCCCACGCATTGAAGGGATAATGCAAAACGTGCAACGATGGTTACAACCTTCTGATATTTTTAAGTAAGCGTAGTGACGGGGGGTAAGTTTAACACCGTGATCCGGGATTAAATCTTCAAACGGATTGTGCTGAGGTTTAGGTAAGTGTTCATGGACTTGCTCTACCACCGTTTCATAAGCGTGTGGCCCTGTTATAGCCAGTACATTCGGGTGAAGCTCGCGAATTTCGTCTTCTTTGACACCTAGACAGCCTGTGACAATAACTTTGCCATTTTCTTTTAACGCTTCGCCAATGGTATCAAGAGATTCTTCTACCGCCGCGTCAATAAAGCCACACGTGTTCACAATAACAAGATCTGCATCGTTGTATGTAGGAACAACGTCGTAACCTTCTGTGCGAAGTTGTGTGAGAATGCGCTCTGAATCCACCAGGTTTTTTGGGC
Source organism: Alteromonas sp. D210916BOD_24 (assembly GCF_047159385.1). Taxonomy (GTDB): domain Bacteria; phylum Pseudomonadota; class Gammaproteobacteria; order Enterobacterales; family Alteromonadaceae; genus Alteromonas. The sequence continues at coordinate 1,653,688 of NZ_AP038333.1, forward strand.
AACCAAGGCTGACAAAACCAATTCTGCTGCCGCTGCTGGCATCAGAATTTTGATTTTCGCTTAACACTTTAACTGGCGTTTCCAGCGTGGTGGTTTTATTGGTTACTTTACTTGGATCAAAGGTTTCTACTGTCATCTAATAATTTACCCGGCAAATGACTGTGCTTAAAATGGCCGCGGATTATACAGTAAGTTGTGAAACAACGCAGTACTTTCGTATTTTTTAACTGAAATTTTCAGCATATTGTCATCGTTTACTTATGTTTTATAGAATATACAAGTAAAGTGGTGTTTGTCTTTTAGACTATAAGGTAGAAATACAGGCAGTAAGTAACCCCTTTAAAAAACACTGTGTACTGGGGTTTAAATTATTCCTCATAGCCCCACTATAACACTGTGAATTAACTGCCGGACGATACAAAGTCAATTTTTAATCATGTTAAAACTCCCTTTAAAATACTATGACGAGTCTGGTCGAATACTGCCACCTTCATGGCTCTATGTTGTGTTACTTTTGCTATGCCTTGACTGGCTAGCTTTTGTGTTTTCAGTTGCGTCGCGTTCACAAACACATGACTTGTTAATGTTCTTTTACCCTCAGAAAGAAAGTTTAGGGATGGGGCTTGCTGCCAGTCTGCCTGTGTTACTGTCATTGGCTTTACTCAGTCAAAGAGAGCGATTGTGGAAGCGTGATGTGATTAAGTGGCGGGCATTTATTGTGCCGTTAATTCAAATTGGGATCACGGCATTACTGGCGGTGCAATTGTTCTACGCAATGCATCACCACTGGGGGTTTGAGTATGTTACAGGTGTGAAAATAGTGGTTTATGCCATTGCACTTTATGTGGTTTCGAAAAGTAGGCATGTCAAATGGATGATTGAAGATTGGGCTAAGCCCAATCCTCAGATGAACTGATTCGACATTGTACGTTGTGTAAAACTGAAATAAGGGCAATGAATACAAAGTTGTATCTCAGTAATAAACAGGTACTAATGTTGGTTGGGCTTTAAGTTATTGAGTGCTATTTCATAATACGCGTTAACGCTTACTTTACTGTCGTTAACCATGCGCTCGAAACAAATACCTGCAAAGGCGTACGTGTTTTCACCGACTTGCAAAAAAACACTAGGTGCTTCGGGGTTTGTTTGATCGTATATCCATGAACCGCCCACCTGTGCCTTTAAGATTTCCCCAACATACGCACCATAAATATTACAGATGGTAAATACAGCTTCATCCTCGAGCGCTTTGTCATGATACCGTTCTACATATTCGAGTAATATTTTATCGACAAGCGCGACACTGGCCGGAGAGTGGTCGAGTGTGATGTCAAATTCAGATGATGCTGCAGATACTGCATCATTTGCGCACTCTGACATGAGTTTATTGATTTCCTCTGGTGACATACTTATCTCCTTTTCACCGTTACTGGGCGCTAGTGTATTGTTATTGTGTGATTTGTTCTAATTTTTTTGTTGTACACTGAAGTTATAAATAGAAGGGGACTTTTTAACAGCAACCCTCTGACTACACCTTATCGGCCAATGGCTATTTTTGTCCAGTCAATCTGTTAATAATACTGGCTGCGGCGAACATACCAAAAGTCGCCGTTACCGTTACAACAGCTCCAAAGCCACCTGCACAATCCAGTCGCGTGCCACCTTCCATTGCGGATTTGTTATAACAAACTGAGCCATCTGGCTGGGGATAACGCAATTGTTCTGTAGAATAAATACACTCTACGCCAAAACGACGCTTAGGGTTTTTAGTAAAGTGATAGTTTCTTCTAAGTTCACTGCGAAGTTTAGCGGCTAATGGATCTTGAATTGTTTTCGCTAAATCACCTTTAGTCACCTGAGTGGGATCAATTTGTCCACCTGCACCACCTACAGTGACGATAGGAATTTTGTTGCGTTTACAATGCGCTATCATTGCTGCCTTCGCTTTTATGCTGTCCGTTGCGTCAACAACAGCATTCAATTGCTTTGTTAGCAAGGTTGCGGTGTTTTCAGGGGTAACAAAGTCTTCTATACAGTTGACTTTACAAAGTGGATTTATAAGCGCAATTCGCTTGGCCATAGCATCGACTTTAGCAACGCCTATGGTGTCAGATAAGGCATGTATTTGACGGTTAGTGTTAGTGATACAAACGTCGTCTAAATCAATCAGTGTAAGTTGGCCTATGCCCGAGCGTGCCAATGCTTCTGCTGTCCAACTGCCGACACCGCCAATACCCACAACTGCCACGTGGCTATTTGCTAAGTTATTAGTTTGTTCAGCACCGTACAACCGCACGATACCACCAAAGCGGGGATCTTCAGACATTTTGCTTCACTTCTTTCGTTAAAACTGGACCACGAGTCAGGCAACTTGGGTGTATTCCATACCTGACTAAAAACACACCATGTACTTAAAAACTTACCAAAGAAGGCAACTCTTTTACTGTCTCTACACAGTTTGCTCTCATAATGGCGGCGAATGATCGCAAAATTACCGCGTTTTGCAAGTGCAACGCATCATCACTGTGAAAGGCAAGGCCAATGTCCGAGTTATGTACCCGTGAACATCTGTTTTTTAGAACAGTAAGTCCGAATTAATCCAACATACGTTCAAAGCCATGTGTGATGTAATAATTTGGACAAACGTAAACCTACTACAGTAAAAGGTGAGGAGACTTTGCGATGGGCCTACTGGTTGATGGAAAATGGCAAGACAAATGGTATGACACGAGTAAGAATAATGGCAAGTTTGAGCGCCAAGCGTCAAAGTTTAGGTCTACAGTATCTAACGACCCAGATGCAGAATTTTCACCCGAGTCGGGTCGCTACCACCTCTATGTATCCCTCGCATGTCCGTGGGCACACCGCACGCTTATTTTTAGAGAGCTGAAAGGGCTTAAAGAGCATATTGATGTGTCTGTTGTGCACCCAGAAATGCTATCAAATGGGTGGGAGTTTAAATCTTATCCTGGGTCTACAAGCGATAAACTCTACGGGTTTGACTTCGCCTATCAACTCTATACTAAGGCCAAATCTGATATCACTTCACGGGTCACTGTGCCTATATTATGGGACAAGCACACCTGTTCTATTGTCAATAATGAGTCTGCTGAACTGATTAGAATATTTAATCAGGGGTTTAACGCATTAACTGGAAATACGGAGGACTATTATCCAGCAGAACTACAAGATGAAATCGACGATGTTAATGATATGGTCTATCACAACATTAACAACGGTGTGTATAAAGCAGGGTTTGCCACTACCCAGAAAGCTTATGAAGAGGCCGTAACATCCTTGTTTAACGCGTTGGATGCACTTGAATTACGCCTTTCTAAACAGCGCTACCTTGTTGGTGATAAAATAACCGAAGCTGACTGGCGCTTGTTTACCACATTAGTGCGATTTGACGCTGTGTATCACGGACATTTTAAATGTAACATAAAGCAAATTGCTGACTACCCCAATCTTTTTGGCTATGTCAGAGAACTCTATCAAATACCCGGTATAGCCGACACGGTAAACTTCGATCATATCAAGCGACATTATTATTACAGTCACACTATGATTAATCCCACCCAAATCATCCCTGTGGGACCGCGTCAAGATTTGATGGCGCCACATGGTCGCCAATCACTTTAATGGGTATAAAGGACCTACAGATGACGCAACAATCTATTTATAAAACTATTCAAAAAACTATCAGCGGTATAGCGACGAGTGATGGCGCGGGTGTTTCGCTTACGCGGATTATCGGACAACCGGCATTGCCCAGACTTGATCCCTTTCTCATGTTGGATTTCTTTGGTTCTGATAACCCTGGTGAATATATCGAGGGTTTTCCACCACACCCACACAGGGGATTTCAGACCGTTACCTACATGTTGGCCGGACAAATGCGACACAAAGATTCTGTCGGAAACGAGGGGCTTATAAAATCCGGTGGGATCCAATGGATGAACGCGGGTAAGGGAATCATCCATGAAGAAATGCCCGAGCAGAAACACGGATTGTTGAAGGGATTCCAATTATGGGTAAATTTACCCGCTAAAGACAAACTTTCGAAGCCTAATTATCAGGATATTCCTCCTGAACAGGTGCCTGAGGTTAAAGTGGATGATGCTAAGATAAAGATTTTGGCAGGAAACATTGATGACGTTGAAGGTCCTGTAAAAACAACGGCCATTGCGCCCACCTTTTTGGACGTTTGTTTAGCAAAGGGAAATACAACAGTACCTTTAAAGGCGGGCGATACGTCTTTTATTTATGTTTACGAAGGTTCACTTGAGGTACAAGCTGGGCACCCATCGAGCGGACAGACACTTAACAGTGGACAGTTAGCTGTTTTATCGACCCAAGGTGAAAAGCTTTACGTCAGTTCAACAAAAGGCACAAAATTTATTCTGGTGTCAGGAAAACCGATAAATGAGCCTGTGGTTCAATATGGTCCTTTTGTAATGAATACCCAAAAGGAAATTGTTGATGCTTTCAACGATTATCAAAATGGGACGTTAACGGATTAGGCGTTGTGTTAATCTTAAGTTTATTTTCTTTCCAGTATGGCTTCGCCGATGAAATTCGAAACGGTTTCAAGCAGCTATGATTCGTCGCTCCTTGACTTTGAGCTTGCAAACAAAGCCTATTTTGAACAGTTTATTGCGCCTAGAAAACCCTCTTTCTATTCACAAGAGGGTATTAAAAGCCATATAGAAGAGAGCGAAAATTACCGTCGATTAGAGCAGGCAAAAAGCTACCTTCTCGTTCACACAAACAGGATAGTCGCAAGAGCTAATATTAAACACATTAAGGACGGGCTGGCCGAAATAGGGTATCGGGTCGCACAGCACTGTTTATCGGCTTTTTTTGCAGTAAACCCTGTTTGGGTTTCCCTTTGTTAGCTAAATTATTTACTCTAAAGCTCTTATATATTCGCCTTAAATAAAATTTAGACACAGGGAAACGTATACGCAATGGCAACACCAATAACGTGCTTTAAAGCTTATGACATTCGTGGTGAACTCAATACACAACTTGATGAGCGGGTTGCATACAGAATAGGGTTTGCTTTTGCTAAGGTTTTAAATGCCCAATCTGTGGTAGTAGGCAGCGATGTAAGGTTGACATCAACACCCTTAAAACTGGCTTTAAGCGCTGGACTCATCGACGCAGGAGCAAAAGTATTTGATTTGGGTATGACGGGTACCGAAGAGATTTACTTTGCCACCAAGCATCTTGGTGTAGACGGCGGCATAGAAGTGACTGCGAGCCACAATCCAATTAATTATAACGGAATGAAACTGGTAAAAGCAGGGTCAGTACCTATTAGTGGTGATACGGGCTTAAATGAGATAAAAGTAGAAGCAGAATCGTTAGACACAGATTATGTTGAAGCGCGTTTAGCGTATTACTCGGACAATCATGTTATTGATGAAGATGCTTTCGTTAGTGGCAAAGCCCACGTTGATGAAAAGGTTCTAGTGGGATCAGAAAGTTACGCGCAAGGTTCGTGCATGAAAGAGTACGTGACCCATATGCTTTCCTACGTAGATTTGGCGAACTTTACGCCGCTTAGAATTGTTGTCAACGCTGGCAATGGTGCTGCTGGACCTGCCTTAGACGCGATAGAAGAAGCAATGTTGTCTCGAGGCGTACCTGTTCAGTTCATCAAAGTCCATCATCAGGCTGATGGCACATTCCCCAATGGCATTCCCAATCCCCTGTTGCCAGAAAACCGCGCAGATACGGCTGATGCTGTGAAAGCGGCGGGTGCCGATTTCGGTATTGCGTGGGACGGAGATTTTGACCGTTGTTTTTTATTTGATGCAGACGGAAACTTTATAGAGGGGTACTACATTGTAGGCCTACTTGCTGAAGCATTTATCGAAAAAAATGCAGACAGTAAAATCATTTATGATCCGCGTATTTATTGGAATACTGAAGATATTATCACTCACGCAGGTGGAACGCCGATTAAATCTAAAACGGGGCATGCTTTTATAAAAGAACGCATGCGTAAGGAAGATGCCGTTTACGGTGGTGAGATGAGTGCACATCATTATTTCAGAGACTTCGCCTATTGTGACTCAGGCATGATCCCCTGGCTACTCATTGCTGAGTTAGTCTGTGTGAAAAAACAGACCCTGGCGAGTATGGTTAAAGCGCGTATTTCGGCGTTTCCTTCATCGGGGGAGATAAATAGCAAACTTAACGATGCAGATGCTGCTTTGGAACGAGTTACCAGTAAATATCAGCCTAAGGCGCGTGTTATCGATACTACTGACGGTCTTGGTCTGGAGTTCGACACCTGGCGCTTCAATTTGCGCAAATCGAATACTGAACCTGTCATCCGTTTAAATGTTGAGAGCAAAGGGGATATTGCGTTGATGGAACAAAAAACAGAAGAATTACTCGCACTTATTCGCGGCGAATAGTCGTCAGTTTTAACTGTTTACGCTGTAGCTTCAAAAAGAGCGATGATTCAAAACAGTATCATCGCTCTTTTTTATTTTATTAATAATTACAAAGAGATAGTGTTGTTATGCGTAACGTTTCTTTGATTTGTTCCGTGGTATTAGCGTTCTAGTTTGTCTGTTTAAAGCCAAAAAAAGTAACTTAGGCGAGTAAATAAATCATCCAGGCATGACATAGCACTACCACGCTGGTGAGCCCCATACGAAGGCTGATATAGCTGACAATCTGGGCTTTAGGTAGGCTAAGCGTGAACTTGTCATAGACCAGAACAGCCACATAGCTTAACGACAACACACCAAGTACTTTTAAGTCGTTAGCAAAGACTAAACACAACCAACCTATAATTGTCGGTAACATAGCGATAAACATTTGTTTGTCGTAACGTTGGTTGCTGATAGCATCCCACCAATGTATGCCACCAAAAAACGACAGTAACACCGCAGAGTACTGAACAAAATACGTTGCACTTTGAGTGAGAGAGAAAAAACCTAGCTGGTAAGCTAACGGCATGCAAACAAAAGGGAGTAGTCCTGCTATGCCTAAACTAACGACGGAATAGGGCATCACGGTTCCTTTTTTAGTTAATGATTAATTTTAGTCTACGACTAAGACAAAATTCTAAAACAAAAATAGCGCCTATTTGGCGCTATTTTTACTATTAAATAAAATACCGAATTCAGTATTATTTAATAGGCGTGTACTTACGCTGGCTGTGACCTGTGTAAAGCTGACGAGGACGACCAATTTTTTGTTTTGGATCGCTCATCATTTCATGCCAGTGTGAAATCCAACCTACTGTACGAGACAAGGCGAAGATACACGTGAACATATTGGTAGGAATACCAATTGCTTTAAGGACGATACCAGAGTAGAAGTCCACGTTCGGGAACAGTTTCTTCTCTGCAAAGTACGGGTCGCTTAATGCAATTTTCTCAAGTTCCATTGCAACTTCAAGTAATGGATCTTTTACGTTAAGTTCATTTAATACTTCGTGGCAGCTTTCACGCATTACTGTTGCGCGTGGGTCATGGTTTTTATAAACGCGGTGACCGAAGCCCATTAGACGGAACGGGTCGTTCTTATCTTTAGCACGTGCAATAAATTCAGGAATGCGATCTACTGTACCGATTTCTTCAAGCATGTTTAGGCACGCTTCGTTTGCACCACCATGAGCAGGACCCCATAGTGAAGCAACACCTGCAGAAATACACGCATACGGGTTTGCACCAGATGAACCAGCAAGACGAACGGTAGACGTTGACGCATTTTGCTCATGGTCAGCGTGTAGCGTAAATATACGATCCATTGCGCGCTCTACAGCTGGGCTGATTTGATATTCTTCTGCTGGTACAGAGAACATCATGTTCAGGAAGTTAGCTGCGTAGCTTAAATCGTTACGTGGATAAACGAATGGCTGACCTACGTTGTATTTGTAGCACATCGCTACAAGGGTAGGCATTTTCGCGATTAGGCGGTGCGCGCTGCGAATGCGCTGTTCTTCATTAGAAACGTCTAAATCGCTGTGATAGAACGAAGACATAGCACCAACGGTACCACACAGCATTGCCATTGGGTGGGCGTCGTTGCGGAAACCGTGGAAGAACATGTTAATTTGTTCATGTACCATGGTGTGACGAGTAATTGTCTCTTTAAATTCTTCGTACTGTGCTTTTGTTGGTGCATCACCGTGAAGCAACATGTGGCAAACTTCTAGGTAGTCTGCGTCACGCGCCAGTTCTTCAATAGGGAAACCGCGGTGTAATAACACACCTTGAGCGCCATCAATATAGGTAATTGAAGACTCGCAAGATCCTGTCGCCATAAAACCTGGGTCGTACGTGAAATAACCGTGTTGGCCTAACGTACGGACATCGATTACATCTTGTCCTTCGGTGCCAGACAAGATAGGAAGCTCGATTTCCTTACCGCCGGCTTTAAGAATGGCTTTCTGATCTGCCATAAAATGCTCTCCTCAGAATGGTTCTGTTTGCAGCGAAAACGGATGAAAATATCCGCTTCGTTGGGAAAAGTGGGCGTATTTGTACTTTATTATGCACCAACAAGTCAATTTAATTGCATATATGCACAATAAATATTCCGAATTGCTTAAAAAAATAATTAGCAATCAGATAACGATTTTTTAACTCGCTGGAAATTCACTTTGCCCGATACGGTGCAATTATCAATGGCTTTTCATCAAAGGTAAACCACCGATCGAGAAATATATTATAAGGTTAGTCTAAAAACTAACCTTTATGTGTTGAATATATACCCAGCCAGATTAAAAGTCGTTAATTTCCATGTAATTTGAATAGTTATTCTAATACGCTACTGCTAAGCTTTAGCTATACTAATCGTACATCTATAAACCCACGATGCTTTATTTTGATCTGTTTTTATTCAAAATTAATAGTGCGAATGTACGAATAGCGACTAAAGTCTCACTACGTCACAAAAAATTGTAATTATATACTACGCTGGATATACTCGGCGGTGCTTTGGAAACAGGATATTTATTCTGTTAAAAGCATTTAAGAATAATTCACAAATTGTTAACAACTCAGCGGATGAGGCGATTAACAGGTTAAAAAACGAATTAACTTACTCAGGACATAATAAAGGTAAGAAATTCACTATCCACCACGGATTAAACAGGCATACATTGTGAAAAAGCAAAGACCAGTAAATTTAGAACTCAATACTATTAAATTTCCGCCTTCTGCTATTTCGTCAATTCTCCATCGTGTTACCGGTGTTGCAATGTTCTTCGCGCTTCTTTTCGTTATTTGGGCATGGGCAGTATCTGTGCATTCGCCTGAAGGTTTCGCGAACGTTCAAGCAATTATGGACGGTTTCCTTGGAAAATTTGTCGCAATTGGCACAGCCTCTGCGCTGTTGTACCACCTACTTGGCGGCCTAAGACATGTTGTAATGGATTTAGGTCACTGGGAAGAATTAGAGTCAGGTAACACGAGTGCGAAAGCAATTATCGCGCTGTGGATTGTACTGACCGTAGTATTGGGAGTTGCACTATGGTGATCAACCAAGCAAGCATAAAGCGCGACGGCGTACAAGATTTTGTGTCGCTACGCGCAACAGCAGCAATTATTGCCGCGTACTCGGTTTTCATGGCGTGGTTTTTTATTACCACCGATAACCTTACCTTCATTGAATGGAGAGGTTTATTCTCTGGCTTAGCCATGAAAGTTTTCACTTTGGCGACATTGATAGCAGTGATGATACATGTTCGCATTGGCCTTTGGCAGGTTCTAACTGATTACGTTAAAGCGCCAGGCGTGCGAGCAGGATTACAATTTATTCTAAATATCATCGCGTTTGGCTACGTTGCTGTCGGCCTATTTGTATTGTGGGGAGTGTAAGATGAGTTTACCCGTTCACGAGTTTGATGCAGTAGTAATTGGTGCAGGTGGTGCAGGTATGCGCGCCGCACTACAGATATCACAATCTGGTAAATCATGTGCACTGTTGTCAAAAGTATTTCCAACCCGTTCTCACACTGTATCTGCACAGGGTGGTATTACCGTAGCACTTGGTAATTCTCACGAAGATAACTGGGAATGGCATATGTATGACACCGTTAAAGGTTCTGATTACATCGGTGACCAAGATGCGATTGAATACATGTGTAAGACAGGCCCAGAAGCAATTATCGAGATGGAAAACATGGGTTTGCCATTCTCGCGCTTTGAAAACGGTAAAATATATCAGCGTCCATTCGGTGGTCAGTCTAAAAACTTCGGTGGCGAGCAGGGCGCTCGTACAGCAGCGGCGGCTGACCGTACGGGTCACGCGCTTCTTCACCTTCTTTACCAGCAAAACGTAAAGAACAAGACAAAAGTTTTCTCTGAATGGTATGCGCTAGATCTAGTTAAAAACCAAGACGGAGACGTGGTAGGTTGTACAGCAATCGATATTGAGACGGGTGAAGTTGTTTACTTTAAGTCTCGTGCAGTTGTACTAGCCACAGGTGGTGCAGGTCGTATTTACGCCTCTACTACTAACGCGCACATCAACACGGGTGACGGCGTAGGTATGGCGCTTCGCGCAGGTGTTGCGGTTCAAGATATGGAAATGTGGCAGTTCCACCCGACGGGTATTGCTGGCGCAGGAACCTTGGTAACCGAAGGCTGTCGTGGTGAAGGTGGTTATCTTCTCAATAAAGACGGCGAGCGTTTCATGGAACGTTATGCACCTAACGCGAAAGACTTAGCAGGTCGTGACGTGGTTGCGCGTTCAATGATGACTGAAATTCGCGAAGGCCGTGGTTGTGAAGGCCCTTGGGGTACACACATTAAACTTAAGCTAGACCACTTAGGTAAAGAAGTGCTTGAGTCACGTCTACCCGGTATCCTTGAATTATCTCGTACCTTTGCCCACGTTGATCCAGTTAAAGAGCCTATTCCAGTAATCCCAACGTGTCACTACATGATGGGTGGTATTCCAACTAACGTTGACGGTCAATGTTTGACAGTAGATGAGAACGGCAACGACAAAGTCGTTAACGGTCTATTTGCTTGTGGTGAGATTGCATGTGTATCTGTACACGGCGCAAACCGCCTTGGCGGTAACTCATTGCTTGACCTTGTTGTATTTGGCCGTGCGACTGGTCTACACCTGGGTAAAACACTTTCTGAAATGGCGCCTACACGCGATGCATCTAGCACTGATATTGATGCGGCTATGGCACGTTTCAACCGCTGGGAAAACTCAGAAAAAGGCAAGGGCGAAGACCCAGTTCAAATCAAGAAAGATTTGCAAAAATGTATGCAGCTTAACTTCTCTGTGTTCCGTGAAGGGGAAGCAATGGCTGAAGGCCTTAAAGAGCTTAAAGAGATCCGTGAGCGTCTTAAGCATGCACGCCTTGACGACAAGAGTGCAGACTTTAATACGCAACGCATTGAGTGTCTTGAGCTTGATAACCTTATGGAAACCGCGTACAGCACTGCAGTAGCAGCGAACTTCAGAACGGAAAGCCGTGGTGCACACAGCCGCTTCGACTTCCCGGATCGCGACGATGACAACTGGCTATGTCACAGTATTTATCGTCCTGAGACTGAAACTATGCTTAAACGTGATGTAAATATGGCGCCTAAGCTAAGGGAAGCATTCCCTCCTAAAGTGCGTTCATATTAATAGAGGCAACTATCATGCAATTAACTTTTTCGATTTATCGCTACAACCCTGAGGTAGACGCTAAACCTCGCATGCAAAACTACAAGCTTGAAGTAGAGGAAGGTCAGGACATGATGGTGCTGGATGCACTACTTGCACTTAAAGAGCAAGACCCTACGCTTTCTTTTAGACGTTCTTGTCGTGAAGGTGTATGTGGTTCTGACGGTGTCAATATGAACGGTAAGAATGGTTTGGCGTGTATCACACCATTGTCGGCATTAGGTAAAGGTAAGATTATTATCCGCCCATTGCCAGGCTTGCCAGTTATTCGTGACCTTGTCGTGGATATGACCCAGTTCTATACACAATACGAGAAGATTAAGCCGTTCTTAATCAATGACAGCAGTCAACCACCAGCCCGTGAGCATCTTCAGTCACCTGAAGAGCGTGCAAAGCTTGATGGTCTTTACGAATGTATTTTGTGTGCATGTTGTTCAACGTCATGCCCATCGTTCTGGTGGAACCCAGACAAGTTCATTGGTCCAGCGGGATTACTCCACGCTTATCGATTCCTTATCGATAGCCGTGATACTGCAACTGAAGAGCGTTTGAACGACCTCGATGATGCATTTAGCGTATTCCGCTGCCATGGTATTATGAACTGTGTAAGTGTATGTCCTAAGGGCTTAAATCCTACTAAAGCAATCGGTCAAATCAAGTCGATGCTTTTACAACGGGCTGTTTAGTACTATAGTCTGATAACTTACTGTAGTTATAGATGTGATACTCTAAATAGCCATCCCAATAGGATGGCTATTTTTTTATATATTCTCTGTTATAACACTTGGTTATGCTGAGAATAACCTTATAATACTATTTTGATTGTTAACTAGATTTTATAAAACGTAGCAAGGCAAATTAAATGCAAGAAAGCGTGATGAAAGCGTGGTGGGAATCCTCGCACATGGCAGGTGCCAACGCTGCCTATGTTGAAGAGTTGTATGAAACTTATTTAGACGACCCGCAAAGCGTCTCTGAAAATTGGCGACAAATCTTCGATAACCTCCCCAAAGTCGATGGCGTAGAGTTAGAAACCAATCATACAGCAATTAAAAATCAATTTAGGCAACTTGCTGCGTTAGGGCCTACAGCCCGCATGTCTAGCCCGTCTGTACCTTCTGCGAACGTATCAGACGACAGGCAAGTTAAAGTCCTTCAGCTAATCAATGCTTATCGCTTCCGCGGTCATCAAAATGCAAACCTAGACCCACTTGGCTTGTGGAAACAAGAGCGTGTTCGTGATATCGAACTGTCTCACCACAGCCTTTCTGAGCAAGACTTTGACTCAGTGTTTAATGTGGGCTCTTATGCTATTGGCAAAGATTCAATGTCACTAGGTGAATTGTATAAATCACTCAATAGAACGTATTGTGGTTCTATTGGTGCTGAATATATGCATATCACCGACACTGACCAAAAGCGTTGGTTACAACAAAAAATTGAATCAGTTCAGGCTAAGCCTGAAATCTCACGAGATGAGAAACTAAGTATACTCAAAGGCTTAACTGCTGCTGATGGCATGGAAAAATACTTGGGTTCAAAATTCACGGGTGCTAAGCGCTTCTCACTAGAAGGTGGTGATGCGCTTATTCCTATGCTAAAAGGCCTTATCACTAATGCGGGTGCTGCGGGCACCAAAGAAGTGGTTATCGGCATGGCGCACCGTGGTCGTTTGAATGTACTGGTTAACGTACTGGGTAAAAACCCATCAGTACTGTTTGATGAATTCTCGGGTAAACACGATGACTCGCTAGGCGCGGGTGACGTAAAATACCATGCGGGCTTCTCTTCTGATTTTGCGACGCCAGGTGGCAATGTTCACTTAGCGTTGGCGTTTAACCCGTCTCACCTCGAAATTGTAAACCCGGTAGTAATGGGGTCGGTACGTGCGCGTCTTGCACGTCGCAACAACGATACTAATACTGTATTGCCTATTACTATTCACGGTGACTCGGCAATTGCAGGTCAGGGTGTAGTACAAGAAACGTTTAACATGTCACAAACACGCGGTTTTGCCGTGGGTGGTACGGTTCGTATCGTGGTTAACAACCAAGTTGGCTTCACGACATCAAAAACCGAAGATACACGTTCTACACAGTATTGTACTGACATCGCGAAGATGGTTCAGGCGCCAATATTCCACGTGAATTCCGACGATCCAGAAGCGGTTGCGTTTGTGACGCAATTAGCGCTTGAGTACCGCAATAAATTTAAGCGAGACGTGGTCATTGACCTGGTTTGTTATCGTCGCCATGGTCACAATGAAGCTGATGAGCCGAATGCGACTCAGCCGCTTATGTACCAAAAGATCAAAAAGCATCCAGTACCCCGTGTAATTTACGCAGATCAACTTATTGCTGAAGGTGTGATTGAACAGCGTGACGCCGACAGATTTGTTGAAGAATATCGTGCGGCACTTGATCACGGTGCGTGCGTGGTACAAGAATGGCGCCCTATGACCGAGCACAGTGTTGATTGGGCCCCGTATCTAGGTCATGACTGGGATACGCCATATGATGGTTCGGTAAGTGTTGAAAAGCTGAAAGAGTTGGGTGAGTCAATTACGACGGTTCCTGATTCTCACAAGCTACAGTCACGTGTTAACAAGCTTTACCAAGACAGAAAAGCGATGGTAGCGGGTGATAAACTGCTTGATTGGGGTATGGCTGAAAACTTAGCTTATGCCACTTTAGTTGATGCAGGTGAAGATATTCGAATTACTGGTCAGGATTCAGGTCGTGGTACCTTCTTCCATCGCCACGCGGTACTGCATAACCAGAAAGATGCATCGACTTATATGCCTTTACAGCATATTCGCGACGGACAGGGTGAAATTGAAATATATGACTCTGTGCTATCAGAAGAAGCGGTAATGGCCTTTGAATACGGTTATGCAACTGCAGAACCGACGTGCCTTACTATTTGGGAAGCGCAGTTCGGTGACTTTGCCAACGGTGCACAGGTAGTATTTGACCAATTCTTAAGTTCTGGTGAAGCGAAGTGGGGCCGTCTGTGCGGTCTAACGGTATTACTTCCGCATGGTTATGAAGGTCAGGGGCCAGAGCACAGTTCTGCGCGTCTAGAGCGTTTCTTGCAGATGTGTGCTGATCACAACTGGCAAGTATGTGTTCCTTCTACACCTGCGCAAGTATACAACATGCTTCGTCGCCAAGTGGTTCGGCCTATGCGTAAACCACTGATAGTGATGTCACCTAAGTCATTATTACGTCATCCTTTAGCGGTATCTTCGTTAGAAGAACTTGCAGAAGGCAAATTCCACAATGTTATCGGTGAGATTGACGATCTCGATCCGAAAAAAGTGAAGCGCGTAGTGATGTGTTCGGGCAAGGTGTACTATGATTTACTAGATCAACGCCGTAAAAATGAGCAAACAGACGTCGCAATCATCCGTTTAGAGCAACTTTATCCATTCCCACAAGAAGAATGCGCTAAAGTTGTGGCACAATACAGCCACGTTAAAGATTGGGTTTGGTGCCAAGAAGAGCCGCAAAACCAAGGCGCTTGGTATTGTAGCCAACACCATTTCTGGCAAGCAATTCCAGATGGTGCAAAATTAACATATGCAGGACGTGATGCATCCTCGTCACCTGCAGTAGGTTATGTTTCCGTTCACAACCAGCAACAGAAAGCGCTGGTTGAAGACGCACTCACAATTAAATAAGGAACAGTAATGACAATTGAGATAAAAGTTCCGGTTCTACCTGAGTCAGTTGCCGATGCCACCATTGCAACCTGGCACGTCAAGGCCGGTGATGCAGTTAAACGCGACCAGAACCTGGTTGATATTGAAACTGATAAAGTGGTTTTAGAAGTTGTGGCGCCAGCGGACGGTACAATTGGTGAGATCTTAAATGAAGAGGGTGCAACGGTATTAGGTGAGCAAGTTATTGCTAAGTTAGAAGAAGGTAGTGCAGCAGCTGCACCATCAAAATCTAACGATAGCAAGAAAGCTGACTCAAAAGAAAAATCAGCACCTGCTGCGTCAGGTAAAACGTCTGATGTAAAAGTACCAGTATTACCTGAATCAGTTGCTGACGCGACAATTGCCACTTGGCATGTAGCGGTTGGTGAAGCAGTATCGCGCGATCAGAACTTGGTTGACATTGAAACTGATAAAGTGGTTTTAGAAGTCGTTGCCCCAGCTGACGGCTCACTATCAGAAATTATTGCAGAAGAAGGCGCAACGGTTACTGCTGAAGAAGTTATTGCTAAGTTCGTTGAAGGTGCTGCAAGTGGTGCAACAGCGCCAGCTGCCGCTTCAGAAGCAGACGACAGCGATGATAGCAGTGATGCGCTAAGCCCATCAGTTCGTCGTTTATTAGCTGAAAAGGGTGTTGACGCTGCTAAAGTAAAAGGCACGGGTAAAAACGGCCGTATTACTAAAGAAGATGTTGAAAAGTATCTGAAAGGCGGCGACAGCTCAGCGAAAGCGGCACCTGCTGCGTCTGACGCAGTATCAGCTGACCTTCCAACTGGCAACCGTACAGAAAAGCGTGTACCAATGACACGTCTTCGTAAGACGATTGCAAACCGTCTTCTTGAGGCGAAAAACTCTACTGCTATGTTGACTACGTTTAACGAAGTGAACATGAAGCCTATTATGGACCTTCGCAAGCAGTATCAGGAAAGCTTTGAAAAACGTCACGGTATTCGCCTGGGCTTTATGTCTTTCTACGTGAAAGCCGTAACTGAAGCGCTTAAGCGTTTCCCTGAAGTGAATGCGTCAATAGACGGTGACGATATTGTTTATCACAACTATTTCGATATCTCTATTGCTGTATCTACACCTCGTGGACTAGTTACACCGGTACTTAAAGATACCGATACACTAGGCATGGCAGGTGTTGAGAAAGGAATTAAGGAACTTGCACTTAAAGGTCGTGACGGTAAATTGTCAATGGCTGACCTACAAGGTGGTAATTTTACCATTACCAACGGTGGTGTGTTTGGTTCACTAATGTCTACACCAATCATTAACCCGCCGCAAAGCGCAATCTTGGGTATGCATAAAATCCAAGACCGCCCAATGGCTGTTAATGGCAAAGTAGAAATTCTACCAATGATGTACCTAGCGCTTTCTTATGACCACCGTATTATCGATGGTAAAGAATCGGTAGGTTTCTTGGTAACCGTTAAAGAGATGCTAGAAGATCCAACGCGTTTACTATTAGACGTATAAGACTTTCGTCTCACGGAATTGTGGTTAGGTGCTTAGCCTGTGTATGCTTGCTTTGCGCCTAACGCAACGCTGATATTTGCCCTATAATATCAGTCAAACTAATCAAGTCGCATTTGCGGCTTTTGTCTTACTAAAAATCGGATAGAAACACCATGAATTTGCATGAATACCAAGGTAAGCAGCTATTCAAAGAATACGGCTTGCCTGTTTCTGAAGGATACGCAGCTGACACTGCTCAGGGTGCTGTAGAAGCCGCTGACCGAATCGGCGGAAACGAATGGGTTGTTAAGTGTCAGGTACACGCGGGCGGCCGCGGTAAAGCTGGCGGTGTAAAGCTAGTTAAAAACAAAGACGACATTCGCGCGTTCGCTGAAAACTGGCTAGGCAAAAATTTGGTGACTTTCCAGACTGACGAAAACGGTCAGCCTGTGAGCAAAATCCTAGTTGAATCTTGCACAGATATCGCAAACGAGCTTTACCTTGGTGCAGTAGTTGACCGTACAACCCGTCGCGTTGTATTTATGGCATCTACTGAAGGTGGCGTTGAGATTGAAACAGTTGCAGAAGAAACACCAGAGAAAATTCTTAAAGCTGAAATTGACCCTATCGTAGGTCCTCAGCCTTACCAAGCACGCGAAATGGCGTTTAAACTTGGTCTTTCTGGCGTTCAAATCAAGCAATTCACTCAAATCTTCCTTGGCCTAGCTAAGATGTTTGAAGAACTTGACGTTGCGCTAATCGAAATTAACCCATTAGTTATCAAAACTGACGGTAACCTACACTGCCTAGATGCAAAAGTAGGTATCGACGGTAATGCGCTATATCGTCAGCCTAAGCTGAAAGATATGCAAGATCCGTCACAAGAAGACGCTCGTGAAGCTCACGCGGCGCAGTGGGAACTAAACTACGTAGCACTTGATGGTAACGTAGGTTGTATGGTTAACGGTGCTGGCCTAGCGATGGGTACAATGGACATCGTAAACCTACATGGTGGCAAGCCTGCTAACTTCCTAGACGTTGGTGGTGGCGCGACTAAAGAGCGTGTTGCTGAAGCATTCAAAATCATCCTTTCTGATGACAACGTTAAAGCAGTATTGGTTAACATCTTCGGTGGTATCGTTCGTTGTGACATGATCGCAGAAGGTATTATCGGTGCGGTTAAAGAAGTAGGCGTAGAAGTTCCAGTTGTTGTACGTCTAGAAGGTACCAATGCTGAGCTTGGCCGTGAAGTTCTTGCGAACTCTGGTCTTGATATCATTGCTGCTGAATCGCTAACTGATGCAGCACAGAAAGTTGTTGCTGCAGCGGAGGGCAAATAATGTCTGTATTAATTAACAAAGATACTAAAGTAATTTGTCAGGGTTTCACTGGCGGTCAGGGTACTTTCCACTCTGAACAAGCAATTGCTTACGGTACACAAATGGTTGGTGGTGTTACACCTGGAAAGGGTGGTACAGAACACCTAGGTCTTCCTGTTTTCAATACAGTACGTGAAGCAGTAGAAGCAACGGGTGCAACAGCATCTGTTATCTATGTACCAGCACCTTTCTGTAAAGATTCTATCTGTGAAGCAGCTGATGCCGGTATCGAGCTTATCGTTTGTATTACCGAAGGTATTCCTACGCTAGATATGCTTTACGTGAAAGAATACGTAGACGCGAAAGGCGTTCGCATGATTGGTCCAAACTGCCCAGGTGTTATCACTCCTGGAGAGTGTAAAATTGGTATCATGCCTGGCCACATCCACAAGCCTGGTAAAGTAGGTATTGTTTCTCGCTCAGGTACACTTACGTACGAAGCGGTTAAGCAAACTACAGACGAAGGTTTTGGCCAGTCTACCTGTGTTGGTATCGGTGGTGACCCAATTCCTGGTTCTAACTTCATCGACATCCTTAAGATGTTCCAAGATGATCCACAAACTGAAGCTATCGTGATGATCGGTGAGATCGGTGGTACTGCTGAAGAAGAAGCGGCTGCGTTCATTAAAGCGAACGTAACTAAGCCTGTTGTTTCTTACATTGCGGGTGTTACCGCTCCTCCGGGTAAGCGTATGGGTCACGCAGGTGCAATCATCGCTGGCGGTAAAGGTACTGCTGACGAGAAATTTAAAGCACTAGAAGATGCTGGCGTTAAGACAGTACGCTCTCTAGCTGATATCGGTAAAGCACTACGCGAAACTACCGGTTGGTAATGTAAGCTTTTGCCTTGCAATTAATCAAAGAGCCCGCCTTTATCGCGGGCTTTTTTATGTCGAGTTGTTAACAAACATCGCGCTCCATTTGTAACAAAATTACAACTATTCTGCGTTGCGCCCCTGAAAACCGCCATTTAACGTTGTTAAATTACATAACAACTAAAAAAAGTAATGTTAATGTTGTGTTGCATAATTTTTATTGAATACGTATGCAGGCAATTGTGCAAAACGTAGCACCTCTATAGCATTATCCCGACGAGATGTATTGTCATTTAATTGTCATAAGAACAACAAAAAGACAACAACTATAACCGTATGGGACACCCGTTTTATGAAACATTTTAAACCCAACCTAATAAAAGCTGCGCTTATTACAGGCGGTGTAGCCTTTGCACAGACTCCGGCATTTGCTCAACAAGCCGAAGCTGAAGCAGTAGACGAAGCTAACCTTGAAGTAATTCAAGTCAGTGGTATTCGTGGTAGTTTGCAACGCGCTCAAGCGATTAAGATGGATAACACATCTATCGTAGAAGCATTGTCTGCAGAAGATATCGGTAAACTACCCGATACAAGTATTGCAGAATCAATCGCACGCTTACCAGGTCTTGCTGGTGAACGTCGCAACGGTCGTACAAGTGGTTTATCTGTACGTGGTTTTAATGAAAACTACGTAGGTACTACGCTTAACGGTCGCGAGCTGTTAGGTATGGGCGATAACCGTGGTGTTGAGTTTGATCTTTACCCTACGGAAATTGTGTCAAACATTCTTGTTTATAAAACACCTGAAGCGGGCTTAATGACCCAGGGTATCGGTGGTACAGTAGACATTCAAACAGTTAGCCCACTTAGCGCACAAAAAACAATTGCGTTTAATGGTTCATTCGAAAAGAACCAAGAAGAATCAGGCAACCCTGATTTTGATAACAAGGGCCATCGTCTTTCATTTAACTTTGTTGATCAATTTGCAGACGACAAATTAGGTGTAGCGCTTGCAATTGCTGATATGGAATCTCCTCGTCAGGCGCAACATTTCCGCGGTTGGGGTTATGCTAATGCTAATCCAGCAAATGCTGCAGAAGGGGTTGAGGTACCAGAAGGTACAGTGGTACTTGGTGGTCATGATTCATTTACCCGTTCTGCAATGCTAGAACGTACGTCAGTTGCGGGTGTAATTGAATACGCACCTTCAGATAAGTTAAAAGTTCAATTCGACGCGTTGTACATCGACTTCGAAGAGAATGACGTACGTCGTGGTGTTGAAGAAGGCGGCGCTGAATGGGGAACTGGTGCATATACCATTACTGGTGTTGAAGATGGCCTGGTTACTTCTGGTTATTATGATGGTTTCCTTTCTGTAATCCGCAACGATTCACGCCAACAAAAAGCAGAATTAACTACATTTGGACTAAATGTAGAGTATGCAATTAACGACAACTGGAATGCAACGTTAGACATTTCTACAGGTCAGGTAGACAAAACCATTACCGATATCGAAAGTTATTCAGGTGTGGGTCGTGCTGGTGTTGATGGTCGTCCATTAACTCCGCGCTCTTGGACAATGACGTCTACTGGCGTTATGTATAGCGATCACCCATCACTAGGTGGTGTAGACCTTGGCGATCCATCTGCGATTTATTTGGCCGGTCCACAAGCGTGGGGTGGTTCACTAGGACCTGTAGAACGTTTTCAGGGGGTTGAAGGCTTTGGACCTAATACTGCGCAAGATGGTTTTGTAAATGAACCTATTTTCGATGAGTCTTTAGATGCAATTCGTTTAGACGTAGAAGGTTTTGTTGAGTGGGGTATCTTCTCTAAACTAACTGCTGGCGTAAACTATCAAGAGCGTGAAAAGTCTAAAGATAATAATGGTGCATATCTAACTGCGCCTACGTGGCCAGATGCCGAGCTAGTACCTAACCCAGTGGGTACGGCAGACCTAAGCTTCATCGGTATTGATGGGGTTATTGCATATGATGGTCTTGGCTTATACAAAAGCGGTTATTACATAGAGACACAAGCTGAGTTGTTCGAAAATGGCCGTATGGGTGATTCTTATACTATTAAAGAAGATATTTTAACCGCATACGCAAAACTCGACATCGAAACTGAGATTGGCGAAATACTAGTATTCGGTAACCTTGGCTTACAGGTAGTCAATGTTGACCAAACTGGTTTTGGTTTTAACACTACGACAGGGCCAACTGGATTCACGGCTGTTACGCCTATCAGTGACGGTGACTCATACACTGACGTATTACCAACGTTAAACCTGAGCTTCGAAATTGCTGAGAATCAATTTATTCGTACAGCGCTTGGCAAAGTAATAAGCCGCCCAAGAATGGATGACATGCGTCCTAATAACACGGTGAGCTTCAGCTTCAATGATCAGCAAATCACATCAAGTGACATAGGTAATGGTCCTTGGTCTGCGAGTGCTGGTAACGCAACACTTAAACCGCTTGAAGCTAATCAGTTTGATATTGCTTATGAAAATTACTTTGCGGATTCTGGATATTTTGCAGTTAGCTTCTTCTACAAAGACCTGACTAACTGGCATGTAGCGGGTCAGACTGTAGGTGATTTCAGTGAGTCTTATATTGAAGGCTTCCACCAAACTTCTGGTCAAACAGATATTAATAATGATGGTGTGTTAGACGAAAATGACATTGTTCCACCATCGACCTATTACGGTGTTGTTAGCTTCCGTGAAGACGGCCTTGAAGGTTTCGTTAGAGGTTGGGAGCTACAAGGTAGCCTACCATTTGATATGATCGATGATTCGCTAGAAGGCTTTGGTATGTTCGCTAGTGCGACTTTCCTTGACGGTCAACTAGACAATGGTGATGCGGTTCCAGGCTTGTCTCAAGAGACGTACTCACTAACCGCTTTCTATGAAAGTAATGGTTTTGAATTCCGTATTTCAGGAACAAAACGTGATGCGTTTGCGACAGAGACGCGCGCTATCAGTCTTTCACTAGCGCAAATTCAAGACCTAGGTGTGAAGCAAGTGGATGCACAAATTGGTTACGACTTTGACGAATCAGGTATCGAAGCACTTAAAGGGTTACGTGTAACTCTTCAAGGCCAAAACCTAACTGACGAGCCGACAGTTCAAGCAAACCCAGGTGATGGTCGTCAGATCACACAGTATGAAACATACGGACGTAACTTCTTACTTGGTTTCAACTACACATTCTAAGCTGTTATTTCCCGCTTGTTAGAAGCAAGCGGGATATTGCGAATGTTGTAACTGAAATTTTAGTAAACAGTATGTAGTCTCAAGCCCCAACACAGTAAAATGTATTGGGGCTTTTTTGTTGTATAGCACAACGGGTCATGTTATACCAAACCGCATAGATCTATGCGGATTGGTATTATCTAAGAATTGTAAGTCAGCCGTATAAATTGATGGCAAAAATATGAAAAACAAAGCGGTACAAAATGTAGTTATTGTAGGCGGTGGTACCGCGGGGTGGATCTCTGCTGCGGTTATTAAACGTCTGATGGGCGCGAGCGTAAATGTACATCTTATTGAGTCAGAGGATATTGGCACGGTAGGGGTTGGTGAAGCCACCATTCCACCAATCATCACGCTTAATAATGTATTGGGGCTAGACGAAAAAGAATTTATTCGTGAGACCAATGCAACGATGAAACTCGCTATCAAGTTTGAAAACTGGCGCGTAGAAGGTGAGAGCTATTTTCATACATTTGGTGCACCAGGTAAGAGCTATGCGTTTTGCCATTTTCATCATTATGTTAAACGTGCTCAAGAATTAGGCGTCGAAGGGTCGATATGGGATTACGATCTGAATTACCTTGCCTGTCAGGCAGGGAAGTTTGCTCACATCAAATCGCCTGATCCTATTATTGAAATGCCTTATGCCTATCATTTCGACGCATCACTTTACGCGCGATTTTTACGTAAGAAATGTGAAGAAATGGGCGTGGTGCGTACAGAAGGCATGATTACCCATGTTAAACAAGACCCAGAAGATGGGTTTATCTCTGGTGTAACACTTAAAGATGGTCGTGAAGTTACAGGTGAGTTATTTATTGATTGTTCGGGCTTCAAAGGTTTACTGACCCAGCAAACACTTAATACTGGTTTTGAAGACTGGTCCCATTGGCTACCATGTGACCGCGCAGTGGCGATGCCGTCAGAGCGAATGGAAAAAACCTTGCCTTACACGCGTTCTATCGCTCATTCTGCTGGTTGGCAATGGCGTATACCGCTTCAGCACCGCAATGGTAATGGGTTAGTGTATAGTAGTAATTATTATTCCGACGATCAGGCACTTGATTTACTGTCTTCCAATCTAGATACAAAGCCACTAGCCGATCCCAATTTTATAAAATTTAAAACCGGTCGAAGACGCAAGCAGTGGAATAAAAATGTGATTGCAGTTGGCCTTTCCAGCGGTTTTTTGGAGCCATTAGAATCGACAAGTATTCACCTTATTCAATCTGCAGTAGTGAGGCTTATTCATTTATTCCCTCATGACGGGATAAAACAAAAACAAGTTGATGAGTACAACAAGCAGTCGCAACTTGAGTTTGAGCAAATTCGCGACTTTATTATTCTGCATTATCACGTTAACGAGCGTAACGACTCTCATTTCTGGAAAGATCTCAGAGAGATGGATGTGCCTGCAAGCTTAACGCATAAAATTGAACTATTTAGGGAGTCAGGCAATTTGTTTAGAGAGCAAAATGACTTATTCCTTGAAAGCTCATGGCTTCAGGTATTGATGGGGCAAGGTGTCACTCAACTAGATTATCATCCGCTTGCCAAGTCGCTGTCTGAACAAAAAATACTCGACTTAATGCACAATATAAGACGGATCAAGAATGAACCCATTGGTAAAATTTCCAGTCATGATGATTTTTTGAAGCAGTATTGTGGTAGTTAACACGTAATGGATAATCCAAAACACATTGTCATTGCTGGCGGAGGAACGGCTGGATGGATGGCAGCAAATTACTTTGCTCACAAGTGGTCTCGTAAGAATGTGATTGTAACACTCGTTGAGTCACCAGAAATAGGTATCATTGGTGTTGGGGAGGGATCGACACCGACACTTAAGCGTTTATTTCACGAGCTAGGTATCAAAGACAGTGATTGGATGCCACGATGTAATGCGACGTATAAAGTAAGTATTCGTTTTAACGATTGGAGTCCTGCATCGGGAATAGATAGCTATCGCCATCCTTTTATTTCTCAAACCGATACCTTTACCCAAAGAGCATTTGAAGTAAACTGCCGTACGCGCAGACTTGGATTAGACACCCATGTCAAAGGCGAGGACTTTTTGCTAAATGGTGTTTTAGCAAAACAAAATAAAGCACCGCTTACGCCTGAAAATTTTCCGTTTAGAATGGAGTACGGTTACCATTTTGACAGTGCATTATTGGGTAATTATCTACGCGACATTGCTGTTAGTCGAAATGTAAGTCATATAAGTGCAAATATCACGGATGTCGTTTTACACAATAATGGTGATATCAAGCAATTAGTGACTGACAAGGGACATGTTGACGGCGACTTTTTTATTGATTGCACAGGTTTTTCTTCACTGCTTTTACAACAAACCTTGGGCGTTCGCTTTACCAGTTACAAAGACAATTTGTTTAACGATTCTGCCGTTGTATTACCCACAGCAGTTCAGCCTTCGATTTCTGTTGAAACACAATCGACAGCGTTAACCTATGGGTGGTGCTGGACAATTCCTCTTCAGAACCGTACCGGTAATGGTTATGTCTACAGTTCAGCACATACCAGTGCTGATGCCGCAGAATGTGAATTGCGTCAGTTTTTAGGATTAGAAAATTCCGCTATAGAGGCTAGACACCTTAAGATGAAGGTCGGCCAGGTTGAAAAGCACTGGCATAAAAACTGTCTTGCATTGGGGCTATCTCAAGGTTTTATTGAGCCGTTGGAAGCTACAGCACTGCATTTAGTACAAATTTGCATAGAGCACTTTGCCGATTTGTATGAAAAAGGGCAATTCACTAATACAGAACAAAACAACTACAATTCCTTTGCAAAAGAACGGTTTGATCGGGTGCGGGACTATATTGTTGCCCATTATAAACTCAATACACGTGATGATAGTGATTATTGGCGCGACAATAGAAACAACAACGTAATGTCTGCCTCATTAGCAAGCATACTGCAATGTTGGTTTAACAGAGACGATCTTGGGGCCGAGATTAAGCAACAAAATATAGGCATGCATTGGGATTCAGTGTCTTGGCACTGCTTATTAGCTGGCTATGGTGCTTTTCCGCCATTAGCAGCTAATCAACCGGGTAAAGGGGATCTTTATGTCGAACAAAATGTTGAGCAATTTGTTCAGGGCTGTGCGCTTAACTTTACTGCACATCAAGATGTGCTAAAAGGTTTTTAATTCAGTATAAATCCCACTGATGCTATAGCCTCAATCTTTATCAGCAACTTTGCTTACTCCTTTTTCGCGTGAATACCTTTCGTTAACAGAGGTATTCACGCCTTCCTGTTAAATGTCACTTTTTCGTCATGCTTAAATAAAGAAATAAACGCAATGTTATTCAATTGTTCGCATATTGTTAATGAATACGTATGCAGCACATTGCTCTTATTTTGTACAAAACAGTAGTATTTGGTGTCGACAAAAGTAACGCGTTTGGGTGTGGTATGCCCAAATGGGTTGATAATAAACAAGGAATGGGACACCAATGAAAACCTTCAAACCCAGTACCATCATGGCAGCCTTGATATCCAGTGGGCTAGCATGCTTTGCTAACCCTTTGTATGCGCAAGAATCGCCAGAAACCCCATTAGATGAAATAGAGCGTATTGAAGACGAAACCGTTGAACGAATTGAAGTTCGAGGTTTTAGTACCAGCCTTATTCAGTCTCTCAACCAAAAGCGATTTTCTGACACTGTGTCAGAACAAATATCAGCTGATGATCTCGGTGGTCTTCCCGATGTATCAATGGCCGACGCATTAACCCGCTTACCGGGCATATCGGCGGTAAGAACGGGTGGGCAAGCAGCGCAAATTAATATTCGTGGCTTGTCAGGAGACTTTGTATTTTCAACATTGAATGGACGGGAGCAGGTATCAACTAGTGGTAGTCGTGCAATTGAATTCGACCAATATCCTTCGGAGCTTATCAGTGAGGCAGCGGTGTACAAATCCCCCAAAGCATCACTTATCGAAGGGGGCATAGCAGGTACTGTTGAATTAAAGACGGCATCTCCATTGGAAATTGAAGAACAGCACAAATTTAGCGCGAACATGCGTGGCATGTATAACGATCGCGCCTCTGAAGTAAGTGATGCGACAGAGTATGGTCACAGGCTGAGTTTTTCGTATCAGGGGAAATTCTTAGACGACACCCTAGGTGTGTCATTAGGTTATGCGCGTTTGTTCCAGCCCAGTGTTTCAACCCAGTTTATTGGGCTTGCCTATAACGGACAGGTCGATGTGGATGGTATAGAAGGTGATACCGATGGTCCTGCCGATTGCCCCGAGTGCGAATACATTTCAGAAGGGTTTGAAATGCAGCACAAAGGCGGTGAAGAAACCCGCGATGGTTATGTGGCTGCGTTTGAATGGGCGCCTATTGATACCTTTACGTTAAAAGCAGATGCGTTTGTTTCTAAATTTGATTCTGAAGCATTTGCGCGCGGATTTCGCGTAAAACTTGGTGGTATTAATGCTGGTATAACCAATCCCATAGTGGTCAATAATAGCGTTATTGGCGGTACTTTTTCACGGACAGACAATAGCTTTACCCGCGTTGAATTAGTCAATGATGACAACCAAGATTTTGATAGCGTGACTAACTTGGGCGTTAACGCTCATTGGGAAATATCGTCTGACTTTGCGGTACAATTTGATGTGTCTCGCTCCAGTGCAAAAAGTGACTTCAGAAACGGACTTCTTTGGTCTTTGGTGGGCGAAGATGCCACTGCTGCCAATCCCGTTTTTGATGAAAATGTTCAAATATCTTATATGCTTAACGGGTTAGACCTTCCCGACATCGCGTTTAATCAAACCGACGCGTTTACCGATCTTGACCGGGTTATGGTGAGTAAATACGGCATTTATCCCTACAAGAACAAAGATGAGTTAGATGCGTATAGAGTTGATTTCCAGTATTACGTAGACACGCCAATTATTTCAGGCTTTGAATTTGGTTATCGCTATTCTGACAGAGAATACAACAATGATCGCTCAGTGTTTGAATACGGTAATGACAGTGCATTTTCTGTTAGTGAACCGCCACTTAGACTTACATCAGATATGGTCGAACAAGTGAATTGGAGTGGTGACTTTGCCTATTTCCCCAGTTATTTATCCGTTGATTTAAACAGTGCATTAAATGCATGGTTTCCTGATGGAACGCCACAACCCGTACAAACTTGGGGCCCTGGTGCAGCAGGTGTGATTAATGGTCCCGGTACTGGCCCAGCAACAGCGTGGACTATGCAGGAAAGTGGCGATGTATTTGAGACAGTAAACTCAGCGTATTTAATGGCTAATATCAGTACTGAAATTGGCGATGTTCCCATAACAGGGAATATAGGGGTGCGCTACATCAAAAGTAAGCAAAGCTCTACAACCTTGCAACGCGCGACACAACTCATTGAAGACTTAGACACTGGCACCTCTGTTGAGGTGAGTGACCCTACGTCTGGTGCGCAGAATATTGCCGATGAAGTTGGACTTATTAATAACTTTTATCGTCCGGCCGTTATCAGCCATGAATACACCGACGTTCTGCCATCCATTAACCTGAATTTTAAATTAACCGACGATACGCAATTACGTGTTGCCGCCGCCAAGGTTATGGGGCGGGCACCTATTAACCGCTTTGCAGCAAACGCGTCTACAACGATAGAAACAGTGACGGCGTTTCAAGACAGAGATTCAGGGGAAATTACTTTATCTAACCCTACCGCGAGGGTGAGTGGTAATGCGCGAAATAGTCCTTATTTAGAGCCATTTTACGCTACCCAGTACGATGTTTCGTGGGAATACTATTTCTCTGAAACTGAAGGTGCTTTCATTGTCGCTGGTTTCTATAAAGATATTGAATCGTTTGTTGAAGATATCGAAATTGATCCTTTTGACTTTGAAGCCAATGGTATTGTCATTCCAGATAACGTCAGTGTACCTGTTTACCTTGCACCAGAATTCACTGGACAAGCAGCTGAATTAGCCAGAGACGAAAATGGCGATCCTATCTTCGTTACCGTACCCACTGAAAACGGCAGTTACAGTACCGCTGTCAATAACGCCGAAGGCGGTTATATAAGAGGGCTTGAAGTCGCCTATACCCAAATATATAGCATGCTGCCAGGTATGCTTTCCGGATTGGGGGTAAGTGCGAGTTATTCCTACACGGAAAGCGAAATTCAACGCACCCTAGGCAATGGGGTATATGCCGCTAATTTACCAGGGCTTTCTGAGAATGTCGCAACGTTGACCGTATTCTGGGAATACGAAGGTTTTGAGACCCGTTTATCAAGCCGGTATCGCGACGCTTTTGTTTCACAGCAGGTCGCAGTTAATGATCAAGTCGTTAACTTTGATGACGAATTAGTGATTGATTACCAAGCGTCATACGAAATTAACGATAACTGGAGCGTCTTGTTCCAGGTTAACAATTTGACCGATGAGCCTACCAAAAGCTATTTCTCGTCTGAAGAACAGACGGGAACCATTCAATACTTTGGCACGCAATACTTCTTAGGGATGACATACCAACTATGAAAAATTCAAACCTAAGCTCTGTGTGTAGTGCGGCTAATGCCGGGAAAAGTGGTTTTTTTCAGGAGAAATTTATGTTTACTAAAGTGAGAGTATGGCAGGCTGCCTTTCTCGTAGTAGGCGGTTTAACCCTAGCGGGATGTGGCGGTTCGGGCGTGGAGTCGGGAACCAATCAATTATTAACCTGCGACGTACCGAATGTCCCTAATGAAGCAGGCACGGCATGTGTCCCACCGCCGCCAATTCAATGTGATCCGCCAACGGTACCCAACGAAACAAATGACGCTTGTGTAGTAGGCGCCGATCCCACACTACCAGCGCCAGTTTTTACACCGTCTGCTAATCAGGCAGTACTCTATTACAACCGCGCATCGGTTGATGCAGACAATTCGAGTAATGATCCAGCCTATGAAGGTTGGCGGCTACACACATGGAATAACGATACCTGTGATGCATACGCTGATTCAGATACAGACTGGGCTAATGGACGAATTCACTCGGGAATAGATCCTAATTACGGCGCCTATTGGGTACTCAATTTAAAAGAAGGATATGGCAATTGTCATAACTTTATTATTCACAAGGGCACAGATGATGCCGGTAAAGAAATGGGGGGCAGTGATTTTAAAGGATCGCTTATCCAGGACGATGCCACTTTCACCCGCATGAATTTTACCCTGTCTGGTGAACCCACCGTTTTTGAATTCCCCATCTTGTCGTTAGGCCCTCAGCCTGTGGACATAGACGGTTTTGGTGCCCATTGGTTGGACGCTAATACCATTTTGTGGGACGTACCTGAGACAGTAACTGATGTGAAGCTACATTATTCAGCGCAGGCAGACCTTGAAAGTTCACTTGAAAGCGGCATCAATGGTACTGCTGTACAGTTGAGTACTTCAGCGTTAACACAAGAGCAGATCGCTTTTGCGCCACATTTAAGCAATATGCAAGCGTGGCAAGGTGACTGGTCGATTGACGACGTAAAAACTATCCTGACCACGCAAGCCGTAGTCGGGGGTTATGATGCCCAAGGCAGCCTTGTTGTTGCTACAGGTATACAGCTTGCCAAAGTACTAGATGCTGTTTATACCCAGGGAGACAATGACGCAGATGAAGCTGCACTGGGGGGAATTTACACTGATAACGGCATTACCGCTGCACTTTGGGCACCGACAGCGAGTAAAGTGGAATTACTGATTTATACGCCTAGCAAAACGCTTAGCCAACGCATCCCTATGACCCGTGAAGAAACATCAGGCGTTTGGCATTTTGAAGGCGACATGAGTTTAGATAGACAACTCTATCGATATGAAGTTACGGTTTATCATCCCTTTACCGGTAACATTGAAACCCTGTTAGTGACTGACCCATACTCGGTATCGCTTAGTACCAATGGTCGTTTTTCACGATTTATTAATCTGGCGGATGATGATCTAAAACCCGATGGTTGGGACAGTCATGACATTCCAGAAATTGTTAATCCTGAAGATGCGGTTATTTATGAAGGCCATATTCGTGACTTCAGCGTTAGGGATATGTCGACCAGTGAAGCCAATAGAGGTAAGTACCTTGCTTTTACTGAAACAGGTACGGCGCCAGTTGAACACCTTAAAAAACTGGTTAATGCAGGGCTTAATTATTTCCATGTGTTGCCTGCAAACGATATTGCAACCATTGATGAAGATCCGCGAAATACCATCGATTTATACGATACCGTAGGCGAACTATGTCGCCTTAACAGTGACGCGGCAGTGTGTGAAGAGGAAAGTGCCAGTGCGCTTTTAATCGATGTGTATAACTCGTACGATCCCCTTTCTCAGGCTGCAAAAGCACAACAGCTTACAAACGACCTACGCAATGTCGATACCTTTAATTGGGGGTACGATCCCCACCATTTTAATGCACCTGAGGGAAGCTTTGCGTCTGATGCAGAAGGCGTGGAACGTATTATTGAAATGCGTGCCATGATCCAAGCATTACACGAAATGGGTCTTCGCGTAGCATTAGATGTGGTGTACAACCATACCAATGCATCGGGTGTATTCCCCAAATCTGTGCTTGATAAAGTTGTGCCTGGCTATTATCACCGCTATGAATTGGATACCGGGAGTATCGTTCGTGAAACCTGTTGTGACGATACCGAACCGCGTAATACCATGATGGAAAAATTCATGGAAGATTCGCTTCTAATTTGGACTGAGCACTACAAATATGATGCATTCCGCTTCGATATTATGAGTCAGGCGACGAAAGACACCATGATTCGTTTGCGCGAAGCGGTTCAGACACTTGATGAAGATAATTACTTCTACGGAGAAGGGTGGACTAAGATTGACCGCGGTTACGAACAAGCTAGCCAGCTAAATATGGCGGGCAGCGAAATAGGCACATTTAATGACCGAATTCGTGAAGCCATTCGTCAAGGCAATATTTTTACGCCTGAATCAGATGCACTGTTAAGTGATCAAGATCGCGTGAAAATGGGCATGGCGGGTACCTTAAAAGGCTATATTCTGGAAACGTCTTCAGGCAGTGCCAGTGCAACCAGTAACTTAGGTGGCTATGCCGACGATCCAGCAGATATTATTAATTACGTGTCCAAACACGATAATGAGACACTTTGGGATCAATTAAACTACACTCTACCAGATGACATTAGCTTAGCCGAGCGCGTTCGCGCACAGAATGTGGCAATGGGGATTAATCTGGTTTCACAAGGTATTCCATTTCTCCAGATGGGCGGCGATATGTTGCGCTCCAAATCCATGGACAGAAATACCTATGACTCAGGTGACTGGTTTAATTATGTCGATTTTACTTATGAAACCAATAATTGGAATGTGGGCCTGCCGTTAGCGCAAGACAATCAAGGACGTTGGGAAGAAATGGGTGAATTTATTTATGACCCAGAACGTGCAGCCACAATGAACGATATTATATTCGCGTCGGATGTGTTTGCCGAATTGCTATCAATTCGCATGTCTAGTCCGTTGTTTAGATTAACGACCAGTGATGAAATTATCGATCGTATAGGTTTCCACAACATAGGTGCACGTCAACAACGTGGTTTAATTGCCATGAGCATTGATGATGGGCTATCTACCAACGGTGATCAAGTTCGTTCTGACCTAGATGTATTGAACGACGCTGTTATGGTATTGGTAAATACCGGATACGAAGAAAAATCCATTACGGTGAATACCGCAACCGGCTTTATGTTACACAACACGCAAATGAACTCTATCGACGCATTAGTACGTGGGGCTAACTTTAGTGAAGGTGAAGACGGAAACGGCACGTTTACAGTACCTGCGTTAACTATTGCTATTTTCGTTAAACCGCAATCAGGCGCACAAGGTTACGGCCTGTCAGCGTTTGCAACAGCTGGTGCACCCGATGTCGTGCCATACGGTGATACAACGGCCTATTTACGCGGTGATATGAACGGCTGGTCTACACAAGATGCATTCAGCTATCAAGGTAGTGGTATTTATACTGTTGCAGTAGCACTCGAAGGCGACTCGACTTACGGGTTTAAATTTGCCTCTGAAGACTGGTCTACCGTTAATTTTGGTGCTCCGGATGGTGACAGTGGTGAAGTACACTTAGGTGAAGAGAAAGTGTTAGCCCGCACGAATAGCAACCTGTCTTTCACACCAAGTATTAGCGCAACCTATTTATTTACTGTTGACGCAACGGACAGTGAAGCGCCTATTCTTAAGATAGAGAACGAAGAGCCCTATGTTGGTACGCCAGTGTATCTTCGTGGTGCAATGAATGGATGGGGCACGGATGAAGCCTTTACCTACCAAGGTGGACGAATTTACACGTTTGCACGTGATATGGAGCCAGGCACCTACGAGTTTAAAGTAGCATCTGAGGATTGGAACACAATTAATTTCGGTGCGCTTTCGTCAGACGAGTTAGATAAAACTATCGCACCAGGACAAACACTCGCGCTGGCAAGAACAAATGATAACCTTGTTCTTAATATCGAAGAAGCAGCCCGTTATGTCTTCGTGTTTAATGTGAACGATTTAAATACCCCTACTATTGGCGTATTTAAAGAGGCCTATTGGGGAAATACCGAAGTGTATGTACGCGGTGGTATGAACGGGTGGGGTACGGTAGATATGTTTACTTATCAAGGAGATGGTATTTATCAGGCCGATGT
Organism: Alteromonas sp. D210916BOD_24; assembly: GCF_047159385.1. Taxonomy (GTDB): domain Bacteria; phylum Pseudomonadota; class Gammaproteobacteria; order Enterobacterales; family Alteromonadaceae; genus Alteromonas. The sequence goes on from NZ_AP038333.1 coordinate 1,686,685, forward strand.
TGAGCTTTCAGTCGGAACGATAGAGTTTAAAGTGGCTTCTGGAGATTGGGCGACCGTTAATTTAGGTAACCCTAATGATGCCACGTCAAATGTCGTAGAAGTAGGCCAGCCCAAACAACTTGGCAACAGCAATAATAATTTAGTGATAGAGGTGACCGAAGGGGGATTGTATGAATTCATGGTTGTCGGCCCAGACGGTAATTCTCCATCGCTTACGGTAAGTAAAAAGTAGAGATTAATTACCCATGAAAAACGCGGCAATTGCCGCGTTTTTTTTTAAATTATTTTAATTAAAAATAGTGGAACAGAAATTGAAGAAAACATACAAGAAATAGTAGTTGAGGCATAAACACGTTTGTTAGTCAGCAAGCTATCGACTGAGAAATTTGCCCGTATATGGCTTGTCGATATTGAGTAATAAGCGACATCATAAGGAAGTTTGTCATGAAAAAAGCACTTGTTGTTGAAGGAGGCGCAATGCGGGGTATATTTGCTGCCGGTGCACTTGATAAGTTAATGGAAGAAAATTATTTCGACTTTGACTTTACCATTGGCGTTTCCGCCGGCGCGACGAATTTATCGACGTATGTATCCAAAATGCACGGCCTCAGCAAAACCATCATTACCCAATATGCAACCAAACGAGAATTCTTTAGTCCGCTGCGCTTTGTAAAAGGTGGTCATATGACAGATGTCCACTGGCTATGGCACTATTCCCGTAAAGCGCTGGATATTCCTTGCCCGACAAACAACTCAACCATACCACTGTATGTTGGAGTGACTAACGTAAGTAGCGGAGAATGTGAATACATCAAAGCAACAGCGGATAACATTGATGACTTAATGGTCGCTTCATGTGCTTTACCTACTGCGTTTAGAGATCAACCCTCAATTAACGGACAATGCTACGTAGATGGTGGAGTGGCAGACGCCATTCCCGTTAGGCAGTCATACGCGATGGGGGCAAGGGATATCACCGTTATTTTGTCTCAGCCATACGGCTTTACTAAACCAGAACTTAAATCGACATGGCTGCTGGAAAAAATGTATGGAGAACAGCCAGCTTTGCTCAATACGCTACTTCAACGAGCAAAAACGTATAATGAAACCCTTTCGTTCCTTAATCATCCACCTCAAGATTGTAAAGTTACTCTTATTGCACCAGAAGAGGGGTTTTGTGTAAAACGCCTAACCATGGATAAAAAGAAGCTCATAAAAGGTTATGCAATGGGCAAGCGTATGAGTCGTCGTTATCTCAAGGGGTTGGACAATGTGAGAAAAGCGAGCTAGTACAATAAACAGCTTGATAGCGTGTCAAGGCAAATGGTTGATTACGCGTTTTTCATGCCTTAATCGCGGTAGATTGAAATCGAATTAAGTGGCAAGATCCGCACATTGAAAAATTAGTGCATAGCAAGCATAGGTCTCAGTGAACAATCAGAAAGTTTCTATTGGTTTATTAAACCCCAAGAACCCCGTCAATGTTGCTGCAATACTAAGAGCCGCAGGGTGTTACCAAGTGGCAAGTGTTTTTTATACTGGGCAGCGCTATCGTTTTGCAAAGGAGTTTAACGCTGATACTAAAGCGTTTCATAAAATTATCCCGACAGTTGGCGTTGAAAACTTAAAAGATGTGGTACCACGTGATGCAAGTGTAGTGGCCGTTGAATTGGTTGAAGGGGCTACGCCGCTACCGCACTTTGACCACCCTGATAACGCGTTTTACGTGTTTGGCCCAGAAGATGGCAGTATCTCAACTGACGTTTTAGCGTGGTGTGACCACGTAGTCTACATTCCTACCTATTCATGTATGAATCTGGCTGCAACAGCAAATGTAGTATTGTATGACCGGTTGGCAAAATCAGATTACCTGCGCGGTGATGCGTTAATTAGAGAAAGCCGTGATAAAAATAACCAAACCAAAATATCAAATAAGTAGCTTATTGACTGGTAATTGTTCTCATTACTTTTGTAATAAGTCAACGTTTTTCATCTCTTTTTACATTTTGTTACAAAATAAATTACAATTTCCTAATATTGCTTGTGAGCAAGATTAATTAAGGGTTGTCTTTAATTAATATTTACAAATTATTTACAATGCATTTATTACAAATATGTTAAGGGATTGAATGCCTGAAAACATGGGTTTATCTTTCAAATTGCTTACATATGTAAGCTAAAATAATAAAAGGGAAACCACATGTTTAGAAAAAGCTTAGTTAATACGGCTGTCCGAAACGCCACCCTGTTCGGTCTAGTCGGTTCTCTTGCATTTCCGGTAATGGCACAAGAGCCAACCAACGCAGAAGAAGAAGCAGTAGAAAAAATTCAGGTGACAGGCTCACGCATTAAACGGGCCGAACTTTCTACTCCAGCTCCAATTGTTTCAGTCAGTGCAGAAGAAATTCAGCGTTTTGGTACGCCAGATTTAGGAAGTATCCTTGCTGAGCTTCCGGCAATAGCGGCGGGTTCAACACTTATTGGTAATAATAACAGCAATGCGAACGCTGGTTTAAGTTCACCTGACCTTCGCTCGTTAGGTGAAAACCGTACATTGACGCTCGTTAACGGTAAACGTCACGTAGCGGGCTCACCATTCTCTAATGCGGTTGATACAGGCTCCATACCCGCGGCAATGATTGATCGTATTGAAGTTATAACCGGTGGTGCATCTGCAATCTATGGTTCTGATGCGGTATCAGGGGTAATCAACGTAATTCTTCGCGATGACTATGAAGGTGTAGAGCTCAACTTCGACGGTTCAGCTGATCTTGAAGATGTTGGTTACAGAACTAACAATTATAGTGCACTTGTTGGTGCAAGCACTGCGGATGGACGCGGTAATGTTACGTTCTTTGCTGAAATGAACAACATTGCCGAAGTAATGGAGCCAGATCTACAGCAAGCAGAGGCGTGGGGGACTATTGTAAACCCCGATAACACGGGTGAAGATGACGGTATTCCTGACCGTTTACGTCGTCGTTATGTGGGCTCTGAAATGATCAACGGCTTTGGTGTAATCAACCCCTTTGGAGGTGGTCCTCGCATTACTTTTACGCCAGACGGTTCGCCTATTGATCAGGTTTCGCGAGACGGTACCAATAGTTTTGCTTTTGGTAACTTTGATCAGCGTTACGATACGGTTTTTTTTGGTGAAGACTACCGTAATTATGTTCCAGACCAAGAGACGTTAACGCTGGCAAGTACTTTTCGCTATGACCTTACCGATAACATTCGTTTTTATGGCGATATTAAGTACGTAGACAAACAAATCGAACAGCAGTTTCAACCATCGTTTCGTTTCGGTAACGTGTCGATTAATGTTAATGACAATGCATATCTTGACGATGCAACACGTGCGCGTCTTTTAAGTGGAGGTCAGTCAGTAGTTGGTTTCTCGCGGTTTTTTGACGACATCGGTAACCGTTCTGCATCGAATGACCGTAAACTATGGCGCTTTGTCGGTGGCTTCCAAGGCTTCTTCACTTTAGGTGATACCGATTTTGACTACGACCTATATTACACCCGAGGTGAAGTATCTAACAAACGTCGTACATTGAACGACTTGATACCAACTAACTTTGTTGCGGCACTTGATTCAGTAATCGACCCCGCAACAGGCGAAGCGGCATGTCGAAGCCAAGTGCCTGACTTACAAGGGGATGACTATGAAGATCCTGCTGCTGTTAACGGTCAAAACTGTGCTCCATTTAATCCGTTTGGATTCGGCCAAGCCAGTCAGGCAGCGGTAGATTTCGTATCAGGTAATGTTCAGCGTGAAGACGAAATTACCCAACAAATGTACGGTGGTACTGTTTCTTTTGATTCAACGCAATGGTTCGAACTACCTGGAGGTCCAGTTGGCATTGCATTGGGTTACGAATACCGTGAAGAAGACGTAGTGACTACTACTGACGAATTTACCAAACAAGGTTTCTTTACTAATGCGGCTACGCCTGATTCGTTTGGCGGTTACGATGTTGAAGAATTCTTTGTAGAAGTGCGTCTTCCTTTACTTGCTGATGTAACGTTAGCCAAAGAACTATCTATTGACGCCGCTTACCGTGCAGCAGACTATTCCCATGCGGGTAGTGCAGATGCGTGGCAAGTCGGTTTTATGTGGGCGCCTATAGAAGACTTACGTATTCGCGGAACAGTAGGTGAAGCAGTACGTGCACCAAATGTTGACGAGGCGTTCTCTCCATTGTCTCCTGGTTTTGCTCGTGTAAGCGACCCGTGTGACGCGGACAATATCGATGACGATCCAGATCGTCGCGCAAACTGTGCAGCGTTGGGTATTCCTGAAGGATTTGAAGCTAACGATAACGTAAGTATTCAAATTCTATCGGGCGGCAATCCTAACCTGTTTTCAGAAACAAGTGAATCAAGAACTGTGGGTGTAGTATGGACACCTGAGTTTGTTGAAAATCTATCTGTTACCATTGATTTCTACGATATTGAAATTCAAGATGCAATCACAGAGGTAACAGCTCAAGATATTGCTGATAACTGTGTTGATGCGACGGGGGGGCCAGATACTGGTTTCTGCTCGCAAATAGACCGTGGAGAAGATTTTGACATTGATTTAGTTCGTTCTGGCTTCATCAATGCATCAGCCATTAATACTGCTGGTATCGAGTTCCAAGTGCGCTATACCACTGAGTTAACTGATTTCGATTTGCCCGGCGAAATCCGTATTAATTTCCAAGGTAATAAAGTAAACGAGCTTGAAGTGTTTGAATTCCAAGACCGTCCAGACGAAATCGACGTAGAAGTAGGTGAGCTTGGCGACCCAGAGTACCAGTTCCGTACTATTGTTGATTATCGCCTCGATGAATGGAACTTTAACTATACAGGTCGTTATATTGACCGTGTAGCGACGTTTGATGTCTCACCAGGTGGTGGCTCTCCAGAAGATACTGACCCAGGTTTCGTGGGCAGTATTTGGACACATGACTTCAGTGTAGAGTACGCATATAGCGAAAATGTTGATATGTATGTTGGTATTCGGAACGCCTTTAATAAGGTGCCTCCAGGCTATACTTTCGATCCTCTCTATGACTTGTTAGGCCGTCGTGTTAACGCTGGAATAACGGTACGTTTTAACTAAAAACCCAACTCCCTGGGTAAAGCCACCTCAATTCGAGGTGGCTTTTTTATGCTTGAATACGTATGCATATTTTTTAACATAGAGTTAACGCGTATGCTGTCAGTATCTATAATAGACCACAGTATTTACATGTTGACATTAAAGGCTACTCCTTCATTTAAACCCGTAATTCTTTCCATGTTTTCTTTAGGTTTGATGGCATGTACAGAGCCAACTACTATGAATAATGAAGAAACCACACAGCGCCATATTGCGGCAACACAAAACAGCCAAATAGCTGTGGATGAAAGACAGGGTAAACCGGTCGTTTATCAAGTGTTTACTCGCTTATATGGTAATACCAATACTACCAATAAACCGTGGGGTACGCTTGAAGAAAACGGTGTAGGTAAGTTTACTGATTTTACTGAGCAGGCACTTGCATCAATTAAAGCTTTAGGCACTAGTCATGTTTGGTATACAGGCGTCCCTCACCATGCGCTGGTTACCGATTATAGTGAATTTGGTATCAGTGTTGATGATCCCGATGTAGTAAAAGGTCGTGCAGGTTCACCTTATGCGGTGAAAGACTACTACAATGTTAATCCAGATTTGGCAACAGACCCTGCAAAGCGTTTAGAAGAGTTTGAAGCCCTAGTGAAACGAACACATGAAGCGGGTTTACAGGTGATTATTGACATAGTGCCTAATCACGTAGCGCGCGATTACACGTCACTTTCAGCGCCAGAGGGCGTAACTGACTTTGGTGAAAATGACGATACCTCGGTCGTCTATGCCAAACACAACAATTTTTATTATGTCGTAGGCGAAGACTTTGTAGTGCCTTCCTCCGCAAATTATCAAGTGCTGGGCGGGGAGTCTCATCCTTTATCTGATGGCCAATTCCAAGAGTCTCCTGCGAAATGGACAGGAAACGGTGCCCGTGCTGCACAGCCTGATATTAACGATTGGTATGAAACCGTTAAAGTAAATTATGGTGTGAAGCCTGATGGCTCTTATGATTTTCCTGTTTTACCCCAGGACTATGCCACTAAATCATACGCTGAACACAATGCATTTTGGCAAGATAAGGACTTACCTGATTCCTGGTATAAATTTAGAGATATCGCCCATTACTGGTTAGACAAAGGTGTTGATGGTTTTCGCTATGATATGGCTGAAATGGTGCCGGTAGAATTTTGGTCTTTCCTCAACAGCAGCATTAAGGCAAAGAACCCAAATGCGTTTTTGTTGGCTGAAGTTTATCAGCCGGCTAAGTATCGCGATTATATCCAGTTAGGAAAAATGGATTATCTGTATGACAAAGTAGGTTTTTACGACATGTTAAAACTCATTATGCAGGGGAATGGTAAGGTTAGTGATCTGGTTGCTATTCATCAGGAAATAAAAGACATAGCACCGCATATGCTGCATTTTTTAGAAAATCACGACGAACAACGTATTGCTAGTCCAGACTTTGCCGGAAATGCTCTAAAGGGTAAACCGGCGCTTGCGGTCAGTGCACTAATCAGTGCGTCACCTACCTTATTATATTTCGGACAGGATGTTGGAGAAGATGGTAGCGAAGATATGGGGTTTGGCGACCCTACGCGAACTACTATTTTTGATTATGCTGGGGTACCTGCACATCAACGATTTATGAACAATGGACAATTCGATGGTGGGCAGTCGACAAAGGACGAATTAGCGCTGCGTGCCTTCTATGAGCAAGTGATGGCTATTGCCAAGTCTAACCCAGCCATTAATGGTGAACTGGTCAGCCTGCATAGTGAAAATCTCGCTATTCATAACTCGGCGTATTCTGAGTCACAGATGGCATTTGCGCGAGTGAAAGACGGACACGGTTTTGTCGTGCTAGCGAATTTTTCTGAAGAAGCGATAGAAAACATCGTGCTTACCATACCAGAAAACGTGTTAGGTGATGTGGGCCAACACGTATCGCTTTCTCCTTTATTGGATCACGAAAGTACGTCATTCAATAAAGAGGCAGATTCATACAGTGCCGTTATAAGACTACAAGGCTTACAAACAAAAGTATTTTCTTTCTAGTTAACAGTATATGGGTCGATTAAAAAGACCTCAATATCGCTATACACTAAGGCCAATTGCACTGTGAATACGTATGCAGTGCATTGGTCTTCCTCTACAACACAGGTAGTATCACGGTAACACTATCACTTAACGTTATTTTAACATGGGGTCGCCGTGATTACTCTCAAGCCCTTAGTCAATCGACTGTACAGAACTACATTTAGTAAACTTGTCATACTACCCACCGCTTTTTTATGTTCCCCGCTAATACAAGCTAACCAGATTGACGTGTCACCTCCCAATTGGTGGGCAGGGATGAAATCGCCTCACGTTGAACTTATGCTGTACGGCGAAGGCATTGCCCACAGTAAGGTTCGTATTGACGAAAGTGAAGCAAACGGCGTTGAAATCGAGAAAGTAACGTCACTCGATAGTGATAATTACCTTTTTGTGAAATTAAATACTCAACATGCCACAGCTGGGGATATCGTTTTACATATTTCTAATAGTGATGGGCTAGATACCAGCGTAACTTACTCATTATTGAAACGTAAGACTGATTCAGCCCAACGCCAGGGGTTTACTTCACATGACGCTATTTATCTAATAACGCCAGATCGTTTTGCAAACGGGGATAGCAGTAACGACACCGTTACAGGTTATGTCGATACGTATAATCCCAAAGATAAAGGCGGACGTCACGGTGGTGACCTTGCGGGTATTATCGAACACTTGTCGTATGTTGAAGAGATGGGCTTTAGTCAGATTTGGACTATGCCCCTATTAGAAAATGCCATGGATACGTATAGCTATCACGGCTATTCGACCACCGATTATTATAAAATTGATCCAAGATTTGGCAGTAATGATCAGTTTTTAGCGTTAAGCGAAAAAGCGGGTGAAAAGGGCATTGGTATTATCATGGATATGGTATTGAACCATATAGGCAGCAATCACCCTTGGATGGAAGATTTACCCGCAAAGGATTGGGTAAACCATAATGGCAACTTTGTTGGCACTACACACAGAAGAGAATCTTTACACGATCCCCATGCTGTAGACAGTGATAAGCGTGGTTTTAGCGATGGTTGGTTTGTGCCTACAATGCCTGATTTAAATCAACGCAATCCACACTTAGCCACCTACCTTATACAAAACGCGTTGTGGTGGGTTGAATATGCAGATCTGAGTGGCATAAGGGTAGACACTTACTCTTATTCTGATAAGGCTTTTCTCAGTCAGTGGACTCAGCGGGTAATGGAAGAGTACCCTAATTTCAATATTGTTGGCGAAGAATGGTCTGTGAACCCTGCAATTACTGCGTATTGGCAAGCGGGCAGTCAACGACATGACAATTATATAAGTGCGTTACCGTCGGTAATGGATTTTCCGTTACAAAGTGCGCTTATCAAAGGACTGAACAGTGATGAAAGCTGGAATGGTGGGTTTTTATCCATTTATGAAATTCTCGCTACTGATTTTCTCTATGCAGACCCTAATAATTTGGTCGTTTTTGCTGATAATCACGATATGAGTCGATTGTTAACCCAAGTGAATGGCGATATCGACAAGTGGAATATGGCCATCACATTAATTTTGACCACGCGCGGTATTCCGCAGGTTTTTTACGGCACAGAAGTGTTAATGGATAACCCAAACAGTACAGATCACGGTATTATCAGGTCTGATTTTGCTGATGGATGGCCAGCACAAAGTGGAAAGAACTACTTTACTGGCGAAGGCTTGAATAAGAAAGAGTCCTGGGCGCAAAACCGAGTCAAAACATTACTCAAGCTGCGCAAACAACACCCTAACTTTTTTCATGGTGACTTAAAGCACTACGCACCTGTAAATGGAGTTTATACCTATTTTAGAGTGTCAGATACGCCGGAAGAGGGCATGTTGATGGTGGTATTAAATAAAGCGGAGCAAGACCTTTCACTTAAGCAATATGAAGCCTTGCTTGGCCAATACCACAAAGTTACCCGTGTGAGCGATGGTGCTGGGTTTGAAATTGACGATACATTGTCATTACCAGCCATGTCAGCAACGGTATTTGTCGTACAGTAACCGAAATTTTAAGATAACAACAATAACTAGAGTAAACTATGCAAACAACTCAACCGCGCCTGTCATTTTGGCAAATATGGAATGTGAGCTTTGGCTTTCTGGGAGTACAATTTGGCTTCGCACTGCAAAATGCCAATGTGAGTCGTATACTTTCTGACCTTGGCGCTGACTTACACTCGCTTTCATTATTTTGGCTAGTTGCACCGGTCATGGGGCTTATTGTTCAGCCTATTGTTGGTTCAGCATCAGATAGAACCTGGAACAGACTCGGCCGTCGCCGCCCATTTATATTAGCCGGTGCTATTGCAGCAGTGGTGGGTATGATTTTACTACCTAATGCCCCCATTTTCGTTGCTTTTCTTGCGCCTATGATAATGGGAGCATTGATGGTGGCGCTTATGGATGCTTCATTTAATGTCTGCTTCCAGCCGTTTCGCTCACTAGTTTCAGATATGGTGCCTCCGTCACAGCGCAATGTGGGTTACTCTATTCAATCACTGCTCATTAACATTGGGGCGGTTATTGGATCAATACTTCCTTTTGTATTAACCAATGTCATTGGGTTAGAAAACACGGCACAAATGGGTGAGGTAGCACCGTCAGTTATGTGGGCATTTTATATTGGCGCTACTGTGTTATTAGGCACGGTAATTTGGACTGTCATTCGAACGAAAGAATACGCACCACAAGACTATAATCGTTATAAAGGGCTTAAAGAAGAAACCGTTACAGAAAACAGCCAGACCAAAGCGCCATTGATGACGCGACTTGCAGAATTTTTCAGGCTTGTAAAAAACATGCCCAAAACGATGAAACAATTGGCTGTTGTTCAGTTTTTCTCTTGGTTTGCCTTATTTATTATGTGGGTGTACACCACACCTGCCATTACTCAGCATATTTGGAATGTGGATAAACAGTGGTTTGACCCTGCATTTATTGCAGCAGCGCCAATGGTACCTGAAAGTATCACTATGGCTAAAGGCGCTGCTGGCGATTGGGTAGGAATATTGTTTGCGGCATACTCAGTATTTGCTGCAATTTTTTCAGTTTTCCTAGCTCGTCTTGCCGATCAGTTCGGGCGTAAAATTGTCTATGCAGGTGCATTGGCGTTAGGCGGGTTGAGTTACGTCAGCTTCTTGTTATTCCAAGATTTGACCATGGTCAATGTAAACTTGCTGATAACTGAAGTGACTGTGCCATTAGGTGCCGTTAAATTACTTATTCCGATGGTTGGTGTTGGCATCGCCTGGGCTGCAATTCTTGCAATGCCTTACGCTATGTTAGCTGGTGCACTACCTGCTAATAAGACTGGCGTATACATGGGAATTTTTAATTTTACTGTTGCCGCTCCACAGATTGTATCAGGCCTTACTGCAGGCTGGATATTAAGTAGCGTGTTTGATAACGATGCTAAATACATTATTGTGGTTGCGGGTATTTCCATGCTTATTGGCGCATTAGCGGTGTTCTTTGTAAAAGAGTCTGATACACATGAACACGCTACGGTTAAAGGGGAATAATCCATGTTTTTGAAACCGACAACGATTGCCATACTTACCGCTTGTGCGTTATCGAGTGGTTGCACGACTATTGGACAGGATGGCAAAGAGCTGTTTACAAAAGGTACTGAAAACAACGAAGCGCTGATGATAGCAGGCACTACACACCCGTTTGCCAGTGAGGCTGTTTACTTTGTTATGACCGATCGCTTTGTAGATGGTGATCCAAACAACAATTATGAAACTCAGGGCGGGGAACACCCTACATGGCAACTTCCTCTGGCGGGACCTGAAGGCAAAACAGCCTATGTAGGTTATATGGGCGGCGATTTAAAAGGGATTTTAAATAACGGTGCTTATATCGCTGATATGGGATTTACTGCAGTTTGGTTAACACCCGTTGTGGACAACCCCGATTATGCTTTTAATGGTGATGAACCAATTACATACGGTGGTGCGTTTAAAGACGGCGGTAAAACCGGATATCACGGTTACTGGGCAACTAACTTTTATAAAGCCGATGAGCACCTGATTAGCCAGGATCTGGGGGTGAAAGAGTATACCTCAGCAATGCGTGAAAAATATGGTTTGAAATCTGTTTTTGATATCGTCGCCAACCATGGCAGCCCAAGTTTTACCATGGACTACGATTTACCCGGTTATGGCGAGTTATATGATGCTGATGGTAAATTAGTCGCCGATCATCAAAATCTAGCACCAGAAGCACTAGATATCGAAAATAATCCACTGCATAGCTTTTTCCACAATTACCCTGACTTGGTCAAACTCTCTAATTTAAATGACGAAAACCCAGCAGTACGTGATTATCTAATAAATAGCTATTTATACTGGATAACGCAGGGTGCTGACGCATTCAGAATAGATACTATTCGCCATGTTCCGCATGCCTTCTGGCGTGAAACCGCCGATAGAGTACGTGCGCACTATCCAGATTTCTTTATGTTTGGGGAAAGTTTTGACTATGAAGCCAATAATATTGCCCAGCACACTTTACCTAAAAATGGTGGCGTAAGTGTATTAGATTTTCCAATGCAAAAGGCAATGGTAAATGTTTTTGAAAAACCACTAGAAAGTGATTTCAAAGATTTAGCGGGCGTCTTGCATTTAACACACGGTCCTTATCACAACCCGTATGAGCTCACCACGTTTTACGACAACCATGACATGCCGCGTATGAATGCAACAGACAATGGCTTTATTAATGCGCATAACTGGCTCTTTACTGTAAGGGGAATACCTGTTGTGTATATGGGCTCCGAAATAGGTTACATGAGGGGCACTGCCGAGCATGCGGGGAACCGCAACTATGTGGGGCAGGCGCGTATTGGTCAAGCGACGTCACATCCAATTCAGCAATCGCTAAGTAACATTGCCAACGTAAGGAAAAATACACCAGCCTTGCAACGAGGAGTACAGGTCAATATTGAACTTGCCGGTCATAAGGCGGCGTTTTTACGCGTGTTGCAAACGCCACAAGAACAACAAACCGCCTTGGTTCTACTTAATAAAGGGAATAGCGAAACCCAGTTCAATGTTTCACAATACATGCAAAAGGGACATTGGGTTGAACAACTGACCGGTGAAAAACAGTACCTTGATGAAAACGGTGCGCTTGTAACAGATGTGGGCGCAAATGGCGTACAAGTATGGGTTCACGAGGGGGCGATTGATAACAACGCGCTTCTGCAAGCGGTGAAACATCAAGTCACCAGACAATAAATCTAATATGGCGCCCTAGAGCTTTTAGAGGCGCCACTCTCTTTCTTTTCACTCACACTCTTTTTGCTTATACCATCTACCACTTAGAACACTATTGGGTACGTCATTGTTTACATATCTAGAAGCCTTAAACATCACGTTGAAAACAGAGTGTTTTTTAGACTAGTTAATGGTAAAGCCTGAAGTTTTGTGGCAGTTATTCACTACCACACGATTGGCGAACAATAATATCAGCAGGCATGAGAAAGTCCTGAACCTCTTCGTTGTTAATGGCTTTCAACAAGGTTGAGACCAATAATTCACCGGCCAATTTTGTATTTTGTTGAACCGTGGTCAGTGAAGGAGTGGTATACGCTGACACGGCGATATTGTCGTATCCCACAACAGTTACATCGTCGGGTACACTGATATGTGCTTGACGTAATGCCCGTAAAACGCCCATAGCGATAAGATCTGAAGCGCACACTACTGCTTCGGGTAATTCATTGCTTTGTAAAAGGGATTTTATTGCTTCAAAGCCTGCATCTTCAGTTGATATCGCATTTCGCTGCACACTGTTCATATTCAGATGATATTGCTGAAGCGTATTCATGTAACCGTCAAAACGAGCCTTAAACTCGGGGGCGTGATCACCGTTGTCACCGATAAAAGCAAACGACTTTTTACCTAACCCTATTAAGTGCTCTGTAATTTTTTGTCCACCTTGGTAATTATCGCACCCTATACTGACACCTGGATGGGCTTCATCGGGTGCTCCCCAACGGACAAAATGGGTACCTTGAGATTCAAGTTGCGCTACTTTATTCTGGTAGTCGGTATAGTCACCGTAGCCGAGTAGAATAATGCCATCAGCTTTATTGGAGTCTTCATATTCAGCATGCCAATCATCTTCTAAATTCTGAAAAGAGACCAATAAATCGTAGTTAGCTTGTGCACAGGCGCGTGTTATGCTGCCCAACATGGCTAAAAAGAAGGGGTTGATCATAGAGTCGTCAGAGGTAGGATCTTCAAACAGCAAAAGCGCGATAGTACTGCTTTTTTGCTTTCTCAAATTACTCGCGTTTTTATCCACTTTGTAATTGAGTTCACGGGCTATTCGCTGAACCCTTTCACGGGTTTCTAGATTAACTAAAGGGCTGTTATTAAGTGCCCGGGAAACCGTTGACTGTGACACACCGGCAAGGTGGGCAATGTCAAATGAGGTTGCTTTTTCTTTCATAAATACCAAGTTCTGCTACTACGACAATATTATTCTAATTCAATGGTGCCGCGTAAATTACGGGTATACCGCAAGGTCATCGAGACTGTAGATTACCATAATTTTTTATAGAAACATGTTTTTTGAAACTTAGCCCCGTGTTTCACCACATTTTCTAAATGTAGAGGGCAAGGATAGCTGTTAAAACATCCACTTGTCAGGCAACAGGTAATAAAACGTGGTTGTTCTAATTAGGTCAGTGTTATACTTCCAGAAATTTTTTTGAATTATTAGCGTACAAGGGGAACATGCGAATGGCCGAGACTGAGCATCGTCCGACCAATTTTATCCGTCAAATCATCGACAAAGATTTAGCGAGTGGCTTGCATGACGTTATAAAGACCCGTTTTCCACCAGAACCAAACGGTTTCTTACATATCGGGCATGCAAAATCAATTTGCCTAAACTTCGGCATTGCACAGGATTACACAGGCACCTGTAACCTGCGTTTTGATGACACCAATCCGGCAAAAGAAGACATCACTTATGTAAATTCCATAAAGGAAGATGTGAAGTGGTTAGGGTTCAGCTGGGACGGAGAGGCGCGTTACTCTTCAAATTACTTCGATCAATTACATGCGTATGCGAATGAACTCATAGACAAAGGCTTAGCTTATGTCGATTTCTCTTCGCAAGACGTTATGCGGGAAATGCGTGGTACGCTAAAAGCGCCCGGTCAGAATAGTCCGTACAGAGATACCGATGTAGAAACCAATAAGCGTGAGTTTGCTAAAATGACCGCGGGTGAATACAAAGAAGGGGAATGTAGTTTACGGGCCAAAATTGATATGACATCGCCGTTTATGTGTATGCGTGACCCTGTTATTTATCGCGTAAAACATGCACACCATCATCAAACAGGTGATAAATGGTGTGTCTATCCGATGTACGATTTCACGCATTGTATTTCTGACGCTATTGAGGGTATTACTCACTCACTGTGTACCTTGGAATTTCAGGATAACCGCCGTTTGTACGACTGGGTAATAGATAATATTTCTATCGATTGCACACCGCGTCAGTATGAGTTTTCGCGCTTAAACCTTGAGTACACCGTGTTGAGTAAGCGCCGTCTTATTCAATTGGTCGAAGAAAATCATGTAAGTGGTTGGGACGACCCACGTATGCCCACTATTGCAGGGCTTCGTCGACGTGGATATACACCGGGTTCTATTGTTGAATTTTGTAAGCGTATTGGCGTAACAAAAATGGACAATATGGTTGAGATGTCCATGCTTGAGGCATGCATTCGTGAAGATCTTAACGATAATGCGCCACGAGCGATGGCCGTGCTCGATCCTATTAAACTTGTCATAGAAAATTATGACGAAGGTAACAAAGAGACATTAGTGGCGCCGAATCATCCTAATGACGAGAGTATGGGCACGCGTTCGATTGGATTTAGTCGCGAAGTGTATATCGAAGCGGAAGACTTTAAAGAGTCGGCTAATAAAAAGTTTAAACGCCTCGTGTTAGACAAAGAAGTTCGACTTCGCAATGCGTATGTTGTTAAAGCTAATCGCGTTGAAAAAGATGAACAAGGTAATGTGACGACAGTTTACTGTACTTACGATCCAGAAACGTTAGGTAAAGATCCAAGTGATGGCCGTAAGGTTAAAGGCGTTATTCATTGGGTTGATGCTGCTACTGCACAAGCTGCTGAATTCCGTTTATACGATAGACTGTTTAACGTACCTAATCCTGCTGCACAAGAGAATTTTACAGATGCAATTAACGCAGACTCACTTGAGATAAAACAGGGCTGGGTAGAAGCTGACTTAACACGCAATATCCCTGAAGTTGGAGCATGGCAGTTTGAGCGTACCGGCTATTTCTGTGTAGATAAAGATAGTACAGACGACAAGCCTATCTTTAATCGCACCGTTGGTCTTCGCGACACCTGGGCGAAAATCGGCGAATAACCGATGAACCAATAAAGTAGCGCCGCTTTCCCAATTGGGTAAGCGGCGTTTTTGTTTTTAGTGTTATTTGGGCTGACAATCCAACGATTGGCCATTAGTAGCCAAACTGTCATTCCCCATTAAATAAAGGTAAGTTGGCATAATGTCACTTGGTTGCTTTAGTGTCTCTGGGTTTTCTGCGGGAAAGGCTTGTGCTCGCATATGTGTTCGAGTTGCACCAGGGTTAATACAGTTAAAGCGAAGTGATTTATTTTGGTATTCGTCTGCTAAAGTCTGCATCACGCCTTCAGTGGCAAATTTAGAAACCGCATAAGTCCCCCAAAATGCTCTGCCTTTGCGGCCTACACTTGACGAAGTAAATATTACTGAGGCGTTTGGTGCTTTTTCTAATGCTGGTATCAACGCCTGTGTCATGTACACCATAGCATTTAGATTTACTTGCATGACGTCTTGCCATTCTTTTGCGTCAATGTCTTTAAATGCACTTAAATGACCAAGTATAGACGCATTGTGTAGCACACCGTCCAAACGTCCGAATTGATCAATAATGGTTTGCGCCATTTGTTGGTAGTGTGATGGGGTAGCACCTTTCAAATCTAGCGGCACTATGGCAGGTTCATTACCACCCAACGCGATAATGTCATCATAAACCGCTTCTAATTTCGATACTGTGCGACCAAGTAAAATACACGTTGCACCATGGGCAGCATAGGTACGCGCAGCTTGTGCGCCAATTCCATCTCCAGCGCCCGTTATTAAAATAACCTTATCGTGTAATAAATCTTGTGGTGCATTGTAGTCGTTCATTTTATTCCTTCGAATAGGGTTGGATATTCCTGCTTTAGCAGTAATTCGCTAATATTGTGCAAGGTATAGGGATGGACCAACAAAAATTGGCATTAATCCTAACTACACAGCCTTAGGTTGTTTAGCAGCGAGATCATACTCAGACTGACACACAAGTAAAACATTCAATGAAAAAACTCGTAAAACGTAAAAAAAGTTAACAAAACAGGTTAACAAAACTTTGCAAAGTTGAAACAAAGTCAATAAGATTGAACCAGATACAACTGGTCTAACATGTTTAAAACACTTTTTTGATATCTACTCAGTACTGGGTGGGTAAAGTTGCTTAGCCTAAGCAGAGTTTTAGACACAGAATAACAACAATGCTTGTAGGGAGTAGAGATGAGAAAACTCGTATTAAGTTCCAGTGTGGCCCTTGCGCTGGGTCTAGCAGGCTGTGGTGGCTCTGGCGATACCCTTTCTGACATTCAAGCCGATACCCAAGTCCAAACACCTTTTTCCAGAATCGTTTTCGATCCAGCTAATGGTAACTTAAACATTCCAAATGACCTTCTTATGCTACCTGGGGCTGATGGCTTCTTCGATTATACGTTGAATATCCCAGTGGATGACCCCACTAATTTTGGTGATCCTCAAAACGCGTTAAATGTACTGGATGGTTGGTCAACACAGCATCCATTTGTGATTAATGTTGCGACGCCTGCGGGTGTTTCGTTAGACGCTAGTACGCTTTCTGCGGGTATTTTGTTATTTGAAGCTACCTTAGGACTTGATCAAAGCGACGCTGACTGTGCGCAGGTATCTACTCCCTCTGCGGGATGCAAATTAGGCGATCAACTAAGTTATGGCGTAGATTACGTATTGAGCCTGGTTGACAACGATACAGTCAGTTTTGTACCGCTTAAGCCGCTTAAACCTGCTCAGGGTTATATGCTGGTGATGACTACTGATCTTAAAGACTCATCAGGTAAATCTGTTCAGGGTTCGACTACATGGGATACAGTTCGTCAGGACATCAATGAAAAACCACTTTCAAGCGCAGCGCAGTTACAGCTACAGGGGCTGGTTAATTCGTTAGTCAATCCAGTAATTGGTGCGGGTTTTGCGCGTGAAGATATCACTTACGTTTCTGCATTCACTACGCAGTCTGTGGCAAACGCATTAGATACCATTAAAAAAGTAATGGTAGGTGAATTTGCTGCTCGTGCGGCGGCTGGCGACCCAGGGGCAGGAACGTCATTACCTGCTATTGTTGTCGGTGACGTTGATGTTGCTCCTACTGCTATGGAAGCATTAGGACTTGTTACAGAACAAGCTGTTGCGGGTGCAGTAGCACTTGGTAAGCAAAGCCTTCCACCAGAAGCAGCAGCTTTGATTCCTTTAATTGATGCGACTGATTTCAGTGCACTACAAACTTGTGCAGGGTTAGCAGGTACTGTCACCGGTCAGTTAGCTGCACAATGGGGAATGGTCAATGACTTTGCGGTTGCTGTGTCTACAGGCATATTGGCACAAGCAGGACCATTCTGTGCAGCACAACGTTATGAAGGTGCAATTTCATTACCTTATTTCTTAGGTGTACCAAGTGCAGACAATCCACTCGCGCCAATAAATGCATTCTGGCAGGCAGCGTGTGACAGCGGAATTGTACTGGCTGGCGCGCCTCAGGCTGTGTTAGCCGATGCCACTCCTGGACCAAATGCACAGATGTGCTCTCAACTTGGTTTAGCTGATGTGCGTATTAATGGTGAAAAGCTAGATAAAGCGCGCAACATTACAAAATTCAACCCTTATCCGCAGCCTAATGGTAGCAATATGGGTGCTGAAACTTTGGATGTGCAAGTTACCATCCCTGATCCAGCCATTGCAGGCGCATTAGGATTCCCAATTTCTATGCCAGAAGCTGGTTGGCCTGTAGTCATTTTGGCTCATGGTATTACCAGCCAAAAAGAAGACATGTTAGCAATTACGGGAACGTTATCTTTGGCTGGTATAGCATCTGTGGCTATCGATCAACCAGTACACGGCAGTCGTGGGTTTGATTTGAATGGCGACGGGGTAGATGAAATTAATGCAACTACGGTAAGTGCTACGCACTACATGAATTTGGCTAGCCTTCCAACAGCGCGAGATAACTTGCGTCAAAGCGTTTCTGATTTACTTGGCTTGCGCTTAGGTCTTAATGCGGTAGTTGATACCACTGCAACTCAAAACGTTAAGTTTGATATGAGTCGCGTGTCTATAATGGGGGTTTCATTAGGTGCAATTACCGGTGGAAACTTTGCTTCTGTCGCTAATTCAAGCATGGGTGGCAATCTCGCGGCATTAGATGGCATGTTTGCGATTAAAGAAGCTTCACTAGAATCACCTGGAGGTGGTATGGCACAGTTTCTTCTTAAATCTGCAGCCTTTGGCCCACTTATTAGAGGACTTTTACTATCACAAGCGTCTGAAGAATTTGTCGGATTGTTAAACCAACTATATGGTACTACCGATGTTAGCGAACAAGAGTTAGTTGCAGCAGTTTCTACGTTTGAAGCGAACCTAACTGCAGAACAAGCGGCAGCGGTTAACGCAGTGTTTGCAGAATTTGCCTTTGCTGCTCAGACAGTAATGGATGCGGGTGACCCGACTAACTATGCGCAAACCCTTGGCAGCAACACGCCTGTACATATGATGACAGTAGTAGGTGACGGCAGTGCAGAAAACCTGCCGGATCAGGTTATTCCTGTTTCTACCGCTCTGCCACTTTCAGGTCAGTTACCATTAGCTGCCACTATCGGTTTAACGCAGGTTTCAACAACGCAAGGACCTTCAGCTGATCCAATAAGTGGTCTTGTTAAGTTTAACAGTGGTGCACATGCTTCTAGTTTAAACCCTTCAGCCAATGCGGCGGTTACTGGAGAAATGCAGCGCCAGGTTGCAGGATATATTGCAAGTGATGCATTAGTGCTACCTGTAACAAATGAAGCGGTGATTGCTAACTAAGCTTCGCTTACACATTTGACTAAAAAGCCGGCGTTTGAAGTGACCCCATAAAGTTGGACTCATTTCTAAGCGGCTGCCAAGGCCTGATTTCGATATTGTATCGGACTCAGGCCTTTTAGTTTCAGCTTTATGCGCTCGTTGTTGTAATAGTCGATGTATTCTTTTATGTTTTCAATGAGTTCGTCAGCGTCTTTGAACGTCTCGTTGTGATACATCTCCGTTTTTAAGATGCCGAAGAAGTTCTCCGCAACGGCATTGTCTAAACAGTTTCCTTTCCTCGACATACTTTGACGTAACCCGTTTTCCCGAAGGTGATTTTGGTACTGTTTATTCTGATACTGCCAACCCTGATCCGAGTGGATAAGTGGTTTTTCATCTCGTTTTAGCTTACTTGTCGCGGCTTTAAGCATATCGGTGACCAATGGTAATGTAACTGAGGTTCGTACCTCATAACTGACAACTTCCTGATTAAACAGGTCAATTATCGGTGACAGATAAACTTTCTGGTCTTTAATCTTAAACTCTGTCACATCGGTCACCCATTTTTGATTAGGCTTCTCCGCCGTAAATTCCCGATTGAGCGTATTGTCTGCGATTCTGCCGACTTCTCCTTTGTAGGACTTATAACGTTTGGCTCTGACCTTTGACTTTAAACCAAGCTCGTTCATCAAGCGTTGTACGCGCTTGTGATTAATCACAAGCCCCATCGTTCTCAGGGCTGAGGTAATTCTACGATAGCCATATCGCCCTTTATGTTTATGATAAATATTATGTATTTTGGCGCATAAACCAGTATCGGGACACAACCGTTCCAGCGTATTACGATGATAGTAATAAACACTCTTTGGTAGTCCTGTGATTTTCAATAGATTTTGTAAGCTATAAATGGCCTTGAGCTCTTCGACGACTATCGTTTTGTCTTTGCTTTTTTCTTTCTGGCTTGAGCCAAGGCTTCCAACTTTTTTAGAACAGCATTCTCAGCACGTAAATAGTCCAACTCTTCTCTGAGTTCTTTTTCCGTCATTTCAGATGATGGTTTGGGCGTAGAAGAGTCGTTTTTCACGCGGGGTTTTCCTTTTTTCTTTGGTTTCAGACCTGAGATGCCGTCACGAGCATATAGCTTTTGCCATTGAAATAGAATCCCGGGGGACGATAAATCGAAGAAAGCACTGGTATACCCGAGTGACCAGTTGTTAGCTGCCATTATTCTCAACACTTCTATTTTAAATGCTTGATAATAAGGTTTGTGAACAGACCTGAAACTTTCAGCGCCATGAATTCGATAAACAGCGGTCCAGTAACGGACCTGTCGTTCTGTGACATTGAATCTGTCACCTGCGGCCAAAGAGCTTTCAGATAAAGCAAACTCTGCTACTTTGAGCTTAAGAGTTCGATGATGTTTAGACATAAAAAGACCCCCAGTAATTGGAATGTCCAACTATTGGGGGTCACTTCAGTTATGCCGGTTTTTTTTTAGTTTATTGGCGTTTGAATGTTATGTGGTGTTAATGTAATGTTAATTGGTCTGATTTGTTGGTGGGACGTTCGTTTTTAAAGGTATAGCCAAGTATGTGTGATGTGCATATTCAAAAGCTAATCTGCCTTAGCGGTGCCATACAATAAGCATGCTATTAATGGCGTGATGGCTATCGATTTCTTTGAACAAACATGATTGTGTACCACACAGCCTACATTGCGGGATATTGACTTTACAGAAATAGAAATTGAAACCGATACTATTGCGCACGCATCACTGTCGTCAGATTAGTACGTAGCTGGTATTATAATGTAAATTAAACAGTGACCTATCGTTAGCCGTTAACGTATAAAAGCCTGAAACGGTAGGTCTCGATACGATAGAGGTTTGTATATTGCAAACCTTTTAATTTACTAGGAGTAGAGTTTGGAGTTTTTGTACGAATACGGTTTATTTGTTGCCAAGGCAGTTACAATAGTACTGGCATTTATCGTGATAGTATCCACTATCGTAAGTGTAGCGAGTAAACAAAAACACGGCAAAGGTCAGCTGGAAATTACGTCTATTTCTGACCAGTTAAAAGATGTTACCCATTATGCGAAGCACGTCATTCTCGACAAAACAGCGTTGAAAAAGCTGGCTAAAGAACAGAAGAAGGAAGCGAAATTAAAAAATAAAGAAAAGTCACAAGAAGAGACTAAGTCCCGCCTCTTTGTCATTGACTTTAAAGGTTCGATGGATGCTGCAGAAGTAGAACATCTGCGAGAAGAAATTACCGCTATTTTGTGTGTAGCTGAAAAAGGCGATGAAGTACTTTTGCGTTTAGAAAGTGGTGGCGGGGTAGTGCATGGTTATGGATTAGCAGCATCTCAGCTTCAACGTGTCAAGAACAAGGGTTTAAAACTGACCATTGCTGTAGATAAAGTGGCAGCTAGTGGTGGATATATGATGGCATGTGTAGGTGACAAACTCATAGCTTCACAATTTGCCTATATCGGTAGTATCGGTGTATTAGCACAATTGCCCAACTTCAATAAAGTACTTAAAAAGAACGATATTGAATTTGAACAGCATACCGCGGGTGAATACAAACGTACCTTAACTATATTTGGTGAGAACAACGACGAAGGACGCGCAAAGTTCAAACAAGAAATTGAAGAAATTCATACACTGTTTAAAGCGTTTGTTCATAGTCAGCGTCCAGATATGGATATCGATAAAGTGGCAACAGGTGAGTACTGGCCCGCGATTAAAGCTCAAACACTCGGGCTGGTAGACGAGATCCTCACCTCTGATGACTATATTTTATCTCACTATCCTGAGCGTGAAATCTTCAGTGTTAAGTATACTATTAAGAAAAATGTGGCAGAAAAACTCGGTATGTCAGCTGCGAGTGTTATTGAACGATTTTTAATGAAATCGTGGAGCAAGGCAAGACATTGGTTTTAATCCATTGAAGGCGGTGCATTGGCCGCCTTTTTTTATACAACAAAACTAAATAATAAGAATTATATGGCAAGGCATACTAAAACCGATATTTTAGATGCGGCAGAGTATTTGTTTTCTCTTCAGGGGTTTACACAAACTTCGATGCGAGAAATTACTGCGCGGGCAGAAGTAAATCTCGCATCGGTAAATTACCACTTTGGCAGCAAAAAAAATCTGATTCAAGCAGTTTTCAAGCGTTTTTTTGACGAACTGATGCCACAAGTTGAACAACGGTTAAACACCCTTGATATAGGTAAAGGTGCACTGGGTGTTGAACGTTTACTTTACGAGTTAGTGCCACCTATGTTGCAGTTGAATTCACTTTCTGACAATGGCACGGCCACGTTCGTAAAACTTTTAGGTAGAGGGTACAACGAAACTCAGGGCCACTTGCGGCGTTTCATTATGAATGACTACGGCACATGCATTCGCGCCGTCATTAGTGCAATCCAAAATTGCTTACCTCACCTTCCTGAAGAAGAATTGTTCTGGCGGTTGCATTTTGCTATGGGAAGCTTTGTGTTTTCAATGGCTTCAAGTCAGGCACTAATGGAAATAGTAGAATCTGATTTTCATAAACACGTAGAAATAGAGGAAGTGATCAACCACCTTGTTCCGTTTGTTGCACAAGGCTTAGCAGGTAATGTAACAAAATAATGCGCACTTAAAGTAGTGCGCTATTCCTATAAAAAAACGTGACTAACACGTTATCTAGGCAATATTGCGCCTGGCGCTTCAGCTTTCAGTTTTTCAGCCCAATATTGTTTCACTGAAAAAGCTGCGCTCTTTTTCGATGGTTTCTTTGCGCTTGATGATTTAGCCGCTTTCGCGGTCTTTGTGGCTGGTTTTTTAGTAGCACTGCCACTTTGACTTAGTAATGACTCAGTCATTTCTTGCAATTGTGCTAAGCGAATGTTTTTTCCACCATCTACACTATACCAACCGCTTTTAGCTTCAATAGATGGCGCCTTACCATTGACTTGGCTATAGGCTTCTGTGAAATCGGCAACTATTTTGTCTTTGTCTAGGTTTGTCATGCTTTTTATACTCATGGTTTTGTTAAGATGACGAACGCCTGTTAATTAAACTTTATAAAATACAAACTTAGTAGTAGTGAATTACACTGCTTCTAATGAGTGTGTCAATCCAAAAGATTTGAACACGGTCTATTACACACGTTTGCTGGAATACAAGGTATAATGGTAAACGTTCGCTTTGTTTTATAACGTTTTTTGAACAATTTGTCTAACTTTCGACCGGAGGCCTTGTGTCTGTAACATCCGAAGAATTGAAAAACTACCTAGATGGCTTATTGCGAGTAACCGAAATTAGCGATTATTGCCCCAATGGACTTCAGGTTGAAGGTAGACGTGATATTAATAAGATAGTAACAGGTGTTACTGCGTCACAGGCGTTAATTGATGCCGCTATTGCTAGTAACGCAGATGCGATTCTTGTGCACCACGGTTATTTTTGGAAAGGCGAAAATCAGGTAATTACAGGGATGAAGAAGCGTAGGTTACAGGCGCTGCTCACTCGCGATATCAACTTGTTTGCCTATCATTTACCCCTAGATGTTCATCCTGAGTACGGTAACAACAGACAGATTGCTGAACTTTTGTCCATTGAGAACGTAGCAGCTTATTCGGCAGTAAAACCTGTTGGTGTACTCATGCATGGCAATCTTGCAGAGCCCGCATCAGCTGACGATTTTAAGGCCATTATGGAAAAGGTCTTTTCGCGTAGGGTACTTAGCGAAG
The DNA here is from genome assembly GCF_047159385.1 of Alteromonas sp. D210916BOD_24. GTDB lineage: Bacteria > Pseudomonadota > Gammaproteobacteria > Enterobacterales > Alteromonadaceae > Alteromonas. The sequence goes on from NZ_AP038333.1 coordinate 1,710,835, forward strand.
GGCCTACTCATCGTGACATCAAAACAGTGGCATGGTGTACGGGAGGTGGGCAGGGGTTCATTGAACAGGCCGTTGAATTAGGCGTAGACGCCTTTATCACTGGCGAAGTGTCAGAGCAAACCGTTCACACTGCCAGAGAGATGGGAATAACCTTCTTCGCTGCTGGACATCACGCCACCGAACGTTATGGCATCAAATCTCTAGGTGAACATCTTACAAGCCAATTTGACGTCACTGTTGAATTTATCGATATTGCCAACCCTGCCTAGTTGAATTGAATTTATGATTAATGATCGCATTTTTGATGGTATCGCTGAAAAATTCGCACACAATATTTATGGTACAACTAAGGGGCGGCTACGTCATACCTTACTCTGTGATGTGTTAAGCCCATATATTGCTACACCGCTTCGAGCAATAGAAATAGGGGGCGGTACAGGGGTAATGAGTGCGCATTTAGCTTCGCTGGGGCACAAGGTTGTATTAACTGATGCCTCCCAGGATGTACTAAAACAAGCAAGAGAACTATTGCAATCATTTCCGAATGTCGAAATTCGCCATCAATATTTACAAGAAGTCGGTGATTTAGACCAGTTCGATATTGTGCTATGCCACGCCGTATTGGAATGGTTAGACAATCCTTTTGAGGCTATTCAACACTTTCATCAGCAAATGAAAGAAGGCGCTATATTAAGCCTGAGTTTTTTTAATCAAGACGCCAATCTTTTTGCAAATGCAATTTATGGTAATTTCGACTATATCGCTAAAGGTCTAAAGGTTAAGAAACAAGTGCGCCTTAATCCTAAGCAACCACTCAGCGCAATGAAAGTGGTTGAATTTTGTAAGGCACTGGGGTTCACCGTGCGTGAAAGTGCCGGCATTCGCTGTTTTCATGACTATATGCGTGATGTAAGTCATCAAGCGAGCAAATACGACGAGCTACTGGCCTTAGAAAGGCAATATCACAAGCAGCCCCCCTATATGTGGCTCGGTAAGTACTTCCATTTAATTTTAGAAAAATAACTGATTACACAGTAACGAGGTTGTCTCGGTTTATGATGTTACTGACAGTCACATGGGCGATTTCATCCAAAGCCTCTTGAGTAAAAAAACCTTGGTGACCGGTGATTAACACATTGGGAAAGGTGGTCAGACGCTGAAAATTGTCATCTTGTATGATGTCAGTGGAATGATCAGCAAAAAATAACTCAGATTCTCGTTCATAAACATCAAGTCCCAAATATCCAATTTTTTTAGACTTTAACCCTTTAATAATTGCCCTATCGTCGACTAGTCCACCGCGTGACGTATTAATTAGCATAACGCCATCTGGCATGAGCGAAAGGGTGTCATCATTGATAAGATGTTGGCTGCTTTCGTTGAGGGGGCAATGTAACGTAACAATGGTGCTTTCTTGAAGTAGGGTAGAGAGTGGTACGTATCTGGCTCCCATTTGCTCTACACTTTCATCAACTATTGGGTCGTGGCAAATCACCGTACAACCAAAACCGAGCAGTATCTTTATTACTGCTTTACCTATTCTACCTGTACCAATTACGCCAACGGTTTTTTGATGGAGGGTAAAGCCAAGCAAACCATTGAGTGAAAAATTTCCTTCTCGAACGCGGTTATAGGCTTTATGTGTTTTTCGGTTGAGTGTGAGCATGAGAGCTAAGGTATGTTCAGCTACGGTTTCAGGACTATAAGCAGGCACTCGACTAACAGAAATGTTGTGTTGTTGCGCGCTGGCAATGTCCACGTTATTAAAGCCAGCACATCTAAGTGCAATGTGTTTTACACCACAATTCGAAAGAATTTTTATAGTCTCAGCGTCTACTTTGTCATTTACAAAAACCACAACCACATCAAATTTGTCGCACAAATGGGCTGTGTCTTGATTAAGTGAGTATTCAAAAAATGAAGGGACTAGTGGTACGCTTGCTTCGCGAAACAGTTCGGCAAAAGTATTTTTTTCATAATCGCGGGTACTAAAAAAAGCGATGTTCAATGTGTTGTCTGATGTCGTCGCTTGCATAAGTAGCCCGCTCCTTTATGTTAAGTGTTTAGTATGTGATGCGCTAAAGTAACGCCGCAATATCTTTTTCTATTTCAGCTGGCTTTACCGTAGGGGCATAGCGTTTCAAAACACGGCCTTCTTGATTGATTAAAAACTTAGTAAAGTTCCATTTGATCCGCTTAGTACCTAGTATGCCAGGTGCCTGTGTTTTTAAATCAGCAAAAAGCGGATTGGTATTAGGTCCATTTACTTCGGTTTTTTCTGAAAGTGGGAAGGTAACCCCAAAATTTAAAGAACAAAACTGTGCAATATCATCATTAGAACCAGGCTCCTGATGGCCGAATTGGTCACAGGGAAACCCTAATATTTCCACTCCTTGGTCTTTATATTTTTTGTACAAAGATTCTAAGCCGTCATATTGGGGAGTAAAGCCACATTTACTCGCCGTATTTACAATTAACAGTACTTTACCTTTATATTTATCTAGTTTTACTTGTTCACCATTGTTTAAAGTGATGGTGTGTTGATAGATGTCCACTGATTGAATCCTTTAGCTATTTTGCTATCTACGAAAACTTAAGCAAGGCGCGCCTTTGTGTTACATTTCCGCAGGTAATGTTTATCTAGTCAAAATATAAAATACTAAATTGGTTAACGACGCAAGGGTATAAATTAATAAAATTACAGTTTGTTTCGTCAAAGATTTTTGTTCGTCGTTAGTATATTAAATCCGTCACAGCGGTAATTGGGAGAAGTAGGTTTAGAATGGCAAATTTAAAAATTAGTTTTCTTGGGTTGGGTGTAATGGGCTATCCCATGGCAAGACATCTGGTTAATGCAGGCTACCCAGTTACAGTTTACAACCGTACTACTCAAAAAGCCGAAAAGTGGGTGAATGCGTATGGTGGTACGCTAGCATTAACCCCACAAGAAGCAGCAGAGTCGGCGGATATTGTTTTTATGTGTGTGGGTGACGATAAGGACGTTCGCGACGTGGCGATGACTGCACTTGAAACAATGAAGGCAGGCAGTATTCTCGTAGATCATACCACTGCATCTGCTGATATAGCTCGGGAACTGTATGCATTGTGTCGCGACAAAGGTGTTGGCTTTTTGGATGCTCCCGTTTCTGGTGGTCAAGCCGGCGCTGAAAACGGCTTACTTACTGTGATGGTAGGTGGCGATAATGATGTTTTTGAGCGTGTAAAACCAGTGATGGACAGCTACGCCAGACACGCTCAATTGTTAGGTCCCTGTGGCAGTGGTCAATTAGCAAAAATGATGAATCAAATTTGTATTGCGGGCATTGTACAGGGTTTGGCAGAAGCTTTACATTTCGGACAGAAAGCCGGACTAGACTGTAATGCAGTAGTTGAGGTTATTAGCAAAGGGGCAGCACAATCTTGGCAAATGGAAAATAGAGCCAAGACTATGCTTGATGATAGTTTTGACTTCGGTTTTGCTGTTGACTGGATGCGCAAGGATTTGAGTATAGCGTTAAACGAAGCGCGAAAAAATGGTTCGACACTGGCATTAACAGCGCTTGTCGACCAATATTATGCCGACGTTCAAAAGTTAGGTGGGGGACGTTGGGATACATCAAGTTTACTTACCCGTTTAAAGTAACCTGACACATTACTGCTTATGATTTGTTGCGCTTATCGTTATGATGTTTTTGGTACATTCAGCAATTGTTGTAAGCGCGCCAATCGGTGTTTGTTAGCATCCGTTAATTCACTATTGCTGATAGTGTCAAACAATTGCTCTTGATTATAGTTTCGAAAAGCTGCAGTGTTTGACTCTATCATGCTTTGCAAAAGATTAAGGCCGAATGCAGCTGTGTCTGGCGCTAACTGGTATGCATCGTAAAAATGCTTAATTGCCTCATTAAAAGCGCCCTCAACGAATAATTGCATACCCGCTTCATTGATACCGACGGCTTGTTCTTGCGTAAGCCCCAAGCTTTCGGTGCCCGCAAAGATGAGATCGCCATTCGTTACTTGCTCGGAAATACTTTGGAACTGGCTGTTTTTCTGAGCGGCGAGTGAGAGTAATTCAGTTGCTTTGGGTTCATCACCTAACATGTGGTGAACTTTAGCCGCCATGACTAAAGTGGCAGGTTCAGTTCGCAAATAATTATCAATATGCTCACCTTCTAGCAACTGTTCTGCTTTTTCCATATTGTTATCGAGTATTGCCGAGAAGGCTAGTAGGTAGTCTCGCTTCTGTAGGGTTTGTGGGTCCCCTTGAGTTCTACCGGCAACGCCAATGAGCTTTCTTGCTTGAGATAAACTCTCCTTGCGGTTGGTGCGTGGTGAACCTTCCGCTAAAGCCAGATAAAACTCTGCTAGTTCAAAAGTGAAATCGTTAAATTTATCTTTTGAGCCTCGATGTATCGCCCGTTTTTTCTGTAATAAGTCAATTGCATCAATTACTTTGTCACGTTTTTGGTAAGCCACACTTTTAAGGCGTAAAGCGGGTAAACTCAACTCACTAAATTTTATCTGATCTAAATATTTTTCTACGTCATCATAGGCTTTCTGCTCAAAGGAAAGTGAAGCTAGCCATTCGAACGCTTTGTCTTTAACTAAACTAGAGCCTACCATCTTGCTTAGATCCTCTTTGCAAGAAGGCCATTGACCTGCAGCATATTGGCATTTTATTTTTCCCCATTGGGCCCATAGGACTTTGTCTGAATGGGCGAGGACACTTTCATAGATACCTAATGCAGAGGAAATGTCCCCGCTTTCAAATAGTAGTTTTGCATGTAAACGTCGAACGTCAGATGCTAAGCGAGAGGGAACACCCAATCGCATTTTTTCTTTTACGATATTTAAAGCTTGTGAGACGTTTTTATTATCAAGGGCAATAAGCACATTTTTAATGTACTCACGGAAGCTTAGATAGTGCCTGATTTGTCGAGAGAGCGAGGCAATGGTATAAGGCTTAATTAACAGAACGTCGGGTTGTAGTTCCATTATTCTACCAATAGTTTGTGGTGCTCTATCAGAAGTAAGGAACACGATACCGGTACTGGGGCGAATAAATCCCGCTTCTTTTAAACTTTGTATCCACTCAACGCCATTTTTATCATCGCCAAGGTGGTAGTCCATTAACAGCAATTCAAAGTGCTGTTTTTTTAATGCCGCTTTAAGTTCAACACCTGAAGTAAAACTGCTTACATTCAAATTAGCTATGGACATTAAATGACCACGTAAGGCAGTTCTTGCAGTTGCGTTGTCTTCTACAATGGCAATTCTAAATTCCACAGGGACCTGACTTCTTAACAAGCGATACATAAGCTTATCAGTGGATTGAACAAAGTTCACTATCAATAAACTGATAAGGAACGACTGGCTAACCACTACGAAAGTAACCTAGCGTACGATAGCCTGTGTTTATGTATAACAATTACTGAGTACTAATTCACTACTTGATACTTGATTTATTATTAGCGTAGTTAAAAACCTTTATTGTCACATATTATTTACGTCTCTATGCATGTATTTGAAACACGTGGTTAACTTTACGTTTACGTAAGGGGTAGGTTTTAGTTATTGTGTCCATAGTAAAGAAAGACACAATACATAGGTATCAGAATGAACTTTGAACTAACCGATGACCAAATAGCCTTCGAAGAGACGGCGCGCCAATTTGCTGAACAAGAATTAGCGCCGTTTGCAGCCAAATGGGACAAAGAACATTATTTTCCCATTGAAGCAATTCAAAAAGCAGGGGAGCTGGGTTTTTGTGGACTCTATACACCTGAAAATGCTGGCGGCCTGGGTCTTTCTCGCCTAGACGCATCAATTATTTTTGAACAACTGTCTATGGGATGTACGACGACAACAGCCATGCTCACCATCCATAATATGGCCACATGGATGATTGCTACATGGGGTAATGAGGTTGTTAAACAGAAGTGGTGCCCATTGTTGGTAACTGGCGAGAAGCTTGCTTCTTATTGTTTAACCGAGCCGGGAGCAGGCTCGGATGCTGCGTCACTGAAAACTAAAGCTACTAAAACAGATAGCGGTTATGTGTTAAACGGTTCTAAAGTGTTTATCTCAGGCGCTGGCAGTACCGATGTACTTGTCGTAATGGCTCGCACAGGAGGCGAAGGCCCTAAAGGGGTATCAGCGTTTGCTGTGCCGGCTGACGCAAAAGGCATTGTTTATGGAAAAGCTGAAGAAAAAATGGGGTGGAACGCACAACCTACTCGCATGATCACATTTGATAATGTTGAATTAGCGTCTGACTGGCTTCTCGGAGAGGAAGGGCAAGGATTCAAAATGGCGATGCAAGGACTTGACGGTGGTCGTATCAATATTGCGACATGTTCAATTGGAACTGCTCAACAAGCCTTAAATACTGCCCGCGATTACATGGCAGAGCGTGAACAATTTGGCAAGCCTATAGCGGCGTTCCAGGCATTGCAGTTTAAATTAGCGGATATGGCGACAGAATTAGTCGCGGCACGTCAAATGGTTAGGATGGCGGCAGGCAAATTAGACAATAACGACCCAGACAAAACCACGTATTGTGCAATGGCAAAACGCTTTGCCACCGATGTTGGGTTTAATGTATGTAATGAAGCCTTACAACTTCACGGTGGATATGGTTACATAAAAGAATACCCACTTGAACGCCATTTCAGAGATGTAAGAGTGCACCAAATTCTTGAAGGTACTAACGAAATTATGCGAGTGATTATTGGTAGACGACTACTGAGTGATGAGCGTCCTGTTATTTAACGTAAGCGTAATTCAGGAATGTATAATTTAAGGTAAGTAATATTTAAGGCAAGGAGTGGTAATGTCGGTGACTGATCCTGTAATCAAGAAAGAAGAGCTAAAAACAGCGTGTGGTGCTTATTCCATAGGTTGCTTAACGCTCAATAAACCTAAGGCACTTAATGCGTTAGATTTAGAGATGGCCAGATTGTTGTTAGCAGCGTTAACTGACTGGGCAACTAGGGACGATGTGATCGCAGTCATAATTGATTCAGAGGGTGAAAAAGCCTTTTGTGCTGGCGGCGATATTGTTTCAATGTATAACGCTATGCGTGAAGCCCATGGTGCAATTCCCACGTTTCTAGAGGACTTTTTTAAAACCGAATACACCCTAGACTACACCATACATAATTACGCTAAGCCTATCATTGTATGGGGTAGCGGTATTGTGATGGGGGGCGGTATGGGGTTACTTTGTGGTGCTAGCCATCGTGTGGTAACCGAAACATCCCGTTTAGCCATGCCAGAAATTACAATAGGCTTGTACCCTGACGTAGGGGGGAGTTATTTTCTACCGCGTCTTCCCGGTAAGTCAGGCCTCTTCTTAGGCCTGACCGGTGGCCAAATGAATGGACAGGACGCTAAATTTGTTGGCTTGGCAGATGTCATTGTCGACAGTAGTCAGCATCAGGCGATGAAACAAGCGTTAGTCAATTATTGCTGGGATAGTCAAACTAATCACGGTGAGTGCGTTACTTCAATACTTGAAGGACTAAGTAAGCCTGAATCGCTAAGCAAGGGTAACGTTGAGCCCAATCTACCGTTAATAAATAAATTGTGTAACGGCATTACAGTTGAACAAGTTGTTAATGCTATTTTAGCAGCCGATTTGAGTAAGGATAAATGGTTAAGTCGGGCACAAGCTACCCTCGCCAAAGGCTCCCCTATAACAATGCATCTTGTTTTTGAACAGTGTACACGCGGTGCCGATATGACGTTAGCGGCATGTTTTAAGATGGAAGCAGATATGTCATGCCGTTGTGGCGAAAGCGGGGAATTCGAAGAAGGCGTAAGAGCACTGCTTATCGACAAAGACATGTCACCAAAGTGGAAATACGCCAAAGTGGAAGACGTGCCACAAGACGTAATTTCACACTTTTTCACTTCACCGTGGACAGAACAAACACATCCACTGGCACATCTTTAAATAGTGACATTGTTTTACTAAGGCGTTACCTAAACTTAGCTCTGGTTATCATTTGTAGCCAGGGCTTTGTTTTTGCTACACTTCGTGCCAATTGAAATTAGCAAAAGCAAAACTACCTATGTGGCGATGCCCACTGTGCCATTCATCTATATCCCTTGAAATGTCTCCCATTAAATGTGAGAACAACCATAGCTTTGACAAAGCGAAGTCAGGTTATGTCAACCTTTTGCCGGTTCAATTTAAGAAGTCAAAAGTGCCGGGGGATGATAAGGCAATGGTTAACGCGCGACGGGAGTTTCATCGCGTAAATGCCTACAAACCCCTTAAAGATAAAATCGCTTCTTTAATTGCTGAACAGCTCGTCAATCCTGAGATATCAACGCACAACTACCGTATTTATGACGCAGGCTGTGGAGAGGGAAGTTATTTACACGAGATACTGTTAAATCTACATGCTATCGGTATATGTTGCAGTGGCGCGGGCAGTGATATCTCCAAGGCTGCTGTAGAGCTTGCTGCAAAAGCCTATAAGTCTGAGCAGTTTGTGGTAGCCAGTAGTTTTGATATGCCACTATCAGATAACTCTCAGGATATCATTATTCAGGTGTTCGCTCCTGGGAACGATAACGAATACGCTCGGGTGCTGAAGCCAGGTGGTTTACTCGTTACAGTTGACCCATCATTTGATCACTTATACGAATTAAAACAAGCGGTATACGACAATCCCCATAAACACTCACCAGATACCAAGAAAAAACAGGCGCTTTCGTTAGTTACAAGCGAACGTTTGACGTTTCCTATCACTTTTGAAAGTGCTGAACAGTGTTTAGCACTTGTGAAAATGACCCCTTTCTATTGGAAGTTACCTGAAGATAAGTTAAATGACATTATTAAAAGTCTGAGTCGTGTTACTGCCGACTTCCATATTAATCTGTGGAAAAACGCGGTATGAAAAAAGCGCTATTTTTAGACAGAGATGGTGTCATCAATATTGATCACGGTTACGTAGGTAAATTTGAAGATTTTGAATTTGTCGACGGTATTTTTTCCGTCATTCGCCAGTTTGAATCGAAGGGGTTTGTCCCCGTTATAGTGACAAATCAAAGTGGGATTGCCCGCGGTTTTTACAGCGAATCCGATTTTCACACCTTGATGGATAACGTTCAGCGCGAATTTACCCAGCAAGGTATAGGAACCGTCTTAGTGTACTATTGTCCCCACCATATAGAAGGACAAGAAAAAAAGTATGCTATCGCGTGCGCTTGTCGTAAGCCGTTACCAGGAATGTTTTTGCAAGCGGCATCTGATTTAGGCATTGATTTACAACAAAGTGTAATGGTGGGAGACAGTTGGCGAGATATCTTAGCGGCTGACAGCGCGGGTATTAATCAGAGTTTTTATCTATCAAACAAGCACATAAATAAAGAACAATACAAACAGTTAAGTAAAGGGCATAGCGTTACGCAGATAAACAATTTAAGTGAAATTTTAGCGACGTTTTAGTAATAATCTGTTACGCGTAACTGAATTCAATTAAAAGAAAGGCGCCTTGCATGGCGCCTTTGCTTTTAAACTACAATGTGCGCCTAATTTTGTTTAGAAAAACGGGAAAGGTGTTTGATAGCTTGCGACAACAAATCAACGTTTAAAGATTCCTTACTGCGCTTGCCTGATTCCATATCACTGATTTCATAGCTGCCATTACTTAATACATCAGTGCGTTTGTTATCGTGAAACACCACAATACGTTCGCCTGATGTACTTACGAGCCAGGGGCGCGTAGGTGAAATGAGATTTTGCCCCGTTGAATAAAAGGTACTGGGGGCGTTGCAGCCTAACGCATTTAGGATTGTTGGTGCTAAATCTTCTGTACTGGCCAGGTTGGCTTTCAATGCAAGGTTACTATGAAGTTGGCCTTTAGCTAATTCACCACCAAAACCCGTTGCAACAATTATTTGATGATGCCGAGCTAACGCATCTTTGACATACTGCTGAATTTGTTCGCTTGCTAAAAACGCAATATGCAATCCCTGATGGTTATTGCTTAATGGTTGTAAATAGCCAGACAAATGTGGAAGCGGTAGCGCACTATCGCTGTGAATCGATACAGGCATGCCTGAACCTAGCGGTAAAGCTAATAGCACAGGCCGTTTTTGCGATAGTGCTTCTTGATAAATTTCAGGTACACCAAAAAGGGTTGTCGTTATTAACCCTTCGATAGTACTCGCTGTCGAATAGTAGTTCTCAATAGTACTTAACCCCATGCTTGATAGGTCAGGTTCTGAGTTATTGTCTATTTGAACTACCACAGTAAGGTTTTTAGAGGTTTCGATAGAACAATATACCGGTTCTGCAGGATAAGTAATATTGTGTATATCTGAATTAAACTGAAGTTGTTTGCGTTCTTCATAGGCCGCTAAATCTAACAAACCATACCGCGACATTGTGGTTTTTGCCGTTGCAGGGTAGGAAAGCGGGAACATGTTATCTTGCTTAATAATAGGCTGATATAACTTAGCATCTGCCCAAACGTGAATGGCATGACCAGTCACAAAACAACTGACAAAAAAAGTAGTTACCGGAATGCCAACTTTATAGCGATTAAACCGCTCAACCCTTTTCCAGATTGCATTGGCTAGAACTAATTGAAAGCCTAACCACACTACAAATAACAAAAACAAAAATGCCCATTGCTGCCAATTTTCTATAGCAATTTGGGCTTGAGCTTCATTCCTCAATAGGTCAGCAGCGTGAAAACTAATATGAAAACCAGTGCGATTAAATAGCAGGGCATCAAACGCTAAGAGCGCGAGTCCGACAGCTGCAATTATAGATGCACTGGCTTTGATAATACTGGGATTACTAACCAAATAGCACAATGGCAGTATGAAAATGACAAAGCCAAAGAAAGTCATAAAACCAATATGCCCAAACCAATTAGCGAGCAGATAGAGTGTTCCCACTCCTGTACCAGGCATAGGTGAAGAAAATACAAAAATAGAGGCAATGACGATGGCGATAATAATATTGGCCAAGGCGAACCAGTGCCCCCAATTGACCAATTTTGTCACACGCTGACGACGTGGAGATTCGGCAAGTATCATGCTTAAACTCTAGCTACTTTTTACGCTTTTTTTCAGCACATCGGCAAATTGCGTTGCCATGGCTTCACGATTTTCCGGGCTAACTTGAGTCTTAAGTATATGGGTGATGACATTTCCAAGCACCATTAAAGAAAGGTCGCGATTTGCACCGCCTTCTTCTAGTGTTAGAATAACTTTATTCATTAGCGCTTCGAATTCGTCGTTGCTATAGCGGCTCTGTTGGGGCATTGCTACGCCTCTTTATTATGATTTCTTTGATAAAAAGAATGGTTTTACTTGTAAAATGATTATAATCGTTGTTTGAGTGAGTACAATCATTCATTCTAAAATCCCGCAATTCTTTGGATATTTCAGACATTTTTTAAGCAACAGGACACCCGATCATCTATGAGTGCACTGATCCATCACTTCGTTGTACACCGTTTAATCGTAAACAAGGAAGAGAAAATAGAAGCCATTCCGCGCGACAAATGCCTAGCAGTGACGCCTGAAATTGAGCTTCTGGCGCATCAAATCAATCACAGTTTTAATACAAAGCCAGGAAAAGGAGTGGGCCACTTTGTAAGTGAAGTTACACGTTCTGAAACCGTAGAGAACGATGAAGGCGAGCATATAAAGCAAAACCATACACAAGATGTATCAGAGTTTGCCATGGGCTTGAAACAGTACATGGACATCCAGAAAGCTGCCGGGGATAATGTAGAAGAAGCCTTTCACGACTTCTCTGTACAAGCGACTAAACGTTTGGTTAAAACCTTGGCCGATACCGGAACGGTAGAAACAGGTTTTCTGATATTTTGCCAATATGAGTACCTGGCAACACAGTATTTGATGATTACGCTTCTCAACACGCGTTCACATGTAGAAGTAACAAACTCTTTAGATTTATCGGCACGCGAGCATCTCGATCTTGCTCGTATGCAATTAGCAGTAAGGTTTGACTTAACCCAATGGGCAATTCAGCCCGAACAACAGCGTTACGTTAGTTTTATCAAGGGTAGAATGGGACGTAAGGTGTCTGACTTCTTTATGCAATTTGTGGGTTGTGAAGAGTTGGTCGATGTGAAACAGCAAAATAAACAACTCATTTCAACGGTAGATGCGTACTTAGCCAGTGAGACGCTCGATCCACAAGAACAACATCAACATAGAGAAGAAGTTAAGTCTTATTTTAAAGAAAAGATTGATGCGGGTGAGAGCTTGTCAGTGGATGAACTAGCGCATCGATTACCCAGTAACGAAGACACCAATGCTAACTTTTCTTCGTTTACACAGTCTTTAGAAGTGCCGTTAGAGAAAGAAATTCAACCTGATCCTGCGGCGTTAAAACAACTCGCAAAATTCACCGGGCAAGGTGGTGGCGTGTCGATTAGTTTTGAACGCAAGCTAATGGGTGATAGGGTGTTCTACGACCCTGCCACGGATACGTTAACTATTCGGGGGATCCCACCTAATTTGAAGGATCAATTAAATCGCCAGTCTTCTATGGACTAAAACCTGCGCGCAGGTAATAAAAAACGTATACTAGCTACAGAAAATAAACACGATTCAAGGGTGTTATGCAATTATTTGTTAATGATTTGACAGTGATGGATTTCTCTTACCTTTGCCCCAAACGTGGCATGGTAGGTGAAAGCTGGATTGTCGACGTGGTTTTGGACGGGGAACTCAATGAAGAGAGTATGGTCCAGGACTTTGGTCACGTGAAAAAAAATTTAAAACGACTGATTGATGAATATGTCGATCACAAATTATTAGTACCTGCTGATTATAAAGGTGCAGAGGTCATTCACGATGAAGTGAGCGACCAAGTCGAAGTGCGATTTACCTGTGAAGATAACCGTAGCATCATGCTGCATTGTCCAGCTGAAGCTTATGCATTTGTCTACGCTGACGTTATCGACATGGAATCGGTGGGTGTTTACTTAAAAGAAGTACTCGCGACACATTTACCAGAGAATGTCGATAATCTCACACTTAATCTTCGCGCTGAAATTATAAATAGCCCTTATTATCATTATACTCACGGCCTTAAAAAACACGACGGTAACTGCCAACGGATTGCCCACGGACATCGATCGCGAATTGATATTTTATTAGACGGTGTGCCCTGTGAACAAAGTCAACAATACTGGGCGACCCGTTGGGAAGATATTTACATTGCGACCCGTGAAGATGAAATAGCTTATGATCAACGCTGCCTTCAAGGAGAGGTGACGAATCCTTCAGATTATTATTGTTTCGCCTATGAATCGTCACAGGGCTATTTTGAACTTTTAATTCCTAAATGTGATTGTGAAGTCATCGAGACAGATTCGACGGTAGAATGTTTAGCACAATATTTACTTGTTGAGCAGAAGAAACGTACTCCACAAGGCCGCTGTCAAGTGATTGCTTATGAAGGCGTAGGCAAAGGGGCTACTGTAATTGGCTAATCCAAAAACGCAAAACGCAGTTTACGCTCCACACTAAGGATTCAGACATGGAATTACGCAATTTTCTTTTGCTCGGCTTGTTTGTTACTGCTTTATGGACATTGTCAGTCAAAGCAGAGACTGCTCAACCTGGTTCAATGGCATCACAGGCAAGCCCGGTAGTTCTGAATGGCGTCTTTACACAAGGCGCACTTGTCAGAGGTCAGGTAGCTAAAGACGCTGTTGTTTTCTTAAACGATGAAAGAATACAAACCAATCGCGAAGGCAAATTTGTAATAGGTTTTGAGCGTGAAGCACCACTTACGCACAAACTAGTGATTCATCAGGCTAACGGGGAAGAAACGAGTAAGTTAATCACGCTAACTGAGCGCGAATACGATATTCAGCGTATCGATGGCCTTGAACCGAAAATGGTTACGCCGCCAGCTGAAGTGACAAAAAGAATAAAGCAAGACAATATAAACGTTGCCAATGCGCGCAGCCACAATAGTGACATTGATGCGTTATTTACTCGCTTTGAATGGCCAGCTAAAGGTCCGATTACTGGTGTTTACGGTAGTCAGAGGGTACTTAATGGCGTACCTAAATGGCCCCATTATGGTGTTGATGTAGGCGCACCGACAGGTACTCCTGTTTATGCACCTGTTGATGGCGTGGTAACACTGGCAGACGATTTATATTATTCGGGTAATACCCTAATTCTTGATCATGGTATGCGCGTGTTTTCGACTTTTCTTCACTTAGACTCAATGCTGGTTGAGGTGGGAGACATTGTGAAAAAAGGCCAACAGATTGGAACGATTGGTGCGAGCGGTAGAGCGACAGGCCCTCATTTAGATTGGCGTATAAATTTAGGTAAAATGCGTCTAGATCCTCAAACTGTGGTAACAGGTACGCCAGATACTAATTAAGACTTTGGAGCGTAGTGAAGTTGACAAGAACAGCGAGGTTAAGTACCTCGCTGTTTGCGTTTAAAAACAGGAGCTATTGCTATCTTTTTGTGTCAAGCCATTGCGTGAACACAGCACTATCTTTAATTTCAAAAAATGCCATGTCTTTTCTCGCTGCTATCACAGGGAGATCAAGGCTAAGTAAACGTCCATCTCGTATTACGGTCAGGGTAACGCTATCTGTCTGTGCATTATCTAACATGCGTTGTAGTTTAGCTGGATTTACCACATGGCCATCTACGGCAATGATAATATCGTTTAATTGAACGCCTGCTTTCATCGCCGCTAGCCCGGCGTATACTTGCGTTACGCTCAAACCCAACGGTGCGGGCTTTAAGATAGCGCCAAACTGATGCTTAATGGTAGGAGCTGTACTAAGGCCACCTTTGTCTTCGCTTGATGTGCGCGCTCTTGTGCCATATGCAAGACCAATGGTTGCTATTAACTCTGCAACGTTAACGTCTTCTTTGCCGTAAACTACTGCATCAAGGTACGGCTTAACATCAATTTTGAAATGAGTTAAACAGAGCGTCTCTATAACGTTATCTGGGGTGCCTGATTCATCCTTTCCATACTTGTCCCACAACAGTTTCATTAACGTATCAAGTGTGATGTTTCCGTCACTTTTATTGCGTAGCAGCAAATCTAGCCCCAATGCAATTATGCCGCCTTTGTTGTAATAACTGACAATGTTATTTGTCGCACTGGCATCTTGTTTGTAGAACTTAGTCCAGGCATCGAAGCTACTCTCCGCTGCACTTTGTTTAAAACGCCCGGCGTTTTGCAATAATCGACTGATATTTTGCCCTACAATATCCAAATATTTCTGGGGTTCAATGACGCCGGTTCGCGCGAGGGCTACATCGTCGTAATAACTGGTAAAGCCTTCGTAAATCCAGAGTTGGTTAGTGTAGTTTTCTTTACTAAGGTCCGGATTAACCATTACGTCTGGCTTTATTCGCTTAACATGCCACGTATGAAAAAATTCGTGACTGCACAAGCTCAAAAAAGTGATGTAGCTATCGCTTTTCTTCTCGCTATCGCCCACCATTGGAAGGTCAAATCTGGGATAAAGCAATGCAGTCGAATATTTATGTTCTAAGCCACCAAAACCGGTATCTGCTAACAGGGTCATAAACAAATAGGATTGAATTGGCTGAGGATCACCAAACAGGGCAAGGTGGTGACGGCATATGGGCGTGAGATCTCGCGCAATTCGGGCATAGTCGATTTTATTATTACCGGAAAACAACAAGGTAAAAGTGACACCATCTACTGTAAATTCATGGGTATCAGCCACACCGATGTATATTGGGTGGTCAATAAATTCTTCGTAGCTTTCTACTTCAAAACCCCATGTATTGCCCTGAGACAACGCTTTGGCCTTAGGCATCGATGTATGCACGTCCCAGTTTGTGAGGTGTTGATCATGCTCTGGTAGCGAAATAGTTAACTGACATATGGCATCTGCAAAGCCAGACACAGTTAGAAAAGCACTGGTGCCATTAATAAACGCATATTGGTCATTGATATATGCTGAACGGATTGATAAGTCGTTAGCATAAACCACATACTTAACTTCACACGCTTCACCTTGGGTGTCGATTAACCAAGTTTGCTTGTCGTGTTTTGAAACGGATAGGAGCGTGCCACTTAACGTACTTTCAGCGGTAAGGGTCACTATGTTCCTAGCAAAATCTCGCACCATATAACTACCCGGAATCCAACTAGGCAGTGTTAGGGTTAGTGTTTTTTCTTTGTGTGCAGGAACACTGAGTACAACAGTAAATTCGTGAGCGCGCCAATTAGAAACTGAGAGAGAATAATGCAATACATCTTGAGCCATAAACAACCTGAGAAAAGTAATTCTGTATGAGCCACACTATAGCAATCTATTGGTCACACCCCAATAATTTATGCCCGTTTCGTACGCTGTTTAATGATTGAAAAATGAAGATTTTGTCTGAATAACAAAAACACGTTACATTGTTAGCGCGTAAAACAGGTTTCGCTATACTTTCTGTTAATGGCAGGCAAGATATGAAGTGATACTACGTACGTAGCAAATTGAGTTTTAAGGTTAGTAAACAGACATGTCGGAACACATTCAAAGTAAACAGATTAGTGCCGAAGGGCTGGCTTCGTTGCGCACCCTTGATCCCGGCGACACTGTAGATTTACAAATTTCAATGCCTGCAGCGCCAAAACGTGTAAAAACTGACTATGTAGGCATGTTAATCGATGAGTGCTTATTGTTTCATATACCCACATCCGCAAAATGGATTACGGTACGCGATGCACTTACCGTAGGAAATGAGGTAGTGGTGCGCTCTGTATTGGAAGGTGACGCAGGGCAGGTTATTGCTTTTAGAGTAAAGGTACTAAAGCTTTTATCTAAACCTGTAGGTCTTTTGGTAACGAGTTTTCCCAAACGCGTTGAAAGTATTGGACTGCGTTCTACCAAGCGCGCTCAACTGGGTATATCTATATCGTTAGAATCAGATGTCTATCCAACAGATGAAACTGTTTCGGGGATCATTGTGGATATTTCACCGAAAGGATGTAAGGTGGCGCTGCAAGTTAAACCCAATTGGGGTGTAATGTTAGATGAATCACCGGTTTCCATAATATATTCGCTAGATGGAAAAGAGGTGACTTTAAAAGCTAAAGTAAAGAATCATAAATTAGAGCGCGATATTATATACTACGGTCTCGCTTTTGATTGCAGTGAAAAGCTCATTAATACCTTGCTTTCCAGACACACACTACTAACTTAATTACAAATCAAAAAAAGTCCGTAGTTTGGTACTTGATCCAATAAACCCTATAAAAACAGACAGAAAAAGGGGATTGTCCATGAGAAGTATTGAAAGGCTATTGTTGCAATACGGTGAGAGTCATCGAAACCGCACTAATATACTTATTCACGTTATCGCTGTACCGAGTATTTATTTTGTTTCACTCGGTTTATTGTGGAGTATTCCCGTTCCAGAGTTCGTCGCACAGTTTTCTGTTACATGGGCGCATATCTGTGCAATTCCCATTTTATATTACTATTTTTTACTCTCAGGCCCGATTGGCGCAGCTATGACGTTATTAACTATTGCCTGTTTTGGGGCGGTCAATTTACTTGTATTGCTTGGGCTTTCAGTGTGGAAAGTGTGTCTGAGCCTTTTTATTGCCATGTGGATTTTACAATTTATAGGGCACAAAATTGAAGGTAAAAAACCTTCCTTTTTCGAAGACTTGCGTTTTTTACTTATTGGACCTGCCTGGTGGTGGGTACATTGGTTGAAACGCCTAAACATCAATTATTAGGGCGTATTGTCGCTTCACAAAAATGGTGCGACCAGACGCATAGGTTACACGACCAAGTTTCTTGGGTCGCCTCCATGCTTGCGTATAATCTGTAACATAAGTTTTTAAGTTGGTATTAATGTGAGTCGCTTTCAGCGTGTAATCGAAAGTAATGAGCGTTTATTCTGGACCCTGCACAGTGCGGGGTGGGCAGGATTTGCAATCATCTACTACATAGGATCTTTTTTACATGATGTAAGACCTATATGGGTTTTCATCATTCTTCTGAATGCCTACGCAGGTTGGTTATTGACCATTCCGCTTCGTTATATCTATCGTTGGGCAAGAAAGCAAACCCCGCTGAATATGCTCATTATCGTTATCGTGTCCTGCTATCTAATTGCATTGTTGTGGGCCGTAGTGAAAAACATTAATTACTGGGAAATTTATAAACACGGCTACCGACCTGATGAATGGTATATGTATTTCACCAACACGATTAATTCATTAATTATGGTGGGCTGTTGGAGTGGGGTATATTTTGGTATTAAAAACTTTCAAATGCTTCAAAAAGAAAAGCAAAATGCTCTGAAGGCTAGCACCATGGCGCATCAGGCCCATATAAAAATGTTGCGCTATCAATTAAACCCTCATTTTTTGTTTAATACCCTTAATGCCATTTCCACACTAATCTTATTAAAAGAAAATGATACTGCTGAAGCCATGGTGTCTAGGCTAAGTGATTTCTTGCGCTATTCTTTAGACAATGATCCTATAAAACGAGTGCCATTAGGCCAGGAAATAAAAGCACTCAGACTCTATTTAGAAATAGAAAAGGTACGCTTTGACGACCGTCTAGAAGTGGTTTGGGATATTGACGAACACTGTAATTGTGCTTTAGTGCCGAGTATGATCCTTCAACCCATTATTGAAAACGCAATTAAACACGCTATTTCAAAAATGGAAAACGGTGGTCGCATATCCATTACTGCGCGAACCTTTGGTAACGATTTACTGTTAGATGTCGCAGACAATGGGCCTGGTGCAGATATTAAAGATGGCCAGTTAAGTCGTGAAAATGGGGTTGGCTTGGCTAATATAAAAGAAAGATTGCAGTCGTTATATCAACGTAATTTTGCATTTTCGATAGAACATAATCAGCCTTCTGGTGTACGAGTAAGAATTCGTATTCCTTATGAAGTTAAGGATCTATAGCATGACAAAGCAAGTTATAAAAACCATTGTAGTGGATGATGAACCCCTAGCGCGCAGAGGGCTCCGCGCCAGATTAGAACGTCATGACGATGTACAGGTACTTGCTGAATGTCAAAATGGCCTTGAAGCTGTAAGCAGTATCTCGCAGCACAGACCAGATTTAGTATTTCTCGACATTCAAATGCCAGGTTTAAATGGCTTTCAGGTTATTCATAAACTTCGCGAGTTAAAACAGCCGATCCCTATGATCGTTTTTGTTACCGCTTACGACAGTTACGCAATCAAAGCGTTTGATATACATGCGCTCGATTACCTATTGAAACCTGCTGACGATGAGCGGCTTGGCGCAGCATTGAATAAGGTCAGAGAGTACTTCACTACACAACACCAAGATGAACAGTCCAAAAAGCTGGTTAGCTTAGTGGCAGAACTAACCGGTGATGATTGTGAGGAAATTTTGCGCAAATTGGCCAATGGTGAGCCTGTTGAGACAAACCCATACCCGGAAGTACTTGCAATAAAAGATGGTTCAGAGGTAACGCGAGTTAATGTACAGGACATACAATGGATTGATGCCGCAGGCGATTATATGTGTGTACATGCGTTAGACGGAATGCATATTATGCGTAAAACGATGAAAGAACTGGAGCAGGAGCTTAATCCGCAGTTTTTTGTGCGAGTACATCGTTCAGCCATCGCGAATATACGCTTTGTGAAAAAATTGGTCAGTCACATTAGTGGTGAATACCACTTAATCTTGCAAAATGACACTGAGCTTAAAGTTAGCCGCAGTCATAGAGATAAAGTGAAAGCGGCCATGAAGATGTGATGCAAAAATACAAATTTGGCCAAATGAAAAGCGCTTGTATCAGCGCTTTTTTCGTCTAAATTAGCTGTAGCGTTTGTTCATCAGTGTTTCCATGGTTTCAACCCTTGCATCAGTTAAGGGCTTAGCGCCTTGCCACGTTTGTTCTAGCGGGACTATGACGGGACGCTGATTGACTTCACCGACCATAATATTCGTATGCTTTGTACCCACTAAGCTAATAGCAAAACCACCCAGAGTAGTCGCAAGAAGTCTGTCTTGACTAACCGGCGAACCGCCACGTTGTACATGCCCCAATGTTACAGGCCGGACATCGTCAATCCCATGCTTTTTGAGCGCTTCAGTTAAGCCTGGCAACCCATTGGGCCACACGTTTTCAGCCACAACAATGATAAAACTTACCGTGCCCTTAAGGGCACGTTGCCCATTTATTTGTTTGATGATCAGCGCTATATCATGTTCCTCTGATTTAAAAAATTCAGGGACGATGACATAATTTGCAGCAGAAGTTAGCGCAGCATTGAGCGCGAGAAAACCAGCATGCCGTCCCATCACTTCAACTAAAAATATACGTTCAAAAGCGTCTGCAGTATCTCTTACTTTATCTATAGAGCTCATCGCTGTATCGATGGCGGTGTAATAACCTATGGTTGCGTCTGTGCCTGATACATCATTATCGATAGTGCCGGGTATACCGATAATTTGACCATCCCAATAACGGCTTAAATGGCACGCGCCTTTAAACGAACCATCTCCACCGATAACCACAAGGGTATCAATGTCAGCATCGCGTAAATTATCAGCTGCGCGTTGAGAGCCTTCAACGGTTTTAAATTCTTCGCAACGCGCGCTGCGAAGTACAGTGCCACCTTGTTGGATCAAGTTGTGAGTTGAATCAGGAGAGAGCGTAATAAACTCCTGATTAATCAAACCATGATAACCGTGACGATAACCAATCAAGGTATGTTTAGCACGTTGACAAGCTATGATTGCTGCTCGAATACACGCGTTCATACCAGGGGCATCACCACCCGACGTAAGTATTGCGACACGTTTTGACACAATAAAATCCTTCTAAATTTGCAACTATCGCTCTTAATGTAGTCAAACAATGAAAGCGCGCTATACATTTAAGTTAAATGAGAGTGTTCCTTACGTAAAGTATTATTCAGTAAACTTTTTTTGGGTGAACTAGTAATAAGATAAGTGTAGGCGAGGTCGGGTAATTTCAGGTCTGGCAACTCGCTTTAGTGATTGTCAAATTAGTTAAATAAACTAGGTCATTTTCCTGCTAGTCAAAAGGACATAGTGGGTACGAGCGAATAGCTCATTTATTAATATAGGGAAAGTTATGCGTTGGTTAATAGGCTTTTTATTGGCGTTTGTTCTGTCGGGCTGTAGTTCAAAATTCGCTTACAATAATCTAGATTGGTGGGTGTATTGGTACTTAGATGACTATATTGAACTGAACAATAAGCAAGAGGAACAGTTTGATAGCTATTTACAAAATTGGCTTCGCTGGCATAAAACTTCAGAATTAGCAAAATACCAGAATCATTTGGAAGCCCTGAAGTCTCAAGTCATAAATAACGAATTAGATTATGACGTTATATATGCAAATTTAAATAAAGGTAAAGCCCACTGGGAACGCGTAAGAGACGAAATTAGCCCTGAACTCGCTGTGCTTGCTAACGAACTTAGCGATGATCAGGTTATAGCGCTGTTTGCTGCATTAGAAAAGGATAACAAAGAGGAAGAAGAGGAACGCTTAGCAGTTCTAGCTAAGCCTGAAGCGAAAAGACTTGCTGATAGAAAGGAGAGAATAGAAGAAAGTATTGCTGAACGTATAGGTAAACTGAGCAACACTCAAAAGCAAATTATTGCTACCTATGCTGAACAATTTGTTTCAACTTCTGAGGATTGGTTAACCTACAGACGAGAGATTCAAAATGCTGCTAGGCGTTTGTTTGTAACCCGTACCACCAATATCAATTTTGCTAACGAACTTACACAACTTATGCAAAATCAAGATCGCTTTAAAAGTGAATCGTATATACAGGCAAGTGGCCATAACACAAAGGTAACGGCAACGATGCTTGCAGAGATATTCACAACGATGAGTGAAAAACAAAAAGCGACACTGGTCGAAAATATTGAAGAACTGATCGAAATGGTAGCGAACTTTAAAGGTAACTAGGGGCAGTTAATCATTAGTGTTCGATTCTCGACCTAAATGGAAGCTTTTTAACCGAAGAACAGTCGTGCAGTCCCAGGCTCAAATAGTTAGACCGAGTTAGAGGATTCGTATATGAGCCACGAAAAAGAGTAAAAGGCTGCACAGATTCTGCGGTTCGCAGCCTTTTGTCTACGTCGAGATTAACACACTTCAACATTATAACAGCCTTTCGATTTTGAAAGGCTGAACTAGTAACTAGATGTACTTATATTCACCACGCCCGTTAAGGATTTAATATCACTTGACCGTCTTTAATTACGACATGATTCCCCTCAAAACTAGTGAACTTGTATGACAGGTTTTCCAATGAATTATGCGTAATGGTCTGTTCTTGCAAAATACCTACGGCTATTTCTTCGCCCATTAGCATAGATTCGTAGTAGTCACTGTAGTAATGAACGCCTGCCCAATCACGACCAATTGAAATGTTTGCTGCTAACTTATTTAACTCGCCCTCTAAGGTCAGTGATTGACTGACTTCGACAACGCGAAGTCGACGGCCATCAAGTGAGGGAACAAACGCATAATCGCCTTGATGGCAGTGCTCGTCTACAGTTATTGCTTCACCATTTTTAGAAACGTGAATAAAATTATCTCCCTTAAAAAAGGCTTTTAACATGGTAACGCAAGCGCCTGCGACTGTTGCATGACCCGCGCCATAAGAAGGGTGCATGGGGGAACCTTCAGCAAATGCCATTGGTAATAATAGATTGCCCGATTTATCTAACAACCGGTTCATTAGCCCTGAGTCAGCTATTTGCTGGCGCATAGTTACAATTTTGTTTTTAATCTCATCAGGCATGTGTGTGGCTTTCTCAAGACGTGCCGCTAATGCCTCGGGGCGTAGTCGACGATGCACATTAAATTTCTGATAACGCACAGCTTTTAGTGCGCGAGTAGCGACTTCAGTGACCAAGGTTAAAATATGTGGGCCACCATAAAGGGCAAAGCCTTGCTGTTTGTCATTAAGATCGTTACCGTCACTAAACGGTATACCATCACCGAATGGTGCTTCAATATTTAGCAGCAAAATACACGCATTAAGATAGGCTTGATAAAGGGCATCATAATGTACAAAGGTGGCCAAATCTCGTGGTGTAGTGATAAAGCGGCGATTATTTCCTTTGTATTGCTCTAATCCTCTGGCATCACCACCATTTTGAATAAGTAACCATTCGTTCCAACTGGTAAGGTAATCTTTTTTACTGGCTTGTCTAACCCGTTGATCGATGACCTGTGCACCATAGCGTATAAATCCGTCACAGGCATCGTGTTCTGGAGAGTCATCGTTTTTCGTATTTAGACCATTATCACCACTTAGTAGAAATTGAGAGAGATACGGTCCGTCTATGTCGCCTTGAGTAAACCCGCGAAAGGCGGTGAGCAAATTAAAGGGAGCTGGTGACTTACGATGGTCAAATGAAAAGCTTGCCAGGCTGTCGACGACATCTTCTGCTTTGTTCCATTCTTTTTTATACCAGTGATAGTTGTTAGTGTATTGGCCTACAAAATCTAAATAGATGTTCTTGTTCATTGAAAACACACCAAAGTGAACATCACGCAGTAACGCCTGAGCATATAGCTCTGCTATTTCGCCGGTTAATATATCGAATTGGTGGTTTAGTCCAGGAGAAGGTGGCATGGTAACGGCGTGGCTATCAGGGCCTTGCAGATCATAGGTTAATCCAGCAGAACCGCTTTCCCACGCTCGCCAACTGTAGTTTCCAGAATCCCCAGTATTAATTACTTTATAGTCAGCGGGATCCCCGCTATCTATTGCCTTTACTAGTGCATCGAAGTCAGCGGAACTATTAACCAATCCGGTATGAGGGTCGTGAGTAAGTCCTTTGGTAAAACTCATTGCTTTACTTGCTAAAGCCTCATCGCCATTGGTCATATGCGGTGATATAGCTGTCGCTGGATCCAGTATTGCATCGGTACGGGCTTTTGCAATATCAGCAGCTTGTAGTCTTTTTGCTTTACTTTCCTCAGCACGGCTCACTTGTTCAGCGAAGTTATTTGGTTTAGCCATTTGTGTCTCCTTATACATAGATCTGATAGGCATTAATTGCGGGCCGCGGCTTAAGCACAACCACACTCGACAACAAAGTAGTGGGCTTTAACTGAACTATCTCTCACTTAGTTGATAAATAAATTATTGAGATGTGTATGAGAGGTTGGCGCTGTTACAAACACCAACATAAAGAGTGAGTATGAGAATAAACAGTGTGAACGTACTCATTTGTAAAAAAAGGTTTAGGTGAAAAAACGTAAGAGAGGGAGCGTTATGGAATATATTTATATTTTGCTGCGACGTATTTTTATAAGACGTAAAAAAACAGCAATTGGTAGAGTAGGGAAGCAATAGATATAATCACTCATCTAAAGCCCGTTAGAAACCTAAATAACGGGTTAGCTCTTCCCTTAAGTTGCTGTATTTTTCTTTATAAGGGTCACGCAATTCCATATCGTCAATAAGTTTAAATAAACGCTTGCACTCATTGGCTAACTGCAAATCTGCTTTGTTATTGGCTTTAATTATCTGTAAAAAGCATTGCAGAAGGTTTAGCGATACCCCAGTATTAACTGGTGCAAACCCTTGTGCAAGCGCAAACGAGGCCTTTGCTTTTTCGTATTCTTGTTGTTGATAATATTGGATGCCTTCCCGATTATATTTTTGATAACTTGCCACGTGTTGTTGGGTGTGCTTTTGCTGAGATGCAAGCATTGATGAAGTATTACCATCTAATTCAACGTCACGCGCTTTTAAAATTTCCGATAATTCTAAGGCGTCATCATATTCGCCTAATTTGTACATCATATTGATGCTATCTGGGATATACGCAGTAGGAAGTTCGGGGTATTTTTGTTCAAGTGCCGATTGCGAGTCGAATAGGTGTCGTTTGGCATCAATAAGCTTACCGTCTATCGCACTTACTCTGGCGTTGACAATTTTACCAAATATATCAATGTCAAATTCTCTATCAATACGCTGCAAATGCTCGTCGAACTTGCCGCGTTGCAGGGTCAAAAGCGCTTCCTGTTGGTACTTATTTCGCTGTTTTCTATCATCAGAAAATTCAGCCACATCCAGCATGGCTCTAATGATGCCACACCAGTGTAAACTACTTTGGTTCACTGTGCGTTTCGACAAATTCCATATTGCCTGACTTGATGATGCTACTAGTTCTAGGTCTTGATTAGCGCGTGCTATTTTACAGGCCTTAACGTGGCGCTGTAATGAAAACGGAGAAAGCTTTAAGGCTTCTTTTATGGCATCGAGTGCCTGCTCTCCTTGCGCTAAAGCCTGATTGGCATCGGCAATAATGTCAAAGGCATCCGCGTTGAAGCGGTTCTTTTGCAATATTTTACGGGCAGTTGATATGGCTTTTTCATTTTCACCTAAATGCAGATAGGTTTTCGCTATAGCGATTTGCGCCCACAGCACAGGCTTGCCATTTATGTACTCTTGTAAAACATCCAAGGCTTTTTGAGGTTCGTTAATTTGCCAATATAGCTCTACTAATAGTTGCTCACAATGCCCCTTATAGAGAGACGGACTGGCAAGGAGTTCTTCGACGTGATCAACTGCAGTATTAAACTTTCCCTGTTCCATTAACAAATAGGCTTGCTGAAGAAACTGGCGCTTGTTCCAAGCCCTAACAATGCGTGATTTTAACTGAACCTGCGAAAACGGCTTAATTAAATAATCATCAGGACGTCGATCAATTGAGCCTAATACCATAGGACGCGCGCTGTCAGCACTTATGAGTATAAAAACAGAGGTGGGTTTGATTAAACGCCTGGTTCTAAGTTCTTCAACTAACTCATAGCCATTTTTATTATCTGCGCCTAGGTGTAAATCGCAAACAACAATATCAAATTTGTGTTTTTTACAGAGAGAAACCGCTTGTTCGGCAGAGGATTTTGATACTACATCATTCGCCCCCATGGAATGCATTAGTCCTTTTAACAGTAAAAGGAAGGGGCGCTGATCTTCCACGATTAATACTTGTTTATTACTAAATTGCATTTCACATCCGAAAAGCGAGCAAAGATTACCTTAACATGATTAACGATTATGTAGTGAAGGACAATAATAAGCTCATGAAAAACATTATGTTGCCGACAACTACAGTATAAGAATTAATTTACCGTGATGATAAAGCGTGCACAGCGAATTTGACACTAAGACAACCACTCCAATAGACCCCAGTATGGCATGGGAGTCAAGTGGTATTCTTGCTAAAGCCACTGCTAAAGGTGCACTGTTCTCACTCTATCTCGCCATGCATCAGCATAGCCTTGCACAGCCCATCAGTATTCAAGGCAATGACAATGAAGTAGCTGGCGATGATAACTTGCAGGTACTCAATCACTATCGCAGACCAGCTTTACAAATGGCGGATAGCGATTGGCGTGCCATACACACCTTAACGAAATTAGCTTCGACAGACTTTAGTGGGGCGCGACTCTTTCAGTCGTTAAATCCTACGCCCTTGGCACAAACCGATGACAAGTTAAGGTTGTCTGATGAAATTATCAATAATTGTAGTCTCGGTGCACAAAAACGGTTTTTCCAGCAATACAGCAGTCGCTTAAATGAAGACAATACTTTGTTGTATGACGTGTTAAAGGCTCAGCAAGCGGCACAAAATAGTGCGGAAAAATCAGGTCTAGACGCAGACGACAACCAATATGATTTTCAAGAAGAACTAGGTTTTGCGTAACTAGGTGGAGCATAAATATTGGGTTACATGGCAATCACACTGATACCCGCAAACTCAATGTCCATTTTTCATTTAAAGCCGTTAAAACGCCACCGCGTGCTTACTTCGCCCACTTGAAGGTATTTGAAATGGATTTTTGTGCATCTATTTGATATATTGCGCGCCGCATTTTTGCACTGGTCTTACGCTCCAATCAGCAAAGGTTTAAATTTATGTCTAAATATATTGTTTGCGCAATGTACAAATTTGTTGCGCTTGAAAATTTCAAAGAAATGCGCCATCCCCTACTTAATGCAATGGAAGAAAATGGTATTAAGGGCACATTACTATTAGCACACGAAGGCATTAACGGCACCGTGTCAGGTACTCGTGAAGGGATTGACGCGCTGCTTTCCTATCTAAATAGCGACTCGCGAATCAACCCCATTTCATACAAAGAATCGCTTCACGACGAACAGCCATTTTACCGTACCAAGGTGAAGCTTAAGAAAGAAATCGTAACCATGGGTGTCGAAGGTATAGATCCACGTAAAACGGTGGGGACCTATGTTAAGCCAAAAGACTGGAATGCACTTATTAGCGACCCTGACGTAACGGTAATTGATACTCGTAATGGGTATGAAATTGAAATTGGTACGTTCAAACACGCTATTGATCCAAAAACCGAAACATTCAGAGAGTTTCCTGAATATGTAGCCAAAGAGCTCGATCCTTCAAAAAACAAGAAAGTAGCAATGTTTTGTACCGGCGGTATTCGCTGTGAAAAGTCAACGGCGTATTTGAAAGAGCAGGGCTTTGAAGAGGTGTATCACTTAGAAGGTGGTATTCTGCAGTACTTAGAAGAGGTTCCTAAAGAAGAATCGTTGTGGGAAGGCGACTGTTTTGTATTTGATAATCGCGTAGCGGTAAACCATGACCTTGAAAAAAGTCATTATGAACAATGCTACGCCTGTCGTTTGCCCATTACCGAAGAGGACAAACGCAGCAAACAATACGAACCAGGGGTAAGCTGTCCTCATTGTTTTGGTAAACACACCGAAGACCAAATTGCTCGCTTCAGAGAGCGCGAAAAGCAGGTGCAGTTAGCTAAAGAGCGCCAACAAGAGCACGTTGGAACTGAAGCGCGTTTAACCATGGAGCAAAAGCGCCAGGAAAAGGCTCAAGCGCAAAGGTTAAGAGCGTTGAAAGCAAAAGAAAATCAGGCGTAGACACTCAGAAAGAAGGACGTTACACTCATATGCATTGCAGTTCAAAAAAGGAATGCGAGTGACTACTCAACTTTCAGAATCAAAAATTGAAGAAATTAGGAACGATTTCAGCTTCTTTGACCGCGATGGAAATGGTCAGATTGATTTGCCTGAATTTATCGAGCTTTTAACGGTTATCTCGCCTAAAACCAAGGCGAGTCACGTTCAAGAAGGCTTTAAACTTATCGATAGTAATGACGATGGTTACATCGATTTTGAAGAGTTTCTAGAGTGGTGGCAAGAGTGTTGGTGGGAATACTAGTCAGCAAATATTGCGCTATCACCAAAAAGTAAACGTAATAGTTAATTCAAAAAAGCGAGCAACAATGCTCGCTTTTTTATGTCTAAATAGTAGTGTTTTATATTTTTTCATAGCCAAAATACAGAACATCAAGCCGCAAATAGACAGGCATTGTTTCAAAACGAAGCGCCACAACTATATAGTGATGGCGAAATCCTACCCATTTCTATAGGCTATAACAAACGATGGCTTAACTCTCGTCGTCATCCACTAGATTGTTATCGTCTGACGCCTTACGCGGTTTGCGTTTAACCGGCACCATACCAATATCTTCACCAGTCATGGTGTCTACCCGTTTTTTAGCTGGGCCTTTGCCTGCTTTTGTTTTTGCCTTGCTACTAGTGGTTTGTGGTTTGTTACGTGACACCTTTTTCTTCGGTGCAAAGCCTTTGAATTCAGCTTCAAATTCGGTGTGGGCTGAACACTCAAGAGCGTATTGAAGGTGGTTCTTTAATGCTTCAAAGCTTTTCCAATCACGAGGTCCAATAAGCGAGAAGGCGTTTCCTTTTTGACCCGCACGACCTGTTCTACCAATGCGGTGTATGTATTCATCGGCGTTTTTAGGTAGGTCAAAATTCACCACCAATCCCACTTTTGACAAGTCCAGGCCGCGTGAGGCAAGGTCTGTTGTCACCAAAATACTGTGCTGTCCACGTGCAAAGCTACTCATTATGGCTGCCCGTTGATTTTGCGGTAGGTCACCGCGCAACGCTATAGCTTCTAAATTAGCTTCATTTAGCCATTCTGCAATACGATTGGTGTCTTCACGGGTCGCAGTAAATACAATGGCTTGATTGTAAGCTCTGTTTTCTAGTTCACTGCGTAAAATTGCATCTTTTTGAGCCACGTTATCAGCGAAAAAACATTGCTGTTCAATATCGCCGTGTTGAGCTGTTGCATCACCGACTGCCACCCTTACCGCACTTTTGGTCAACTGACCCGTCATATGCTTTAATTCTATATTGTCGAGTGTTGCTGAGAACAACATGGTTTGACGCTTTCTGTGATCGGCGTAGTCGTTAATCATCTTGAGTTGGGCCGCAAAACCCAAGTCCAACATGCGATCCGCTTCGTCGAAAATAAGTAGCTCTAATCCGTTCAAATACATACTCTTGTCAAGTAAGTGGTCAGCTACACGTCCAGCAGTCCCTACAATGATATGGGGGTTTCTTCGCAATGCCTTTACCTGATCGTTATAGTTTTCACCGCCAACAATTAACGCACTAGTCAGATTAAGACCGGTACACAGTGATTTAGTTTCTATGAATACTTGTTTAGCTAATTCACGGGTAGGAGCGAGAATAAGCGCACGGGGATCTTGCCTGCTTAGGGCTTTCTGCGAAAGCAATCGATTGATAGCGGGCACCAGAAAAGCAAAGGTTTTACCAGACCCAGTTTTGGAAGACGCAATGATGTCTTTGCCTTGTATGGCTGGCAACATGGTGCGTTCTTGAATTTCAGTCAGTGTCGAAATGTTCTTCGTTTCTAGCTTAGAAATTATTTTGTGGTGTACTGGTAGATCGGTAACTAGCAAAGGGATGCCTCTTTATAAAATAATTAAGCGTATTATCCCTTAATGGTTAGCATAAAGAAAGAAAAGGGCATAACAATGCCCTTAAAACACTAGACCCTTTACTCTTTGTTACAGCTATTTAACTTAGCCCTTTAATTTAAGCCCATTAATTTATCGCACTAAGCCTACAGGTCTGTTTCGCGATTAAAAGGCTCAAAATTAGTTTACCAAAGAACTACAAGCTTTAAAGAAGGCCTCTCGAAGTTAAATTGGCTTTCGCCGATATTTATAACTTCATCTCAATAACGTTCTCAGGTACAACGAGTTTACCTGCAGTTTTGGCTTTTATTTCGTCCACTGTGACACCGGGTGCTCGCTCTTGTAAAACAAAAGCGCCGTTTTCAACACTCAGAACCGCCAAATCGGTAATTATTCGCGTTATACAGTTCACCCCTGTAAGAGGAAGCGTACACGCTGGAAGCAACTTAGAATTTCCGTGTTTATCGGTATGGGTCATAGTAACAATAATATTTTTAGCACCTGCTACCAGATCCATTGCACCGCCCATGCCTTTAATTAATTTGCCTGGGATCATCCATGACGCAATATTACCTGAAACATCAACTTCAAATGCCCCTAATACAGTGAAATCAACATGCCCGCCGCGTATCATGGCAAAGCTTTCAGCACTGCTGAAAATAGATGCCCCGGTAATAGCGGTTACCGTTTCTTTCCCTGCATTAATCATATCGGCATCGACTTCTGCTTCCGTCGGGTAACGACCCATACCAAGTAAGCCATTTTCTGACTGTAGCATTACACTAATATCGTCAGGCACATAGTTGGCTGCTAAGGTTGGAATTCCTATGCCTAGGTTTACATAGTCGCCATCTTTAAATTCCTGCGCCACGCGCATAGCTATCTGATCTCTTGATAACATTACTGTGCCTCCTTACTGACGACTCGACGTTCAATACGTTTTTCAAAGGAACCTTTTATCACGCGATTTACATAAATACCCGGTGTGTGAATTTCACTCGGCGCTAGGGTGCCTGGAGGGACAATTTCTTCTGCTTCAACAACCGTGATTTTGCCGGCCGTAGCAGCCATAGGGTTAAAGTTTTGCGCAGTATGGCGATAAACACAATTTCCATATTCATCGGCTTTCCAAGCTTTAACAATAGCAAAGTCACCTTGAATGGCGTGTTCTAAAATAAAGGGGCGGCCATTAAATTCTTTGACCTCTTTACCTTCACCTACGGGCGTACCATAGCCAGTCGCCGTGTAAAACGCTGGAATACCAGCACCGCCAGCTCGCATCTTTTCAGCTAGCGTTCCTTGTGGTGTGAGTTCCACTTCAAGTTCACCATTGAGAAGCTGCTTTTCAAATAACGCATTTTCTCCCACATACGAAGACACCATTTTACGAATTTGCTTGTCTTCTAGTAGTAATCCAAGACCAAAACCGTCTACACCACAGTTGTTCGATACCACGGTCAGGTCTTTCACACCCATTTTTTTTATCTGTGATATCAATCCTTCAGGTATGCCACACAGACCAAAGCCGCCTGCTATAACGGTCATACCGTTCTCTAAGCCAGTCATGGCTTCATCATAAGACGATACCACTTTGTTAAATCCAGCCATTTACTCTCTCCACGCTAGTTTGTTAACAAATAGTATTATCATTGTTGCTTGTTATGTAAAATCGAATTAATCTTGCTATTAATAAATATTATTTATTAATAGGCGTTTTGTTTACAACCATGGATATCTCTTATCGACAACTACGTGCCTTTATCGAAGTGGCGAGTAATGCAACCTTTGCCGATGCGGCTGTAAAACTGCATCTCACTCAACCCGCGCTTTCATCTGCTATTAAGAAGTTAGAACAACAATTGGGAGGGCGGCTATTTGAACGAAACACACGTAACGTCAATTTAACCCCTGAAGGAGAACAACTTTTACCGAACGCACTGCGCTTACTTCGGGATTGGGATAACACGTTTTCAGATATTCAAAACTTGTTTGCCATGGCAAAAGGGCAATTAACACTTTGTGCAATGCCATCTTTCGCTGAGTCTCATCTTCCTTTGTTGTTAAGTGAATTTCACCATGCTGCACCCAACGTGAATATACGGGTAGTGGATGTGGTTATGGAGCAAGTTATTCACGAAATTACTGCCGGTAGTTGTGAATTGGGATTTGTTTTTGAGCCTGAACGTAAAGACGGACTCATCTTTGAGAGTTTATTTGCCGATCATTTTGTAGTGGTTGCCAATCCAATACAGGCACAAAAACTTTCCAAGTTTCCACAATGGCAAGAATGCCTGAGTCAACCTATGGTAATGATGAATAGGGGGTCTGCAGTACGTCAATGGACGCAAACTAAACTGCAAAAATATGGCGAACCTAATATTGTTGCGGAAACAGGACAGTTGTCTACGTTAGGGAAGTTGATTAAACACGGCTTGGGTATTTCGATAATGCCGTCAATCTGTGAACAGCAAATGAAAGGGCTAGGCCTTGAAATAAGACAAATCAAAACGGAGCCATTAGTGAAAAATGTCGGGCTACTTTGCAACGCAAAAAAGGGGCTTTCCGTTTCTGCTCAAGCGCTGTGGGAACAAGCAGTTAGGCATTACAAGTGAGAGTTCAAATGTTGATGCTATTCGTTCCTAAGTTTACTATCTAGCCATTTTATTTTGTAACGTTCGATAGCGTTATTGACTTCACCGAGGTTAACTTTATCGCGAAGACGTTTATCAAATTCTTCAAGTAAAAATAGGCAATCAGAACGTTGACTAAAAGCATGATGAACCACGCTGTTAGTCACTTCAAATACGCTGACAAAATCGTTAACTTGACCACTGCGTTCTAAATAGCTCCTTGCTGTTTGTTTACCTATAACAAAGTAGTCTGTTCTTCCTAACGAAAGCATTTTAAAATTTTCAGCCAGTCCTTTCACTTGCACGATACTCTGCACCGATAAGAAAGCATCGATTTGCTCACCATGGCTATCTCCGGTATTGATTGAACCCACCAATCCGTCTAACGCACCTAACGAATTAATAGGTTGGCTGTGTTCATTGTTCTTTTTAAAAACGGCGACTGGATTACTATAAAACTCAGCTTGAGTGAAATGTAAAAATTGAGAGCGCTCCGTGGTTTTCTTCAACGCAGGAATTAGGTCGACGTTTCCCATATAAGCTTGTTGTAGTACGCGTTTCCATGGGCCGACATACACAGCGCGCCAGGGGACACCCATTTCATCCAAAATCTGTCCGCTTACTTCAATTGATGCACCTATTAAATTCCCATTCTCTACCCAGTGAAAAGGTGCATAGTTAGGGTGGGCCGATATGATAACTTCTTTGCAATTGTTTAGATCAGTGCCTTGTTTAGAATAATATGAAGGCGAAGTGTTCGTTGAGAATATTACAAAAAAAAGAAGGGAATATTTAATGCGTTTATACATATTCACCTCCTTCCATAGAAACCTACTAGGTTAAATAAATCTCACCACTTTTTCTTTGGTGCAAATAATTCGTCCAGTTCGTCCCGCTCTTCAGCTTGTCTCTTGGCGCGATCTTTTTCGTTAACGCTTTTGAGGTTATTTTGGATATCAGATAACCATTCAGTTAGGGTAGCCAGACGAGAAACGCAATATTCATCGGGCTGAGACTGATTTTCCAATGCCTTTTTGGCCTTTTCATAATATTGGCGTGCAGAACCTAGCATGTTCGTCTGCTGTGCACCGCGACCCCGTTTAAT
The DNA here is from genome assembly GCF_047159385.1 of Alteromonas sp. D210916BOD_24. Lineage (GTDB taxonomy): Bacteria > Pseudomonadota > Gammaproteobacteria > Enterobacterales > Alteromonadaceae > Alteromonas. The sequence continues at coordinate 1,744,420 of NZ_AP038333.1, forward strand.
CAGCGTTTCAACATTTACTTTTAACTGTAAGCGCTCTAATTGACGGTCTTCCTCTAAAAAGACTTTAGAATCAATTTGGCCTTTACTGTGCTCAGCACGCAAAATAACTCTTAGCTTCTTAACGGCTTGAATATATTGAATTATGACCTTGTCATTATCAGGTAATGCAAAATCAGTAGGTGTACCGCTATTGTCAGAGAGTGCAGCTGCGGCAGCTTGCTCTGTACTAGAAATACGTTGCTTAAGTTCAGACGTACTTGCCAGTTCGTTCATCGTCTTCAATGAATTTAAAATACGATTGTGTAAAATGCCGATGATACGAGATGAAACAGGCATATTCATGCTGGCACCAATGACATTTTCTGTTTCGTCAACAATAGTACGCTGTTTAGCTAACTCGGCACGACGTTCAGCTTCCTGTTTCTGACGATGTTGTTGGACTGCGTTTATAAATATTGCTGCAATGAGCAAAACAACAATCAGGATTATAATTATCACGTACATGCGTGTTTCCGTCTTTTTTCTGTTTTTGTTGTAAAGTCAGCATTTTATGCTGGTTACATTATGGCTAGCATTATCAATCATTGCTAGGGTATTTTTACTTCAAATACACTTCCACCGTAATTTCCTCCATTACTAAGCTGGATTTGCCCAACTTTGTCTCCCTGAGAATGGGCATTGGCAATTAACTTGGCAAAGAATAGACCTAAACCCGTTCTACCCTGACTGAGTTCAAATTCAGTCAGCTGCTCATCACTTTTTGTAAGCATTGCGTCAGGATAACCCCGTCCATCATCTTCCACTTTTAAATGGAGATATTCATTATCAATTCTAGCACTTACTCGAATTTTTGACGTACCGTAACGCATTGCATTGATAATGACATCATTTAACAACAAGTAAATAAGTTCCTCATCTAAGTACCAATTTAATTCATCTTCAATATCCAACTCAATATCAATGTGTTTCCGGTCGATGTAAAGTGTATTAGAGCCAACTACATCTTCGACTAAGTCGCGAACAAAACATTCATCCACAGTTATAGGTAAACTTTCTAATTCCGCGCGATAGAGAGACAAAATTTGCACGAGGTTGGTGTTTAATCGAGATGCTTCGTAGTGAACATTGGCCACTTGAGTTTGGGCATCTGTATTATCTCTCGGAAGGGCATCACTTAATGCTTCAATTGATTGGATAAGGAGAAACAATGAGTTCTTCATGTCGTGGACGGCCGCTGCCAACACAGACGCAAAATCGATTGTTGATGAAACTTGTTTCCCGCTACTCATATTCTCACTTAATTCTTGTTGTAGACACACTCTCATAATGAAGAAGAATTGATGAAAAGGCGACAACAACAAAAATAAAAAGACTTAAAACTATCTAATTAGACTTTATAGCGTCATTTTAGTAATAGCAACTAGTAAAAAAGAGTAGTTTTGGTTATAACGGTGAGAGTATAGTGGAAGTTTGTCGCGTCTAACGGTGTATAAAATGAAATTACAGCAATTACGGTATATTGTAGAAGTCTTAAATAACAATTTAAATGTCTCTGCAACGGCAGAGAGTCTGTATACTTCTCAACCTGGTATTAGTAAGCAGGTAAGAATGCTGGAAGATGAGTTGGGCGTACAAATTTTCGGCCGTAGTGGTAAACACCTCACTCATGTAACCGACGCAGGCAATGACGTTATTAATATTGCCAGAGAGATTTTGGCGAAAGTAGAAAGTATTAAAGCGGTAGCCAGAGAGCATACACTCCCAGATCAGGGCAAATTAAATATTGCCACCACACATACGCAAGCGCGTTATGCGCTGCCTGATGTTATCCAAGGGTTTATGGGTAAATATCCCAAAGTTTCATTACACATGCACCAAGGTACACCTTCTCAAATCAGTGACTTAGCTGCAAAAGGAGAGGCAGATTTCGCTATCGCGACCGAGGCACTTCACTTGTATAACGATTTAGTCATGTTGCCGTGCTACCACTGGAACCGCAGTGTTATTGTGAACAAAGACCATCCGCTTTCTAAAAAAGGCACCATAGACATTAGTGATATTGCCAAATACCCCTTAGTAACCTATGTGTTCGGTTTTACTGGTCGCTCTGAACTTGACCAAGCATTTGAGCGGGCAGGGCTTACACCTAAAATTGTGTTCACAGCCACTGACGCTGATGTCATAAAAACTTACGTGCGCTTGGGGGTAGGTATTGGGGTTATTGCGTCTATGGCGGTGAGTGAAGAGCTCGATTCTGATTTGGTCAAAATTGATGCCAGTCATTTGTTTGATTACAGCACAACAAAGATTGGCTTTAGAAAAGGCTCATTTTTACGCAGTTATATGTATGACTTTATCGAGCGGTTCGCACCTCATCTAACTAAAGATAAAGTAGAAAAAGCGATGATGCTTAAAAACAATGATGAAGTAGAAAAGATGTTTAAAGGTGTAACTTTACCAGTAAAATAAAGGCGCACAGTACCTAAACGCCAACAAACTTCATGTTAAAAAGGGGCTTTCGCCCCTTTTTCTATTCAATGAACCACATGTATTATTAGCACTCAATAATGTTAACCGCTAAGCCGCCTCGAGCCGTCTCTTTGTATTTGGTTTTCATATCGTTGCCAGTGTCACGCATGGTTTTTATCACTTTATCAAGGGATACTTTGTGTTCACCAGTACCACGCAACGCTAAACGCGATGCATTTATAGCTTTAATTGCGCCCATCGCATTGCGTTCAATACAAGGTACTTGAACCAAGCCGCCGACGGGGTCACAGGTTAATCCCAGATTGTGTTCCATACCGATCTCAGCGGCATTTTCTACTGACGCTGCTGTGCCCCCCATAATTTCTGCTAGCGCGCCAGCGGCCATCGAACAAGCCACACCAACTTCGCCCTGACAGCCTACTTCTGCTCCGGATATAGACGCATTTTCTTTGTAAAGTATGCCGATAGCACCCGCAGTAAGTAAAAAGCGGCTAGCTACTTCTTCATCAACTGGGCGAATAAACTTGTCAACATATTGCAATACCGCTGGAATAATACCGGCAGCACCATTAGTGGGAGCGGTAACAACCCGACCGCCGGCAGCGTTTTCTTCATTTACGGCTAGCGCAAAAAGGTTTACCCAATCCATGGTTTGCATAGGATCATTAGTATGTTCGGTTTGCAAACGACGATAAAGACCCGGGGCACGACGTACAACCCTAAGTCCACCTGGTAAAATACCCTCGCTTTCGATACCCCTTTGGATACACGCCTTCATCACAAGCCAAATCTGGTGAAGTTGTTGTTTCACTTCGTGCTTTGGTCTAAACGTCGACTCATTGCGCAACATTAAAGAACTAATACTTAATCCGTTTGACTTACACAGTGCTAATAATTCTTCTGCCGTTTTAAATGGAAAGGGCACAGTAGCTTGTAAACTGGCAGCATGCGCTTTGGTTGCATCAAAGTCTTCATCTTTAATGATAAAGCCGCCACCTATACTGTAATACGTTTGCTGTGCTAGCAATGTTTCACCATTGTAAACATAGAACGTTAGAGCGTTTGCATGCTTAGGCAAAGTTTTGCGTCGATGAAAGACAATCGCATTTTTGTTGGGAAAACGTACGCTTTTTACGCCATTTAGCATAAGTGTTTCGGTATTGCGGATTTGTTCCAGTTTAGTGTCGATAGTGTCTACATCTACCACATCGGGAAGTTCGCCCAACAAGCCTAAAATTACCGCCTTTCCGGTACCATGGCCAATTCCTGTCTGACCTAACGAACCAAAAAGTTCCACCTTAACATTGTCAATTTTGTCAAAGATTTCGGGGTTTTTAGCTAATTCGCTAACGAATTCGGCGCCAGCTTTCATCGGCCCCACAGTATGAGAGCTAGAGGGGCCAATACCCACACTAAACATATCAAATACACTAATCATAACTATTCGATTTTATAAAACGGTAATCATATGATCATGCATCTGTAGCGCGTTAACTACAATACAGAAAAGCTAATAATGTGATTAGATTTACTAATGAGCTGTAAACTTATATTTATAGTTGTGCTGGTAGGCTCGACTTAGCAACTTCTTTGAATTCACTTAGCGCAATAACACGAACCCATGATCTAAGGGTGAATATGGTGAGATAAATTGCGAATTAATGCTGCAGTCGCTCCCCAAATCATTTTGTCTTGCCAGGGAATGAAGTAAATAGGAAACGCGCGATTGCGGCGATGGGTGGTATGCACAAGGTGATTTTTTCGGTTGAGTAAATGGGCAAGAGGTACTTCAAATGCACTTTCAACCTCGTTCACATCAATGCAAGGGGTATAATTAGGATCGATAAACCCTACGACAGGTGCAATGGAATAGCCACTTACAGTACGATACGACGGCAACATACCAATTACTTCTACATTTGTGGGTGGAAGGCCAATTTCTTCTTCAGCTTCCCTTAGCGCCGTATTAAATAGGTTTTTATCCGACGCTTCTACCGCTCCTCCCGGAAAGCTTATCTGCCCTGGGTGATGTTTCAGATGGTGAGCCCGTTCTGTCAAAATAACCTGAAGTTCATTGCCATAATCTACCAACGGGATTAATACCGCTGCAGGTCGGCCAGATTTCGACAGGGGAAAATCTGGCTCAACATGAGGCACCCGTAAATGGTGGAACTGTTCAATGAATTCACTTTTGGTCATTATTACTCACAGTTAAACGCGTGTATTAAGTGAAGATAATACCGGAATTATTTTTGACACTTTGTCTAATGTTTCCTGATATTCATCTTCTGCTTTAGAGTCTAAAACAATCCCCCCGCCAGCCCAACAATGCAGCGTGTCACCTTCGGCAAGTAAGGTGCGAATACAAATGCTGGAGTCCATATCTTGGCGAAAACCCATATAGAAAATACTACCACAGTAAATATTCCGTCGATGGGGTTCAAGTTCGTCAATGACTTCCATCGCTCGAATTTTTGGCGCGCCGGTTATCGATCCCCCTGGAAATGCATCAGCTAACAATGATAATGGCGATTCATTGTCATTGAGTTCACCGACCACCGTACTCACTAAGTGATGTACCGCGTGATAACTTTCTAGCGCAAACAGTGAAGGCACCTCAACACTATGGGCCTTACAATGCTTAGAGATATCATTGCGCAATAAATCTACAATCATCAAGTTTTCAGCGCGATCTTTTTCCGACGCTAATAGACATTGAGCACTTTTCTCATCATCTACAGGGTTGGAATAGCGGGGCCGCGTTCCCTTAATTGGCTTAGTTTCTACTATACCATCTGTCACCCGAATAAAACGCTCGGGTGAAATTGATGCGATGCTTCCATATTGCGTTTTAAAGAAAGCGGAAAAGGGGGCTTGGTTCTTACTTCTTAATCTGCAATATGCTTCCCACATATCGCCTTCAAAACGGGCCGTGAAACGTTGAGCCATATTTACCTGATAACAATCACCGGCGCGCAAATATGCCTGTATTTTATCAAGACATTCAGAATAGGCTGTTTGCGTTAAATTTGATGTAAATGGTTGTGTTAAACGAAATGAATCCTTAGCTTTTTTACTTATCTGATTGCATTGCAACCATTCAGGAAAACGGCTTCCATCACAACTACTAAAATAAAATTCACCAGTGAGGGTATCTTCAATTAGCGAATGTAAATACAACCCTACTGCATAGTCGGGTGTGGCATAATCACCTTGCGCATGAGACGGTAACGATTCGTAAAATCTCCCCGTGTCGTAACCAGCTATGCCTGCGACACCGATAACAAAAGGAAACTGAGGGGGTAAATCGGGAGTCCTCATGTATTTTGCATTCGCAACTTGGCTATGCAGATAAGTTAACGTTGCCTCAAATGGGGGAATAGTTAATTCCTCATTACGCCCATTAAGACTATCTTGAAACCTGACTATGCCATCTGACGCTTCGATTGTGGCAACTGGATCGCATACCATGATGTTGTAACGGCCATCACTTTTATTCGAACCTGCAGTATCGAGTAACAATGACCACGGTTTGTTTGCAATACTCTCAAACAAAGCATTAAACAAACCTTCTGACTCAAGCCTAGCAGGCTCTACCAAAACAGAGAGTTCTTCGCGTTTTAAACGGGTAGTGTGAACATGTAACGGTGTATGTAACATAAATCGGTTGTACTTCACTTCAAATAGTCGGCAGTCGCATAACGCATCAGCTAACTTTAACTTTGCGCTTCACTGTAAGGTGTAGTCATAACATCGAGGCACATAAACCACTAAAGCAAAGGGTTACACCCTGAGCTATTATTCTGCTAAATGTTTAGAATTGTATTTTAGCGCGTGGTTTTACGTGGTGCGATGTAAACAGATGCGCTAGTATACGCTTTTTTAGCTAGCTAAGACCACGAAAGCCAATTAAAAAGAGGATGTCATGACCGTTATCCGTCAACAAGACTTCATTGACAGCATCGAAGATGCCCTACAGTTTATCTCTTATTATCACCCATTAGACTACGTAAAAGCTGTTGAAGCGGCTTACAACAAAGAACAAAGCCAAGCCGCTAAAGATGCCATGGCGCAGATCTTGATAAACTCGCGTATGTCAGCAGAAGGCAAGCGTCCACTTTGTCAGGACACAGGTATTGTAACCTGTTTCGTTAAAGTCGGAATGGGGGTGACCTGGGATAAAACCGATATGACAGTACAGGAAATGGTAGATGAGGGGACACGCCGTGCCTACCTTAACCCTGATAACCCGTTACGCGCTTCAATTGTCGCTGATCCAGCAGGCGCACGTAAAAACACCAAGGATAACACGCCTTCCGTTGTTCATATCGACATGGTGGCTGGTGAGAAAATAGAAGTGATGATTGCTGCCAAAGGTGGTGGTTCTGAAAACAAATCGAAAATGGTTATGCTTAACCCCAGTGACGATATTGCTGATTGGGTAGTCAAAACATTACCGACTATGGGCGCGGGTTGGTGTCCACCAGGTATGCTTGGTATAGGTATTGGTGGTACGGCTGAGAAAGCAGCCGTTTTAGCCAAAGAAAGCTTGATGGATCCTGTCGATATTCAAGAGCTAATCGAACGTGGCCCACAAACTACGGATGAAAAGCTTCGTTTAGAAATTTTCGATCGCGTAAATAAATTGGGTATTGGTGCGCAAGGTCTAGGCGGTTTGACAACGGTAGTTGACGTTAAAATAAAATCGCTTCCCACACACGCTGCATCTAAACCTGTAGCAATGATCCCTAACTGTGCAGCCACACGCCACGCTCACTTCTATCTCGATGGCTCAGGACCTGCAGAGTTAACACCGCCAAAACTTGAAGATTGGCCAAAAGTGACCTGGGAAGTGAGTGAAAACACGCGTCGTGTGAACCTTGATGAAGTCACTAAAGACGATATTCAAGAATGGAAAGTCGGTGAGACGGTACTGCTTTCAGGCAAAATGCTAACGGGCCGTGACGCTGCGCATAAACGCATTCAAACCATGATGGATAACGGCGAAGGGCTGCCGGAAGGCGTTGACCTAACCAACCGCTTTATTTATTACGTAGGCCCGGTTGATGCAGTTGGCGACGAAGTCGTTGGCCCTGCTGGCCCGACTACTGCTACGCGAATGGATAAATTTACTGATATGATGCTGGAAAAAACCGGTCTTATCGGCATGATCGGTAAAGCTGAACGCGGCCCTGCTACGGTAGATTCTATCGCTAAACACAAAGCTGTGTATTTAATGGCTGTTGGTGGCGCTGCGTACTTAGTGTCTAAAGCCATTAAGAAATCACGTGTAGTGGCGTTTGAAGATTTGGGAATGGAAGCAATCTACGAGTTTGAAGTGGAAGACATGCCGGTAACTGTTGCGGTTGACAGTACAGGTGCAAATGCCCACAAAAATGGCCCAGCTATCTGGAAAGCGAAAATCGAAGAGCTTGATAAATCACTTTCTAAGTAATTATTTAGCCAACAAAATATTTTTGTTAAACAGGTACCAAGTGTACCTGTTTTTATTTGTCATTTTTGTTTATAGTGCTGTACAAAATAACAGTATTACTACAGCGTTATGATTATTGAATTTTTTCACTCTCAAACACACCTGTTTCTCGCGCTACTCTTTTTCTCAATCACTTTATGTATTTGGTTGTATTGGCGGTACATACGCCTTAGTAACCAATTTCACACATCAACACAATTAGTGGGTTCACTGGAATATGAGTTGGCCCTGTCTAATGAACGGTATGCACAGATACAGCAACGATGTGAAACGTTAGAGCAAGTTAGCCGCGTAAATGATGAATTGAAAGAAGCGTTAACCCAAGAGCGCGTATGTTTGGCCAAAGCCAACGCACAAAACGAAGCGCATCAACATCGCATACAACAATTGTTGGAAGCCCACGAAGATAAATTAGCGGCAATGACGGCTTCAGAACAACGGTTGCAAACACAATTTGAAAACTTAGCAAATAAAATATTTGAAGAAAAACAACATCACTACACACAACAAGCGAAGCACAATATGGAATCTGTGCTTGCACCATTTAAATCTGAAATTGAAGGGTTTAAACGGCAAATTTCCGAGCAACATATCAGAGAAGTTCAGGAACGCGCGTCGTTAAAAACTGAAATCCTTGGTTTAAAAGCGCTAAACCAAAGAATAACGGAAGAAGCCGCTGCACTAACCAATGCGCTTAAAGGTGATAATAAGAAGCAAGGCAACTGGGGGGAGGTCGTATTAGAGCGTATTTTAAAAGAATCAGGCCTACGGGAAGGACATGAATTTGAAACTCAGGTTACGGCAACTTCTGGTGAAGGTAAACGCATGCAGCCTGATGTGGTTGTGCATTTACCTAACAACAAAGATGTCATTATTGATTCCAAAGTAAGCTTGGCAGCGTACGAGCGCTACTACAACTGTGAAAATGAAGAGCAGCGAGCACTGTATCTCTCTCAGCACGTTGCATCGATTAAAGGTCATATAAAAGGCCTGGGAGCGAAGGATTACCAATCGCTAAAAGAGATAAAAACGTTAGACTACGTTTTGTTGTTTATTCCTATTGAGCCCGCATTTTTACTTGCAGTAGAAGAAGCGCCCGACCTAGTGACAACAGCACTTAACAATAACATCATGTTGGTAAGTCCAACCAATCTACTTGTCGCATTACGCACTATCAACAACATTTGGCAGTATGAATACCAAAATCAAAATGCCCAACTTATTGCTGAGCAAGCCGCAAAATTGTATGACAAGTTCGTCGGCTTTATTGCCGATATGGAGAAAATAGAGAAATCGCTAGAGGGAGCACACAGCAGCTTTGAAAATGCGATGAATAAGTTGAGTACTGGAAGAGGGAATATTGTTCGCCAAATTGAGCGATTTAGAGAATTAGGTGTTCAACCAAATAAAAGAGTGGGAGATTCTTTAAAACGCTTATCAGATAACGACAATACGTTAGAGGAACACAAATAAAAAAGGCCGCTTTACATAAGCGGCCCTTTTATCACAGGTAATAATTACCCTTTAATTTTTCTGCGTAGGTAAACTGCAGGGAGTAGTAGTAATCCTAACCATCCCATTGAACCACCGCTCTTATCTTTAACACCAATTGTTACTGTCTCTGTTGTGGTGTCTATGCCATCGCTAGCCGTTACTGTCACCACAATATTAGACGCTTGCTCGTGACTTGGTGCAGTACCAGTGTAAGAAGTAGTCTGCATTCCATTAATGGTTACAACTACATCGTCACCGTCTGCATCTGTAGCAGAAGCTGTGACCGTGTAAGATTTCCCTTCATCTACGCTTGACGGCGCAGAAATGGAAATAACCGGTGCGTCTTGAACACCCGCTACCTCAACAGTTACAGTTCCTTCGCCAACTACATCACCAGGGACTGTATTGCCTTCAGCATCGGTTGAGCCCATTACACGTACCGTATAAGTAAACTCATCGACACCAAAGAAGTTACTATCTGGCATATAAGTTACTGTTCCGTCGTCATTGATGGTTACCGAGCCATTTGCAGGGGCAGTGGCAACTTCGACTGAAGCAGGATCTAGCTCTTCTTTGTAGATTGTAATTGGCGTGAACGTACGATAATCACCAGACAACGAAGACATAGTAAAGCTGTTGATTATGGTGTTGTCACTTTCGTTCGCTAGAATATTCGCTGTAATTGACGCGTCTTCATTGACTGATAGCATATCGTCCATGAATTCACTTGAAGCTAACACTTCACCAGCATAGCTAATTGAAACAGCGTCACCCGCACTGGTTGTCAGCACATATTCTTCACCTTCTACAGGTAAAGAATCTTGCACGCCTCCTAGCATATGTGAAGCTAACGTAGTACCAACGCTACCTGAAATATTTTCTGCACCTACAACGGTAGGATAAACAGGTGAGTCCATTGGACCATATACGTAATGTACAGCGCCACTTGCATAGTCAAACCACAACTGGAAGTTGAAGCTCGTGCCTTCTTCAGCCCAAAGTTGGGCATTTTCCCACTCAACGACAAAGTGACCAGTAGATAGGCTAACAGCATATAAATTACCTGTACCATCGCCGCCCGATAGGTCAAAGTCAGTCCAATAAGGTGCAACTACGTTATTAGGTTCACTTAAGCTTGGCAAAATTTCAGCAAAAGGCGTTGTTACATTACCTGAACTGCTACCAAGTGATACAAAACCGTTAGACGAGATTTGCATCGTTGTGTACTCACTACCTAGATAGGTAATAGGGCGTGGCAGGCTAATTGGAATTGACGCGTCGTCACAGCTACTTGTACACGTCAGTGGCGTTACACCAATCATTGACATTGGAACATAACGCGGAAGACCAAAACCTTCCAGCATATCGCCGATTGATGAGTCAGGCGTCATAGCAAAAGATGCCGTATTTAATGCGCCTTGCCAGTATATTTCACGCTTTTCAGCATCATAAGTTACTGGCTCTTGATTGCCATTTTTAACGGCTGAAATAGTAGCTGGCTTGATCGCATATTTATGGTCGACAGAACCAGTAATGCTGATCATACCGGTGACATCTGAGTTTGTCGCATATGCTTCTGTCACAACTACCTGGCCTTCACCCGCCACACTTGCACTTACGTCACTGTCAAACAGGCTTGGCTCATCGCTGCTAATAGGATAAAGCGCTACAGGAATGAAGTAATCTGTAGTAGCGGCATCAGTATCAGACCAATTAATTCCACCAAAAGACCAAGAACCCGTATCTGCAGTTGTTACGTCAACCATAACGGTAATTTCTGCAGATGCGCCAGCGGCAATCGTAGCCACATCAGGTGTTACCGTAGCAACAATTTGTGCATCGTCAAAAATAGCTGTTGCATCAACTGTCACAGCAGCATCACTGGTGTTGGTAACCGTAATTGACATTTCACATGATAGGTAGCAGTTTGAGTCAGCTAAGCTTATGTCGCTATAGGTTAATTCAACAGTGCTTGCTCTTGTTAAATCAAGGCGACCTGCACCAATGTCAAAGTTGTCAGCAGGCGTAAGCGCATCTTCTTTAAGTACATTTCTTACCGAAGAAGTCACTAATGCGCTCTTGATTTGCGCAGCAGACCAATCTGGGTGCATTTGTTTAATTAGTGCCGCAGCACCAGCCACATGAGGCGATGCCATAGATGTACCGCCTTTAAACGAGAAGTTTTCACCTTCGTGTCCAGGGGCGTCAGGTGATTCACCTGAGAAAATACGTGTTCCAGGTGCAGCGATATTCGGTTTAAGGAAAGTCGCATCACCGCCTGGGCCTCTTGAACTACTTTCATTAACGATATCAGCAAGACTGTCAGAAACAACGCGAACGATTTCGCTACCGATAGTAACGTTAAGCGTATCTTCAGTAGTTACCGCTAATTCAGCAAGTGCTTGACCAGGCGTAGCTGGGATCATTAGAGAAGGAATGGTTTGGTCTGCACTTAGACCACCCATTAGGATTGGCGCTTCACCGCGACCGTCCACATTGTGAATAAGCACAGCCATCGCACCGGCTGCTTCAGCGTTCGCGATTTTAGTCACAAAGCCACATGTACCACGGCTTATCAGCGCAATGGAATTTTCAAAAGCGGTTTCACTTGCAAAAGGGTCACACCCTTCAACGTTTGCAGGATCAACTTCAGCCGCATATACAATTGGCGCAGTAATATCACTGCTTATTACAACATCAGGGTTACCTGTTGAATATAACGCGGGAATTGAGCCAATACTGGTGTCGCCTTCAACAGTAACTTCGTTGGCAAACAAACGACCAGTAGTAGTGTTAGCTACCGTTATTACGTCTTCAGAGCATCCAGGACAACCAATGGTAGTATCACCTGGGCCATCATTACCTGCCGCGAAAACGGTTACTACACCAGCATCGTGCATGGCTTCTAACACGTCTTCGTAGATAGAACCATTAGGGTTACCGCCAGCACCACCGCCCCACGAGTTATTTACAATGTCAGCCCCATCTTCTAAAGAAGCTTCTAACATTGCCAAAAGCATCGAAGATGCGCCACTTGAAGACGCAGGGTTGGCAGGCGTAGCATAAAGACCTTTGTACACCATTAAATAAGCTGCTGGTGCAACACCAGAAATTTCTGCTGTTGCGCCGTCGCGCTCTGCCATTACACCGTAATTACCTACTGCAGTACCCGCAACGTGAGTACCATGGCCATTGAACCCGCGTGGGCTGGTGTATTCTTCTTCAACAACATTAAAGCCTTCGACTATCGGTGCCGCTCTGGCAACGATTAATTTGTTATTACAAAATTCTGGGTCTTCAGAACAATAGTCATCTGTCGGTAGGGTAGCAGCGTCAGGTGCAGTAAAATTATCACCACTGAACAAAGGGTTTTCAGGGCGGATACCACTATCGATGATAGCCACTTTTATGCCTGCACCGGCGCCTTCTTTACCGCCTAACTGCTGCCAAGTATCAATGGCACCAATTAAATCCAAGCTGGCATCCATTTGTGAATGATGTATGACGTCAGGATAGACCGCTTTTACAGACGGTAAGTTCGCAAGTTGATCTAGCGCTGTTTTTGAGACAATAGCGGCAAAACCGTTAAAGGCAGCGGTATACGTTAAATCAGGTTTAAAGGCAGCATCTATTGACTTGATAGAGCGCATTACAGATTGCTGCTGACTCTCCAAATACGTTCTATATTCTTTTGCTGCATTTGTTTTAAAATTAACTTTATCGCCTGTATGAGCCGACATTGAACTCATGCTTGGGTTAACACCACTGAACTGCGCCATAGGCGCGTCATTTAACTGAATGATAACGCGAACAGTAGATGCACTTGTTTCAATAGCATTAGCAAGAATGTTTTTTTTGTCGAAAGAGGCTTCAATGCCATTTTTTTGTTCGACACTGTAACCTTTTATCTGATTAGTCGTAGCTGTTGCATACGCAGCAAAAGCGGACCCCGCTAGTGCGGTTGCAATTACCGTACTTAGAATAGTTTTTTTCATAATTTTTCTCGAGTAGATAGTTCCCTGGATTGCAGCACATCCTTAATAATTTAAATCAAAGGTCGTTCGCCTTTTTAATTGTGAGGAATATCGCGCTGCTATCACTACAGATAACACAATTTGAAACGGTTTGTAACGAGAAATACTGTTTCTAAGCAATTAAATAATTTGTTACATATAATGTGTAAAATACATTTGAAAGTGAGCGAAATTTAGCGTTGCTTTTTATGTGTTTTGAAGCCGACTGCTACCACTAAACTGGCTTCAATGTCCCGTATTCTTTGACCTCTTAAGTCCTGAACCTCTCATGCTGATATGAAATGTTCATCCTACCTTGCTATCATGTTATTTACATTACACTTACATGATTAGGACAAACATCCTTCTTTTTTAAACAACTTGAGTACAGTAATTTCAAACACTTCAAAAAACACTGAGTTATAAAAAAGACGCTCCTTTACATACTCATCTAGCATAGAGAACAAGAATCTCTATCCACCGCCCTCATTTTTAAGGGGATAAATTGTGAAAGACAGAAACCATTTGGCCGCAGTAAAAACAACAAATAAGGTCGAAATAATCAGTAATGGGATGATAGATATCCCGATGCTTCAAATTCTTACGCCTGAAGGTGAACGCATTGACAATGCAGTTGAGCCAGCGCTTACAAAAGAAGAAGCATTAAAGATATTTAATACAATGGAATACATACGCGTACTTGACGAAAGAATGGTCGGTGCGCAACGCCAAGGTCGCATTAGCTTCTATCTGGCTAGTACTGGGGAAGAAGCAGCCTCAGTTGCCAGTGCTGCAGCACTTAGCGCAGATGACATGATCATGTCTCAGTATAGAGAACAAGGGGCTTTAGCGTACCGTGGATATACCACTGAACAATTTATGAACCAGATGTTTAGCAATAAGGATGATCCCAATAAGGGTCGTCAGATGCCTATCCACTATGGGGATAAAACACTCAATTTTATGACAATTTCTTCACCACTAGGTACTCAGATCCCACAAGCTTCTGGTTATGCCTACGGTCAAAAAATGTCTGGGAAAGATGTTGTTACCATTTGTTATTTCGGTGAAGGTGCAGCCTCAGAAGGAGATTTCCACGCAGGCCTCAATATGGCAGCAGTACTACATTGTCCCGTTATCTTCTTTTGTCGCAATAATGGCTACGCCATTTCAACACCAGCAGAAGAACAATTTGCAGGCGACGGTATTGCTTCACGTGGTTTAGGTTACGGCATTAATACTATCCGCGTAGACGGTAATGATCCGCTGGCAATATACGCTGCAACTAAAGAAGCCCGTCGAATCGCAATAGAACAAAAATGTCCGGTACTTATTGAAGCGATGACCTATCGTTTAGCCGCTCATTCAACATCTGATGACCCCACTGGCTACCGCTCTCGTGAAGAAGAAGACAAATGGCGCGCTAAAGACCCAATCGCAAGAATGGCCAAATGGCTTAACGCTAAAGGGTGGTTTGACGAAGTAGAAAACAAAAAACGCGTAGAAAAAGCACGCCAGGATGTATTAGCAGCACTTAAACAATGTGAAAAAACCGATATCTGCGCCATCGATGACATAATTGAAGACGTCTACGATACTCCGCCTTGGCATTTACAAGAGCAGCTGACGCAATTAAAAGCGCATATTAAAAAGTACCCACAGATGTACCCTAAAACAGCAGGGAGAGTGAAGTAATGGCTAAAATGAACCTATTACAAGCAATCAATAACGCCCTAATTACAGCCATGACTGAAAATGAAAAAGTTATGGTATTTGGTGAAGATGTAGGGCATTTTGGCGGTGTATTTCGCGCTACCAGTCATCTACAGGAAAAGTTTGGCAAAGGCCGTTGCTTTAATACTCCACTGACAGAACAAGGTATCATTGGTTTTGCAAATGGTCTGGCGGCTCAGGGGTCGTTTCCAGTTGCAGAAATTCAGTTCGGTGATTACATCTTTCCGGCATTCGACCAAATCGTTAACGAAACCGCAAAGTGGCGCTACCGCTCAGGAGGCCAATTTGATGTGGGATCGCTTACTATTCGCACACCCTATGGCGGTGGCATAGCGGGCGGCCATTACCACAGTCAGTCACCAGAAGCATTCTTTGCCCATTGTCCCGGTCTAAAAATTGTTATTCCCCGCGACCCTTATCAGGCCAAAGGGCTTCTACTTGCATCAATTCGCGATAAAAATCCCGTTTTGTTTATGGAGCCAAAGCGGTTATATCGAGCATCTGTGGCCGATGTACCAGAAGAAGATTATGAACTGCCTATAGGCAAAGCCGATATTGTTCAGGAAGGTACGGACATCACCTTATTAGGTTGGGGCGCTCAAATCGAAATATTACAAAAAGCGGCGGCAATGGCATTAGAAGATGGCGTTTCATGTGAGATTATTGACTTACGCAGTATTGTTCCGTGGGACGTTGAAACGGTAATGCACTCTGTAATGAAAACCGGGCGCTTACTTATCAACCACGAAGCGCCGTTAACCGGTGGTTTTGCCAGTGAAATAGCGGCGACAATTCAAGAACGTTGCTTCTTGTATCTTGAAGCGCCTATTGCACGTGTCTGTGGTTTGGATACGCCTTATCCTCTGGCACATGAAAAAGAATATATGCCAGATGAAACGAAAACCTATGAAGCCATCAAGCGTACGCTGCACTACTAAGTCGGGAGCAATAGATATGACAATAGAATTTATTTTACCCGACATTGGCGAAGGTATAGTCGAATGTGAACTCCTCGAATGGTTAGTGTCAGAAGGGGAGTATATCGAAGAAGATCAGCCTGTTGCAGAAGTGATGACAGACAAAGCAACCGTGCAAATTCCAGCAATGCACGCCGGTAAAGTGACAAAGCTGTATTATGCAGTAGGCGACATTGCAAAAGTGCACGCTCCGTTATTCTCTATGACGCCTAATCAGCAGTCGGCTGACCAAGGTGAAGCAACGGTAAGCGAAACTGTAGAACTTTCATCTGAAACTGCGCGTTCAAACGACGCGAAGCCATCAGCTAACGCAAATGTCGCTTCTAATACCATTGAAGATTTTATCCTTCCTGATATCGGAGAAGGTATTGTGGAATGCGAAATTGTTAAATGGAACGTGTCAGAAGGCGATGTTATAGAGGAAGATCAAGCAGTTGTCGAAGTGATGACTGATAAGGCTGTAGTTGAAATCCCTGCTAAAAACGCTGGAACAGTCCACAAACTTTATTATGCACAGGGCGACATTGCAAAGGTTCACAGTCCTCTATTTGCCTTAGCGTTAGAAGGTGAGTTTGATAAAGCGTTAGCTGAAAATGACAACAGGGCAATTCAGCATAGTCAAGGCACTTGCCAAACTGCAACCTTACAAAGTAAAGCGAATGTGGGTTCACCAAGTCCCGGTAAATTTTCCGAAGGCGAATTTGAACCACCTTTTACCATTGAAGGTAAAGTATTGGCGAGCCCCGCAGTCAGACGTATAGCTAGAGAACGTAATGTCAACTTAGCCACTATTGCCGGTTCGGGTAAAAAAGGCAGAATTCTTAAGACTGACGTATTAGCAACCAATGCAGAGCAATCCCACGCGGCACATTTACAAGCTGATTCTTCCGTAAAAACAGCAGCGACGGTGCAAAGTGTAACTACACCAATTACAGGCAGTACTCGAACTGAGAAAGTGAGGGGCGTACAAGCGGCGATGGCTAAACAAATGACCGCGTCTGTCCAAACTATTCCACACTTCACGGTTAGTGACGAATTAGTGATGGACAACTTAATTGCACTTCGTCAAACGTTAAAGCCAGCGTTTGAAGCACAAAATTGTAAACTTAGTTTTATGCCGTTTTTTGTTAAAGCTATGTCATTAGCATTAACAGAGTTCCCTGTTATCAATAGTCAGCTTAACGAAGAAGCAACAGAGTTAACCTACTTTAATGATCACAATATTGGTTTTGCTGTGGATTCTAAAGTAGGACTTTTGGTACCCAATATTAAGGCGGTTCAACAACTGTCGCTATTTGATATTGCTAAGCAAATGAATGAAATCATTGAACAAGCACGTGCAGGTCGTGTTGCTAATGAACATCTCAAAGGCGGCACAATTAGCATATCTAATATTGGTGCAATTGGTGGTATTACGGCAACTCCTGTCATCAATAAACCTGAAGCTGCAATTGTAGCTCTGGGAAAAACACAGAAGCTTCCACGCTTCGATGATACAGGTAATGTCAAAGCACAGCATATTATGGCAGTCAACTGGTCCGGTGATCATCGAATTATTGATGGTGCGACGATGGTGCGTTTTAACAACTTATGGATGAGCTATTTAACTCATCCTGAAACCATGCTTATGCATTTAAAATAAAGCGCTACTGAAATGTAACAATAGAAGTAAAAGGTTAGTGAAGTAAATCACTAACCTTTTTTGTTTCAGGCACCTTATACGGTATCATAACGCTATTAGTGTTATTTTTTCTGTTGAGGTTTTGTGCTTAGTTATCAACACGCTTTCCATGCCGGCAATCATGCTGACGTCATTAAACACCTTTGTTGGATAGGTGTAATCAATTCTCTTAAGAAAAAGGATAAAGCCTTTACCTTGTATGACACGCACGCTGGGGCAGGTAGCTATGATTTCAACGAGGCCATGTCGGCAAAAAACAAAGAGTATGAAAGTGGTATTTCGAAACTTGTTCAACACGGCGCAAAATCCTCGTTACTCAGGGATTACCTAAACCTCTGCGAACCGTTTCTGTCTTCAGATCACTATCCCGGTTCTCCTGCACTGAGTGCTGAAGCAAAACGGGAGAGTGACACCCTACATGCAATGGAGTTGCATCCAGCGGAGTTTGACAAACTCGAAATTAATATAGCTAAATTAAACAAATCTCACTGTCACGTACATAAACGCGACGGCTTTGAGGGGTTAAGGGCGTTAACCCCACCCAAGCCTAATAGGGGCGCCATTTTAATTGATCCTCCCTATGAGCGGGAAGTTGAATATCAAGACGTAGTTAAAGGCATAGAGCAAGTATTAAAGCGATGGCAGCAGGCCCAAATTGTCATCTGGTATCCTTTGCTTTCAGCACGCGCAGGTAACAAGCACGGAGCCAGTGAGCGAATGTGCGCAAAATTAGCAGAATTAGGGCGTCCTTGCTTTAAGGCCGAAATATGTGTTGCAGAAAATACCACCGATGCGGGCATGTATGGTTCTGGGGTATTGGTAATCAATCCACCCTGGCAATTAAATGAGCAGCTTGAAAATGCGCTTGACGAGACCATTACCCTAATGGGCGAGCACGCGTCTGTGAAAATCGCTTGGGTTAACCAAGACAATTAGAAGCATGATGAATGGCAGAATTAAAGGGTTTAAAACATTTTTACATACCCGATGAGCAGTCAATCTATCTTTTATCTCATGCCGATGCTAAGAAGTTAAAAGATTGGGTAAACCTGTGTATTAATCAATTGAGAACATTGGGTTATCAAGACATCGAACTACTCGGTAAAGGCGCATTTGGCTTTGCGTTTGCGGGTACGGCACCTAATGGTGATCAACGCGTATTTAAATTTTCACGAATTACCTTGCCTCAACACGTCCAAGATAGGCTGGAAGAAGAAGCTTTCATGTTGTCTCATGTGGATCACCAATACGTTCCGCGCTTTATTGAATACCAGCAAATCCGGAAGCAATCCATCTTAGTAATGGCAAGAGCACCGGGTGATGATTTAGAAAAAGTAAGCTTAAAACAAGGGCCATTGTCACCGCGGATCATTGTTAAAATTGCAGTCCAAATAGGTGAACTTCTCTCGAGTTTTCGACAGTACAGCGAAAATGGGGCTATTAAGCCTATAGTGCACGGTGACATTAAACCTTCAAATTTGGTGTGGGACAGCATTAATGAAACCGTAAGTCTTATTGATTGGGGCTCGTCAGTTTTTGCGCAAACGGATGTTACTGGTCAATACGTTGGAAATAATGTGATGGACTTGATGTCTGGGGAATTACATCAAACCAACGCACGATTAGGCGATGTCTATTTTATTGGCGAAGAGCAATTAAACGGTGCGTTATCAAGCCCAAGGTTCGACGAACA
The DNA here is from genome assembly GCF_047159385.1 of Alteromonas sp. D210916BOD_24. Taxonomy (GTDB): domain Bacteria; phylum Pseudomonadota; class Gammaproteobacteria; order Enterobacterales; family Alteromonadaceae; genus Alteromonas. The sequence continues at coordinate 1,763,996 of NZ_AP038333.1, forward strand.
AGGACTTGCCAGTACGTTATATGCGTTGGCGTCTGGGCAGTCCTGCCGTTATGGTAGCAAGGTTATCACACCATCATCTCTGGGCCTGCCAAAAATGTTGGCCACTATCTTAGAATACATGTTAAGTGACGATAGCGATAAGCGAAGAGAAGGGGGCGATTATTTATTTAATCACCTTCACGTGTTTAAAAACATGGTATTTACTGACGACAAAAAAAACAGTTACACGCCACTAATACCTACTTGGGTCACACATTCCGATTCAAGCATTGAAACTGTTGTGTACAGCTCTAGAAAGTCGTACTTGCGTCAACAAGCTGTTCTGGGTGACAAAGACGCAGAAGACCTTCGCTATATCGATGATGCCCAGTTTGATCGATATTATAAAAACTATCTTCAAGGGATGGGGGATACTGAGAAAGCATTTGTTTCCGCTATCAGTCGGCTCGGTAAATACCCAGTGGTTGGTGGTATGGCAGTACGGTGGGAGCCTAACGGCATTTATGTTGATTCTAGTTTGAATCTTTATGATGAAACACTTAAAGCCGCGTTTGAATTGTCTGTAAATAATGTGATTAATTTAGCCCGTGCTATTCATAAACCCGCAGTGTTTAAATGTTGTATGTTTAACGCAAAAAACACCCTACACATAGATAGAGGCTGTCAGGATGATGCGTTTATGCCCGATCCCCATTTATTCATTCCTTACGAGCTTTCCAGAGTGTCGTCACAAAAAGATGACAGTAGAACTCACTCATACTTTGAGGATGGTGATGATCCGGATGAATTACTCAAACTGCCTGATTCCATTATAGAGACCATAAAGCAATTAAATACTATCCACCATACGGGATGCATTATTTTTGAAGCGCTCCCATTAAATCTAAAGATACACAATTATTATACTTTGCTTGATCACGGCCAGGAAAAACGCTTCAAACTGCTGCTTTCTCAACTGGTTAAGCAGATTCCACTAATAAAAGGACTAGGTATTTCGGGCTTTATGAAGTTACCCTATAAGGATACACGCTTTTTTGAGCACAAAGCCAAATTGCCTGAAAAGTACTATCCCAGAAACCCCAAAGCAGTAATTGAAGAGAATTAAACCCATGTCTGAGATAAAACTATCGTCACTATTTGAATTAGAAACCGTCGAGTTAGGTATCTATCGCGGGCAAAGTTGGGATTTAGGATTTCGTGCTTTATTTGGCGGGCAAGTTTTAGGGCAAGCCCTAGCTGCCGCTTACGAAACCGTTGATTCAGACCGTGTTGCTCATTCATTTCACACTTATTTTTTGCTTCCTGGCGATGCCAAAAAACCCGTCGTTTATGATGTTGAAATAGTTAGAGATGGTCGAAGTTTTTCAGCCAGGAGAGTAAAAGCAATACAAGATGGCAGAAATATTTTTTATATGACGGCGTCATTTCAGGTGCCTGAAGAAGGTATGCAGCACCAGCAACCTACCATGCCAGATGTACCTCCACCGGAAGAAGTACAGTCTGATCTCGAGTTCTATCAAGCGCACTACGATAAAATAGCCAGACCCATGCGAGAAGCGCTTAGCTATCATGAACCTGTTGATATCCGTACGGTAGACGCTGCCAATTCTTATCAAGCAGTCAAGCGTACTCCCCAGCGATATATCTGGATGAAAGCCAGAGACACATTGACAGCTAAGTTGTCTGTCCACCAAGCCGCCTTGGCCTACGCATCAGACTACCATTTTTTAAGTACATCATTGCAACCTCACGGCGTAGCCGTAACTGATAAATCATTGCGTATTGCCACAATTGATCACGCTATGTGGTTTCACCGTCCAGTTAACATGAATGAATGGTTACTATATGCCATGGAAAGCCCTTTTAGTGGTGGTTCAAGAGGATTAGTACGGGGACAGATCTTTAACCAACAGGGTGAGTTAGTTGCATCAACAACTCAAGAAGGTTTAATGCGAAAGGTCGGTTAACGGTCACTTGTGAGAAGGAGACAACCATGCGTTTTTCACTAAATAATATGGCACCTATAACACATGAAAGTACCTATATAGCACCAGGTGCACATGTAATCGGTAATGTAGAGCTTCAAACTGGTTCAAGTGTTTGGTTTAATGCCGTGATCCGCGGCGACATGGACAAAATTACCATAGGTGAAAACACCAATATACAAGATGGCAGTGTATTGCATACAGATGAAGGCGTTCCACTTACCTTGGGGAAAGGGGTTACCGTTGGCCACAAAGTTATGCTACACGGCTGTGATATAGGTGACTATTCATTAATTGGTATTAACGCTGTCGTGCTTAACGGTGCCAAAATTGGTCGCTTCTGTATCATTGGCGCCAACGCCCTGATAACAGAAAATATGGTCATACCGGATTATAGTCTGGTAGTAGGGTCGCCTGGAAAGGTTGTAAAAACGTTGGATTCGAGTGTTGAAACTAAGTTGATAAGCTCAGCAGAGCATTATGTCAACAATGCAGCCCGTTATAAAAGTGCGCTAAACGCCTTGTAAAAAACGAATATTTTCAGGCTTTATGTTCAACCATAAAAAATGCCCAGAACAAACGTTCCGGGCCTAGGGGAATGGCTCATTGCTGAGCCGTGCGCTAACTTTTACAGGGAGAGTTTATTCAAAAATCTTAAACCGAACCCCGATTATAGAATAGATTTGTTCAATATATAAACAATTTGTTTGTGAATTTTCTCTTACAGTCTAACCATCTTAAAATATTTACTTTTTTTAATATAATTTTCAGCAACCTATGCCGTGGTCTGACCTGTTGATTAATTTTGTCTTATGTGTTTCCAATGCAGTCTTTCCACTTGCGATAGTCGCAACCAATGATTCTATGAAATATGCCAACTTCATTCATCACATTTATATTGAATACAGACGGTTGTACCATTTGCGATTCTTAGTAGTATAGAAATCATCAATATTATAGTCGTTTATTCTTTAAGGATGGGACATGCATTCGTTTTCTACTTTTATACCTCCTGAACGTACACTTATGGGACCAGGTCCATCCGATGTTAACCCGCGCATATTAAATGCAATGGCACGACCTACACTAGGTCATTTAGACCCCTTATTCGTTGAATTAATGGATGAAACGAAAAAGTTACTGCAATATGCATTTCAAACTGAAAACCCACTAACCATGCCTATATCTGCGCCGGGATCGGCTGGAATGGAAGCGTGTTTTGTAAACTTACTTGAGCCCGGTGATAAAGCGCTCGTGTGTGTTAACGGCGTATTTGGTTTGCGCATGGTTGAAAACGTTGAACGTTGTGGTGCCATAGCCATAACCGTTAATAGTACGTGGGGTGAGCAAACCGACCTCAATGCAGTAGAAGATGCGTTGAAAGCGCATCCCGATCTAAAAGTCATGGCTTTTGTCCACGCAGAAACGTCCACCGGTGTAAGAAATGAAGCAAAGCTTCTTTGTGAGCTGGCGCATAAATATGACTGCTTAACTATCGTCGATGCAGTGACTTCCCTAGGCGGCATTGAACTGAATGTCGATGGTTGGAATATTGACGCGATTTATTCCGGATCTCAAAAATGCCTGAGCTGTGTGCCTGGTATATCACCCGTTTCTTTTAGTGAGCGTGCTGTTCAGGTCATACAGAATAGAAAAACCAAAGTTCAGAGTTGGTTTCTGGATATGAACCTAATCGTAGGGTATTGGGGACAAGGTGCCAAACGTGCCTATCACCATACTGCACCAGTGAATAGTATGTACGCTATGTATGAAGCGCTACTTATATTACGCGAAGAGGGATTGGAGAATGCTTGGGCGCGACATGCGGATGGTCACGCTAAATTAGCGAATGGCTTAGCTGAACTTGGTCTTGAGCTCACGGTAGATAGTGGTTTTCGTTTACCTCAACTCAATGTAGTGCGAATTCCTGAAGGAGTTGATGATGCAGCTATTCGCAAGCAGTTACTCGAAGAATTCAATTTAGAAATTGGCGCGGGACTGGGTGAACACGCTGGGAAAGTCTGGCGTATTGGTTTGATGGGCTATGCCTGTAAACCTCGTAATATAGATCACTGCCTCGCTGCATTGCGAAGCGTTCTAACGTAATACCCGCGGTATGCACTATAGTTACTCCATTAAGCAGTAAAAACAATCTATTAGGAGCCAGCAATTACGCTGGCTTTTTAGTCAGCGTAGAATTCCTTCAATTTATCCGATTTACCATCCACAATACTGTTGAATAATCGTAACATCTAAAGGATGTATTGATTCTTTATATGGCTATTTTTGTAGCCAACCATATGCCCCATTGGCAATACCGATAAAAACCAAAATAGCGGACTGAAATCACAAACATTAAACGCTAGGGCAGAGACACTGCGTGAAGCGTTAAAGTGTTATTAAAAGTAGATTACTACACAAAAGTAAAACGGCCCGCGTTAAACTTTTTTGAACGTATAGGTGTAATCAGGTAACAGGGGTTTTGCCTTATTCATTATAGGTTCAGGAAGTTTTTCTTAGCGTATAAGGCGTTTATATTATTGCTCAAAAAGGAAGCACAATGAGTATACACTCTAAATCAAAAACAGTATTAACAGCATTAGCCTTCGTCGCGTCGTCTTTGATAAGTTCTCACGTTTTAGCGGACGAGGCGTTAATCCATGTCAACGGCATGGGGGCGGTAGAAGTCACACCAAACGCCTATACAGTGACATTGATATTAGAAGAAGAGGGGGCAACCGTCAGTAAGCTCAATGCACAATTGGAAGCTGATTTACGTTCAACCGTTCAATTTCTGCTAGAGCAAGGGATAGAACAAAAGAATATCCAAAGTATGCAAGTACGACTCAATCCACGATATGTTCACTTGCCAGAAGGACGAAAACAAGACGGTTTTACACTTTCTCGTGATGTTACTATCACCTCTACCAACCTTGCCACCTATGACGCTATATTAGATGGCGTATTAAAACGTGGGGTTGATCGCATTCAACAATTTGACTTTATTGCACTGGGACAGCACAACGCATATGAACGCGCTTTAATCGCCGCTGTAAAAGATGCTAAGCAACGGGCACAACTGTTAGCAAAAGAATTACAGATAGAAGTTGGGGAAGTTGTTGCAATCTCAGAATCTGGTGGCAATATGCCGATTCCAGTGATGCGTGCCGAAATGATGGCAAAAGACATGTCAATGTCGCTACCCGGTCAAGAAAGAATTGAAGCACGAGTCAATGTTACTTTTAAAATTGTTCAATAGCAGGATTACCATTTGAAAGAACAACAATATAGCCAGCTAATAAGCCAGGCAAAGAGTTTGGTTTCTGGCGAACAAGATTTGATTGCCAATATGGCAAATATCAGTGCGTTGTTATACCACAACCTCAAAGAAGTGAATTGGGCAGGTTTTTATCTGTTTAAAGAAGCACAATTGGTATTAGGCCCATTTCAAGGTCAGCCAGCCTGTATTAGAATCCCAATGGGCAAAGGAGTGTGTGGCACTAGCGCACAATCCAGAACCGTGCAACGAATTGCTGACGTTCATCAATTCGAAGGCCACATTGCCTGTGACGCTGCCTCTAATTCTGAAATCGTGATCCCTCTCGTACTGAATGACGAGTTGGTCGGGGTGTTGGACATCGACAGCCCGATTTTTGATCGTTTCGATCAAGATGATGAAAAGGGGCTAGTTGAAATTGCAAAAATTTTAATGGATTCACAGAAATAATTATGAAATCCAGTGTTGATATACATGTCGTGTTGTCGACGTTTGAAGATATGGAAGATTTCCATGATGAGCCAGATGAAGCTTCAGAGCGGTTAAATTTTATTCTTCACGCAATTTATGACAATGCAGAAGAAGATATTGAAACAACGCGATTAGAGCAAATTTTGCACTACGCATGGGAATCTTGGCAACAAGATAAGCATTTATTAGAAATAGATGACGACGAATTGCTTGATTGGGTTGACCACACGCTGGCAACTTGGGATGATGCAAGTAACGATGAAATCTCCTGAATAATTTAGAAAGTTAATGGAATCACCAGAGAAGTTTAACAATAGTAAGGAAGTAATAGCTTTCCTTGCAGAGACCTTTCCAAAATGTTTTAGCATTGAAGGCGAGGCCCGCCCACTTAAGATTGGCATTTTTCAAGATCTTGCCGAACGTTTAGCACAAGAAGAGCGCGTGAGTAAAACGCTTTTACGCTCTACGCTTCGTCACTACACAAACAGTTGGCGATACCTTTATAGCATCAAAGAGGGCGCCCACAGGGTTGATCTGGATGGTGTTGAAGGTGATGCGATAGAAAAAGAACACGCTGAACACGCTCAACAGCAGCTTGAAGAAAGCAAAGCAAAAGCAGCTGAAAAGCGTAAAGCGAAGCAGGCTCAACAGCCTAAGCGCAAAGATAAACGCCAATTTAATCGTCCAAAAGGTGAAAAATCTGCAAATTCGGACCATGCTGAAGGTAAGCGCGGAACTAAACCGAAAAATAACAGACCAAACAATACACCACCTGCAAAATTGACAGACAGCGATTTACAGCAAGGCACACAAGTTACCGTGAAACTAGGTAAAGCACCAATGCCAGCAGTAATCACTGAAGTTGCAAAAGACGGCATTCATGTCCAATTAGACTCAGGTATGGTAGTTAAAGTAAACGCAGACGCTTTACGTTTGGCACGCTCCAAGAGGTCGTAAATATGAGAGACATCCTTCGAATTTCCATTGCCGGCGCATTTCTTACCGTAGGGGTAGGTGCTGGTGCAGTCACTTCGACACCTGACGTTGATGAGCTTCCAATTCTTCAGCAGGAATCTCAGCACAGTGTTGCAGCTAAGCGCGTAAGTGCACTTTTTACAAGGGCACACTACAAGGAAATTTCGTTGGATGATGCACTCTCCGCTAGAGTCTACCAGCGTTTCATTGATTCATTGGATCACAACAAACAAGTGTTATTGCTGTCCGATGTAGTGAGTTTTGAAAAATATCGCGACTTGTTTGATGACGCGTTAAGCAAAGGCAACTTGTCTATCGCTTATGATATGTACAACGTCAGTGCAAAACGTCGTATTGAACGTTACGAATATGCCCTTGATCTGTTAGATAAAGGGCCATTCGATTTTGAGAAAGAAGGCGATAAATTCTATTACGACCGCGAAGATGCGCAATGGTCTACTTCGATAGCTGAGTTAGATGAAATTTGGCGTCAACGTGTTAAGTATGACGCATTAAATCTGATTTTGGCTGATAAAACCTGGGAAGAAGCTAAGGAATTATTGACCAAGCGTTATACCCGGGCTATCAAACGCACCAAGCAAGCGAAGAGCGAAGATGTTTTTCAAACAGCAATGAATGCGTTTGCCCGCACTATCGAGGCCCACACTAGTTACCTTTCTCCTCGAAATGCAGATAGATTCCAAATGGAAATGAATTTGTCTTTTGAAGGAATTGGTGCCGTGTTACAAAGTGAAGACGACTATACGGTTATTAAAAGTATTGTACCTGGTGGCCCTGCAGACGAATCTGGCGCGATTAAGCCAGAAGATAAAATTGTCGGTGTGGCACAGGAAGATGAAGAGTTTGTCGATGTAATCGGTTGGCGCTTAGATGAAGTCGTCGAGCTAATCAAAGGGCCTAAAGGCAGTACCGTACGTCTTCAAGTGCAAAAAGGGGCGACTGATGCCAAGTCTACGGCAGTTGTCAGCTTGACCCGCGATAAAATTAAACTTGAAGATCGCGCTGCAAAATCAGAAGTGTATGTGCCTGATACCGGTCCACACGCGGGTGAAACATTGGGAATTATCACCATTCCTAGCTTTTACAACAATTTAAGTGCAGATGTGGCTAAAGAAATTGAAAGCCTCAAAGCACAAAATGTAAAAGGCGTTATTGTCGACCTTCGCGGAAATGGCGGTGGGTCACTAACTGAAGCGACACTTTTATCTGGCTTGTTTATTGAAAAAGGCCCAGTTGTACAAATTCGTTACGGTCAAACTAAAGTTAGCGTTAATCGCGATACTGATGGCGAAGTCGCATACGATGGTCCGCTGACTGTGCTAGTAGACCGATACAGTGCTTCTGCTTCAGAAATCTTTGCAGCAGCCATGCAGGATTACAATCGCGCGCTTATAGTTGGTGAGCAAACGTTCGGTAAAGGCACCGTGCAACAACATCGCGGCTTAGGGAAAATCTATGATCTGTACGACAATCCGTTAGGCAGCGTGCAGTTTACCATTGCGAAATTCTATCGCATTGACGGTGGCAGTACTCAACACAAAGGTGTTATCCCAGATATTCTATATCCTTCTGCTATAGAGCCATCAGAGTGGGGCGAAAGTCAGGCGGAAAATGCACTGCCTTGGGATAGCATTAACCGCGCAAACTACACGACGTTTGCCGACGATACTGCAGCCCTTGATGTACTCACTGCCAAACACAATAAACGTATTATGCAAGATCCTGAATTTACTTATATTCAGCAAGATATTAGCGAATACAAAGCCAACAAAGACAAAAATTTTATCTCGTTGGTAAAGTCTGAACGTGAAGCAGAAAAGAAAGAAGCAGAGTCTAAATCTTTAGCACGTGCTAACGAACGTTTACAGCGTTTGGGATTGGATTCGGTTGCTTCATTGGACGACTTACCTGAAGATATGAAAGAATTAGATCCATTCTTAGATGAAGCAGCCAACATCACTTTCGACATGATCGAAACAGGCCGCTATGCCATCACAAGAAATTAAGTGATATTGAAGAAAGGGCTGGTCTCTGGCCAGCCCTTTTTTTGTTTCCACTACTCATTAAAACAATAATAAAGGGAAATAACATGGCTATCAGAGGCGAATTTTCCTCTCGTATAGGGTTCGTGCTTGCAGCGGCAGGCTCAGCGGTTGGACTTGGTAATATTTGGGGTTTCCCTACCAAAGTCGCCACTAATGGGGGAGCAGCGTTTGTATTAGTATATCTGTTACTTGCGTTTGTATTGGCCTATCCGGTTTTAATGGCAGAGCTAATTATTGGACGTAGTTCCCGCGCCAATATGGTAGATGCATTAGGCAAAATTTCCGGCAATGTTATTGGTCGTGCCACTGGTATTTGGGGTTGCATAACCGTTTCATTAATACTTGCTTTTTACGCCATTGTCGGCGGCTGGATGTTGGTTTATTTTGCTGATGCAGCCGTTAATATAGTCGGATTACACTCTATTAGCGATTGGCTACTTACCTCTTCAGTTACGCGTAACGTATTATTCTGTTTATTCTTCATGGCGCTCACTGCTTTTATCGTTGTTGGCGGTGTCAAATCAGGTATTGAAAAGTGGTCCGTAAGATTAATGCCCACGCTGGTAATACTAATCGTAGCGCTAATTGTCTATGTAAGTATGCAACCGGGTGCTGTAGAAGGATGGAGTGCTTACCTGGTACCTGACTTTTCTCGTGTGTTAGACCCAGACCTACTGATAAATGCAATGGGGCAGGCGTTTTTCTCAATGTCTCTTGGTGTAGGTACTATGCTAGTGTATGGCTCGTACCTCAGTAAGGACGAAAACCTGCCTACCATTGGCGCTTCAGTTGCTTTAGTTGATATTGGTGTTGCAGTCATTGCAGGCATGCTTATCATCCCTGCAATGTATGTGGCGTTGAATAATGGTGTAGAAATATTTACCCCTGAAGGTGCGCTTATTCAAGGTGACACCCTTATCTTTAAAGTATTACCGGCGTTATTTGACACCATTGGCTCAGTAGGCGTTTTTGTTGCCTTTACCTTTTTCGCCTTAATGGTTATTGCCGCGGTGACGTCTTCAATATCAATGTTAGAAGTGCCGGTCGCTTACATGGTAGAAAGTAAAGGCTTAAAGCGTACGAAAGCTGTGCTTTTCATGGCTGCGCTAATTTTTACCATGAGTTGTATCATAATCTTCAATTTTGATGCGTTATTTGGTTTTGTTATTGCGCTTACCACGGAGTACAGCCAGCCTTTATTAGGGTTAGCATTATGTATCTTCGCTGGCTGGGTGTGGAAGCGCGATGCCATATTGGCTGAACTAAAAGAGGGTGACCCTAATGCTGAACAGGGGCTATTTTGGAAGATTTGGCCCTGGTATGTTCGCTTCGTTTGCCCGGTTATCATTGCGCTCATGTTCTATCGCTCTGTGTTTTAAACACGAGTACCGATTTTAAAATAAGGTTTTAAAATAAAAATAATGACGAAAAAAGAACTTAAAACACCGTCACTGCTTGATGCCCTTATTCCAATTATTGCACTAGTGGTAATGATGGGAAGTGCAGTTTATTTATTTGCAGATAACTCATCGTACGGCCCTAATCAAATTGCGTTACTATTGGCCATGGGGTTAGCGGCCATCATTGGTATGAAAAATGGCTATAGCTGGAAAACCATTGAAAAAGGCATAGTAGACGGTATCTCTATGTCTCTTGGTGCTTGCCTTATTTTATTAGCTGTTGGCGCACTCATTGGTACTTGGATGCTCGCTGGTACGGTTCCAACACTTATTTATTTTGGTTTAGAGCTACTTAATCCTTCCTTTTTTTACGCCGCCGCCTGCTTAATCTGCGCGGTAGTTGCAATGAGTATTGGCAGTTCATGGACCACAGCAGCGACCGTAGGTGTGGCGTTAATGGGCGTTGCTGCGGGTATGGATATGTCAGCAGTCATCACTGCTGGCGCTGTGGTCTCCGGCGCTTATTTTGGTGATAAAATTTCTCCGTTATCAGAAACCACCAACTTGGCGCCTGCTGTGGCCGGCACTGATTTGTTTGAACATATCCGTTATATGATGTGGACCACCATACCGAGTTTCATAATCGCACTTATACTATTCACTATTCTAGGTTTCAGTGAAGTAGGAGAGGCACAAGCTGATCGCATTGAAGAAATGCAGTTAATGCTTAGTGAATCTTTTCAATTGGGGTGGCATTTATTAATCCCACTTGCTGTATTACTGACCCTCGCGGTTAAGAAAATGCCTGCCTTTCCGGCTGTGTTCATCGGCGCCTTACTTGGCGGTATCTGGGCAGTCGTGTTTCAATGGGATGTCGTGACATCAATGGCAAGTACTGACGATTCAACCAATGTTGGTGTGTTAAAGGTGGTATGGACAGCCTTATTTGATGGCGTCAGCTTTTCCACTCCAGACGAAAACCTTAACAGTCTGCTATCTCGTGGCGGCATGTCGTCAATGCTCAATACCATTTGGCTAATTATCTGTGCGATGTCTTTCGGTGCAGTTTTAGAACGTGTAGGCCTATTAAAGCGTGCTGTGTCAGCCATCCTAAAAGGCGCCAAATCTGCCGGTGATATGGTAAGTCGTACTGTCTTAACCTGTATTGGCACTAATTTGGTTACGGCAGACCAATATATGTCCATTGTCATGCCGGGTCGCATGTATAAAGAAGAATTTAAAAAGCGCGGCTTAGATCAACTCAACCTTTCACGTAGCTTAGAAGACGGCGGCACACTCACATCGCCGCTAATTCCATGGAATACCTGTGGTGCATATATGCACAGCGTGTTGCTGGTAAATCCATTTGACTATGTGTTTTATGCTTTCTTCAACGTTATAAATCCACTCCTTGCTATTATTTACGCGTACTTAGGCATTAAAATATTGCGTATTACGCCGCCTAGTAGCGTCTTGAGCAGCGAAGGAAATCAATAATTTAACGTAGGCTTTCTTTTAGGAGGATCTATGTCAGTTCAAGCTAAACGTCGGGCGGATTATCAGCCGCCCGCTTTTTCTATAGCGACAGTTGACCTACATATCACACTGCACCCCACTCAAACCAAAGTGAAAAGCAAACTTTCGGTAACAAGACAGGGTGAACACACGCTTCCATTGTGCCTCGACGGTGACAATCTACCGGTCAACGCAATGAGTATTAATGCAACGCCTGTATCAGACAATATCAACGATTCTACTCACTATGTACTGGATGAACAGTCACTGACCATCCACACCACACAGGATCAGTTTGAACTTGAAATCGAAACCACAATTTCACCTCAAACCAATAAAGCGCTAGAAGGACTTTACCTTTCAGGTGGCGCTTATTGTACACAGTGTGAAGCCGAAGGTTTTAGACGTATTACCTTTTTCATGGACAGGCCGGATGTACTCTCCATATATACTGTTACTGTTGTGGCAGATAAAAGTATTGCCATGCTACTGGCCAATGGTAATCCAATTGAAAGAGGGGAGATGAGTCCAACCCATCATTTCGTAAAATGGCACGATCCCCATCCAAAACCCTGTTATCTGTTTGCGCTAGTTGCAGGTAATTTTGACTTACTTTCTGACACCTACACCACGATGAATGGCAAAACGGTGGCGCTTGAATTGTATGTAGATAAAGGCAAAAAATCTCAGGGGCAATTTGCGTTAGAGTCATTAAAACGTGCCATGAAATGGGATGAAGACGTATTTGGACTAGAGTACGACTTAGACATATACATGATAGTTGCCGTAGACTTTTTTAATATGGGCGCCATGGAAAACAAAGGGCTCAATGTATTTAACAGCAAATTTGTTTTAGCCGACAAAAACTCGGCAACCGACGAAGACTTTTTCAATGTAGAATCTGTCATCGCACATGAATACTTTCACAACTGGACTGGCAATAGGGTTACTTGTCGAGATTGGTTCCAACTCAGTCTAAAAGAGGGCTTAACGGTATTTCGGGATCAACAGTTTAGTGCTGATATGACTTCGCCGTTAAGCAACCGAATAAAACATGTGCGCGTCATGCGGGAACACCAGTTTGCTGAAGACGCCAGTGCCATGAGCCATCCTATTCGTCCTGAAGAAGTGATTGAAATGAATAATTTCTACACTGTCACTGTGTACGATAAAGGGGCAGAAGTCATACGCATGCTGCATACTTTACTCGGGCCTGATGGCTTTAGAAAAGGCATGGATGAATACTTTAGACGCCATGATGGACAAGCAGTCACATGCGATGATTTTGTATCTGCTATGCAATCAGCAACAGAACTTGACCTTACTCAGTTTTCCCTATGGTACAGTCAATCAGGTACGCCGCTTCTCACTGTAGCGCATCAGGTAAATCAAACAGGCACACATACCTTTACGTTAACCCAGCAGACTAAACCCACAGCGGATCAACAGAATAAATCTCCCCTTTATCTGCCTATCAACATTGAAATTATCGATGAGGAGGGTGAAGTATATACTGACAACGAAGGGGTAATTGACAATGGCATGGTTGTATTGGATAGACCTTCATTGAGTTTTACTGTTAATGCTAAAGGGAAAAAATTAACGCCAGTGGTATTGGGCAATTTTTCGGCGCCAGCAAGAGTGGAAAATAACCTCGATACTGACGCACTGCTTACCATTTTTAAACATGCGAAAGACCCCTTTAATCGCTGGGATGCGATGCAAACCCTTTATGATAGATGTATCAAACAAATCGAAGCGTCTCCTGGCTGTGTAATTGACAACACCATTTTTGAAGGCATTAAAGCGGCCATAGAACAAGAAAAAGACAATGTTGAGCTTTTAGGCGAATGCCTTGTCATCCCATCGTTTGAGACCCTTTGCCAGTCACGAAGCAACATTCAAGTGGAGTCGTTAGTTAAGGCAAGACAGGCATTTTGTCGCCAATTCGCTGGTGCATTAGAAGACTCACTTTACTCTATCTATAACGCTATTGATTGCGGTGCATACCAATATGAACAAGCGGGTGTCAACAAACGGCGCTGCAAAAATGTGCTACTTACACACCTAGCTAGGCTTCCCCAACACGAAGCGTTGGTAGTTGCACATTACAACAATGCCGATAATATGACCGACACACTGGGCGCGCTGCGTAGTGCGCAGTTCACTAAGAAAGATACATTCAATGGTTTAATGGCAAAATTTGAAGCGGCGTGGAACCATGATCCTCTCGTTTTAGACAAGTGGTTTGCCTTACATGCCACTCAACCCACAGAAGACATTTTCGCCACTATCACCATGCTCTGCGAACATCCGCAATTTACCATGAGTAATCCTAATCGGGTACGTGCAGTTATCGGTAGTTTTGCCTTTTATAACAGCGAGAAGTTTCATGCGTTGGATGGCAGTGGCTATAAGTTTGTCACTGACTATTTACTTAAGCTAGACCCTTTAAATCCACAGGTAGCGTCGAGAATAGTAACGCCATTAACGCAGTGGCAGGGCTTTGCTCAAGAGCACCAAGTGTTGATGAAACAGCAGTTAGGCCGTTTGCTAAATCACAAGGGCTTAAGTAATGATATGTTTGAAAAGGTGAGCAAGAGCCTTGCTTATGACAAGCACTAATACCGAAGATTCGGTTTACTTCTTTACGATTAATGTGCCTTACAATCAGTGTGAGGCACTTTATTCGCCATCTATCACCAGTGTTGTTATGTTGAGTGAGTCAGGTCTGAATATTCAAGTGCCTACCAGTCGTCTAAGACAGTTTGTAACATCATCTGGTGTGAAAGGGCGGTTTAGGATGATCACTGATACGCAACACAAAATTAAATCGTTTGAGCGGGTGCGATAATTATCTTCTAACTAAGATGTTATGCCTTTCTACTCGTTCGCGGTGCTGCAGATATGTATTGTTAACCTTTCTGATAAAAACAAAAAAATACGTTACCAAGAGCCTTAATACAATAACCACAATAACGGATCCTTCATAAAAAGTTTGGACCACTATTTATTTGTTTAGCGCTAACCCATGCGTTTGATGAGTCAGCAGTGTAAAAAAGCACCACCAGGCTGATGCTTTTATGAGCAAAAATATAATTGCTTTTTATACTCTCGATAAACCATTAACTATTTGATACGACTAATGTTGTAAAAATTGTTAACTGGTAGGATTAGTTCTTGCGGTTCTGGCAAAATGATGTAATGATTTTGTTAATCTTTATGGTTAGTCATGGTGTCACGCATTAAGTCACATCGACTTGGGAGTATAAAAATATGAAAAATGGGCCTAGCGCTTTTAAGATTTCACCAGTTGCAGCAGGAGTTCTGTCACTGATAGGTGCTGCAGCAGTACCTGCACACGCTGCCAACTGGCAAGTGGGTGATGTAAGTATTTCCTTAGATTCAACATTCACACTCGCAACTAGTATTCGTACTGAATCACGTGATTACAACCTCATTGGTAACAGTAACCACCCTCAATTTGACTGGAGTGGTTACCACGCAGCATTTAACCCTTTATACCCCAGTAATGATGTGTGGGCATTAGCGGACGGCGGATACTCGACTAACGGTGATTTGGGTAACCTAGCGCACGATCCGGGTGATGCATTTGCTACCCAGATCTCAGGTTCTCACGAATTAGATATCAATTTTGGAGATTACGGCTTTTTCGCCCGTGGTTTCTGGTTTTACGATTTTGAGCAAATGGATGGCGATCGTCCATATTCAAATCCTATCTCAGGTCAACAGTATGACTTATGTCAGGATCCTGAAGCGGAAGATTTATTGTGTACCGATGTCCGACTATACGACGCTTTTTTCTACGGTGATTGGTGGATAGGAGAAAAGCCATTTACCTTACGTGTCGGTCGTCAGGTTATCAGCTGGGGTGAAAGTACCTTTATCCAACACGGCATAAACACCACAAACCCTGTTGATGTTACACGTGCACGCGCGCCAGGTGCTGAGTTAAAAGAAGTCTTCTTACCTGTAGGTATGGTCTATGCGTCATTAGGTTTAACTGACAATGTCAGCATATCTGGTTATTACCAATATGAATGGCAACGCAGTTGGTTACCGGTTTCAGGCAGTTATTTTGCTGGTAATGATTTTGCGGGCGAGGGTGGCCAACGTCAAAACGTACAGCTAGGTTTCAGTGGTAACCCAGACATTGACTTAGATCATTTATTGGCTGCGTTAAACCAATATGGCGATATGCTTCGCTCAGGTGCTAATCCTGCTGATATTTCTCAGGCTTATCTTGCGTATCCGACAAAAGTGGCAATTCGTGGTTTCTCTGATGATGCCCACCACGATGCAGATGACCAAGGTCAGTACGGTTTGCGTTTAACTTGGTTCTCAGAAGCATTAAATGAAACAGAATTCAGTTTCTATCACATTAATTACCACAGCCAACGTCCGTTAATTTCAGGTAAAACGTCTGACTTTACCGCGGCTGGCATTGGTGCAGACCTCGCGTACATGGCGTCAAATACCATCACACGCGACAACATTACTGACTTAGGCGCATTCACTCAGGCTGAGTTCTTCTATCCTGAAGACATTAAGTTATACGGCATGAGTTTCAACACCAACGTGGGTACAACTGCGCTTGCTGGTGAATTTGCTTACCGCGCTGATGAGCCACTACAAATTGATGACGTAGAACTACTTTATATGGGTATGCCTGAGCAGCTAGCGAATGCGGGTCTGCGTCCAGATTTGGCGGGTATTTCTCAGCTTAACAATATTGGTCGAAATGTTGGACCAGGTGAAACTGCTGAAGGTTACGTTTTCTCAGATACCTTCCAGATGCAGTTTACTGCATCCCACGTATTTGGACCTAAATTTGGTTCAGATAACTTTATTTTATTAGGTGAAGTAGGTTACGTGAACGTTCTGGATATGCCTGATCCAAATGTTCTTCGTTTGAATGCGCCGGGAACATCTCGTACACCTTCACTAGAACCGACAGCAACCGGCAACACCCGAGAAGGTTTACATCAGGCATTGTCAGATGGACCTGAAACTAACCCGTTTGCGACAGAAGACGCGTGGGGTTATCGTTTGTTAGCTGTGGCTGATTATAACGATGTATGGGCGGGTATTAATTTACGTGCTCGTGCAACGTTCTCTCATGACGTAGAGGGTACAACACCTGATCCTCTGTTCCTTTTCACTGAAGATGTTAAGTCTGCTGCTTTCTCTTTGACGTTTGACTACTTAAGCAAGTGGTCAGCTACGGCGTCTTACAGCGCTTTCTGGGGCGGTATTGGCACAACCAACGCGCTTTCAGACAGAGACTTCATTTCATTTAACATCAAATACGCAATCTAAAGAGTGGTACTTATGATTAAAAAAGTAGGAATTATTGCCGCGGCCTTGTCACTAGCACTAACCGGTGCGAGTGCTATGGCAAAGATATCGGAAGAACAAGCTAAAACACTGGGTAATGAATTAACGCCGTTAGGCGCGGTTAAAGCAGGTAATGCAGATGGCAGTATCCCGGCGTGGACGGGGGGGATTATCTCTGCACCGGCTGGCTATACTGTAGGCGATCACCACCCTGATCCATACCCAGATGACAAAGTGCTTTTCGAGATTACAGCGAAAAACTACAAAGAGTACTCAGACTTCTTATCAGAAGGTCAAAAGAAACTGTTTGAAGCGTACCCAGATACATTTCGTATGCCTGTATACCAAACACGCCGCTCTGCCTCTAACCCTCAGTCGGTTTACGATGCGACCAAAGTCAACGCGACTAGTGCTGAATTACTAGACGATGGTAACGGTATCAAAGGCGCAGTGCTTGGCATTCCGTTCCCCATCCCACAGAACGGTTTGGAAGCTATTTGGAACCACATTTTGCGTTATCGCGGGGAAGCCGTACAGCGTAACGGTGGACAAGCAGCTGTGACTACCGGTGGTGATTTCAACGTCATTGGTTTCGACGAGCAGCTTCTTATTAAGTACGCAGAGGAAGGGGCGACACCTGAAAAATTGACTGACGAAAACGTACTATTCATGTTCAAGCAAAAAGTTACTAAGCCAGCGCGTTTGGCTGGTACCGCATTGCTGGTTCATGAAACCGTTGATCAGGTTAAAGAGCCACGTAAAGCCTGGACATACAACACGGGGCAGCGTCGTGTTCGACTGGCACCTAACATTGCCTACGATACACCAGGAACGGCAGCAGATGGTTTGCGTACGACTGATGACTTCGATATGTTTAATGGTTCACCAAACCGTTACAACTGGAAGCTCATTGGCAAAAAAGAAATGTTTGTGGCATATAACAACTATGCGTTACATTCTAACAACGTAAAATACGAAGACATTCTAACGCCAAATCATATCACACCCGATCTTACTCGATGGGAAAAACACCGTGTGTGGGTTGTTGAAGCTACGTTAAAAGAAGGTTTCCGCCACATTTACCAAAAACGCGTGTTCTTCATTGATGAAGATAGCTGGCAGATTCAAGTCGCTGATATGTATGATAATCGTGGCGAACTGTATCGTGTTGGTGTAGCTTATGGTGTGAACTACTATGAAGTTCCTACGCAGTGGTCTACGCTAGACGTGTACCACGATTTGAACTCGCGTCGTTATCTTGCCATCGGGCTAGATAACGAAGAAGGTATGTACGACTTTACCGTGCGCCCTAGAGACGTAGAATTTACGCCTCAAGCGTTGCGACGAGAAGGTATGCGCTAATCGCCTTACACAACAAACGGTTGGCAATTGCCAACCGTTTTTGTATGCAGACAATTATAAATAGGGGGAATGGTTAACTATGAAAAAAACCATTGCAGCGTGCATTGCCGCCACTTTTGCAGTTAATTACACTTCATCTGCACTTGCTGAAGAAGCCTTTTTGGCACCACTGGTTGAGCAATCGGTTCTTTTGGACATAGACGCTGATGAATTTGTCGTTATTGTCGGTGAACGGGGTCACGTGTTAGTTTCACAGGATGGCAACGCTTTTAGTCAAAAGCAGGTGCCTACTCATTCGACACTTACAGCCACCACGGTTGTGGGTGATCATATTTGGGCAGTGGGTCACGACGCTGTCATTCTTCATTCTTCAGACAAGGGCGAAACGTGGGAAGTACAAAACTACCAACCCGATCTTCAGCGCCCGTTTTTAGACGTATTATTTTTCAATGAGCAACACGGTATTGCAACCGGTGCTTATGGCTTGTTTTACCGTACACAGGATGGCGGTAAACAATGGGTTGCCGAACGCCATGCCAGTCTTCTCGATCCATTCGATAGAGAATATTTAGAAGAAATCAGAAAAGAAAACGAAGAATTTTATCAACAAGAGTTAGACTCTATTTTGCCGCATTTAAATCGCGTCACCTTGGACGGCAATACGCTTTATTTAGCGGGTGAGGCAGGATTGTTGGCGAAAAGCCTCAATATGGGTGAATCGTGGGAGCGTTATGAAGTTGACTACACTGGCTCTTTTTTCGATATAAAGCCATTGGATGATACAACTGTATTGGCAGTTGGTTTACGGGGAAATGTATTTGTAAATCGCGACCAAGGTGAGTGGGAGTATGTACAAACCTGTTCAACAAGTACATTGAACTCCATCCTTATAGGTAGTGGATCCAATATCTACGCTCTTGGTAATAATGGCATGTTGATAACTGCGCAGCGCCCTTTGCCAACAAGCATGCGAGACCCTTATGCCGATCCTACCGAGTGCGAAACAGACAGCGGAATAGCTGTGACGCAAGTCAAAGACAAGGCTGCACTGCTAAACGCCACTCAGTTTAAAGGCAAAACCATTGCCGTTTCCGCCAACGGCGTGAAAACGTTGACTCTCAAATAGGGCAGTATAATAACAATGACCCAATTTCTAGAAAAACTTGTCTTTGGAAACCGTATATTAGTGGTGGCACTTTTTGCTATCGCCACGGTTTTTCTCGGCTACCAAGCTTCTCATATGCGCTTAGACGCAGGCTTCGAAAAAAACATTCCGCTTAATCACGAATACATGAAAACGTATATTGAACACCGCCAAGATTTCGGAGGTGCAAACAATATCTTAGTTTCTGTGTGTGACAATAGTGGAAACATATATAACCAAAATTTCTTCGACACCTTAAAGAATGTTCACGACCAGTTGTTCTTTATTAATGGTGTGAATCGCTCTTTGGTAATCTCTCTTTTTTCACCTTCTACCCGTTTTACAGAAATAGTTGAAGGCGGTTTTGCAGGCGGCCCTGTTATTCCTGCAGATTTCAATTCATCAAACCCCGATGCGCTTGATTTAGTAGCGGCAAATGTTGAAAAGGCCAATATCGTAGGACGTCAGGTATCTAGTGATTACAGCTGTGCGATGGTGACCGCTCAATTACTTGATATCGACCCGCAAACTGGTGAGCCACTTGACACGTTAGCATTAGCGGCTGAATTAGAAGCGCAATTGCGTGGGCAATACGAAAATGATATGACGTCTGTTCACATCATTGGATTTGCAAAAATGATTGGCGACGTAGCTGATGGTGCCAAAGACGTATTGGTTTTCTTTGCCATTGCTATCGCAATCACAGCCATCATGGTGTACTTCTTCTCACGAAGTGTAATGCTTACACTTCTACCGCTTATTTGTTCAATTATCGCCGTTATTTGGCAGTTAGGTCTATTAACCTCAATTGGGTTCGGCATGGATCCCATGTCTATTCTGGTGCCTTTCCTCGTGTTCGCTATTGGGGTGAGCCATGGCGTGCAGATGATCAATGCCGTAGAAAAGCAAGCGGTAACAGGTATTGGCGCGCAGCGAGCATCAATGGCTGCATTTAGAAGCCTGCTCGTGCCAGGTGGTATTGCATTGCTTTCAGATACCGTGGGCTTCATGACATTATTGGTTATCGATATCGGTATCATCCGCGAACTCGCTATCACTGCTAGTATGGGTGTCGCCGTAATTATCCTTACTAACCTTTTACTGTTACCTGTTTTAATGAGCTTCTTGAAACTCGATCAGAAGTACGTTGACAGATTTGCGGGCAAAGAAAATGCCAATGCGAAATTTTGGGAAGTGATTGCCGCATGTTCTCGTAAGAAGCCAGCCACAGTCATTCTTATCATCACCGCCATACTATTTGTATTAGGGCATTTTCAAGCTCAAAATATGAAGATTGGTGACTTGCATGCGGGTGCACCAGCCTTACACGAAACGTCGCGTTACAACCAAGACACGTTCTTAATTACCGATAAATATGAAGTAACGGTTGACTATATATCTATATTGGTCGAAACCACACCGGAAGCCTGTACGTCTCACGGTGTGATGAAAGCTATGGATGACTTCCAGTGGAAAATGGAGAACGTGGAAGGGGTGCAGTCTGCTGTTTCACTGGCATCCGTTGCTAAAATCGTCAACGCCGGGTACAACGAGGGTAATGTGAAATGGCAAGTATTGCCACGCAATCAGCAAACGTTAGTACAAGCCATTTCAAGGGTACCAACCTCTTCCGGCTTACTAAACGGTGACTGCTCGGTAATGCCTATCATCTTGTTCATGGAAGATCACAAGGCAGAAACAATTTCACGTGTAGTGGATGCTGTAAAAGCCTATCGCACAGCCTATGAAACTGATGATATGAAATTCAGTTTAGCTTCGGGTCCTGTAGGGGTAATGGCAGCCACCAATGAAGCAGTAAGTGCAGCACAAAATCCCATGATGCTATACGTGTTCGGCGCGGTGATTGCACTATGCCTAATCAGTTTCCGATCATTGCGTGCAACCTTGGTCGTCGTCATTCCGCTTTATGTGGTTTCAGTACTGGCTCAGGCACTCATGACGTACTTACAAATAGGCCTTACCGTTTCTACCTTACCAGTTATCGCACTTGGCGTGGGTATCGGAGTAGACTATGGTATTTATATCCTTTCTACTAAGAGTTTAATGTTGAAAAAAGGCGCTACTGTTCAAGCGGCTTACTTTGCAGCGTTAAAAGAACGCGGTAGTGCGGTACTCTTTACCGGTATCACCCTTGCAATTGGTGTAAGCACATGGGTATTTTCTTCTCTGAAATTCCAGATGGATATGGGTATTCTGCTTACCTTCATGTTCGTGGTTAACATGCTTGGTGCAATAATTGTACTGCCCGCATTAGCGCGATTCCTCTGGTGGAATAAGAATGACCCTGATGCATAAAATATTTTTTGCATAGCTAAGCATTAAAAAGGGCCTTTTGGCCCTTTTTTTTGGGTGTTTTTTGCATAGTTATCTATGCTGTTAATATAAGGTTAAAAATGGGCTTTCATTAGCGCCATTTATTAGGGAAAATAGTTAGGTACTCGGCACTTATACCAAAGCGTATTGGTATTACGACATTCAAATAAGGTTAACAAATGACAGTCACCTCACAGCGACACTCAGTACTGCTAGATAATGTATTTGCATTAATCGAAAAGAAAGTAGATACAAAGCAGAAGTCTCTTGTGCAGCAATTCGGACGTCTGTTGTATAAAAATATATCCAGCGATGATTTAGAAAATCGCAACGACAGCGACCTTTATGGTGCAACACTTAGTTTATGGAACGGCTTAGCCAAATTCGACAATAGCGCACCATACATACGTGTATTTAATCCAGAAATAGCTAAACACGGTTGGCACTCTAGCCACACCATCGTTGAAATTATTGTGTCTGATATGCCATTTTTGGTCGACTCAGTACGCATGTTACTCAACAGGCTGAATATTACTGCACACTTGTTCCTTCATAGTCCTATAGGCATCAAGCGCGATAACACCAATAAAGTCGAAGCGTTTGTAGAGCCTGGTAAAACTATTGACGGTGCAAGAAAAGAAACCGTTATTTTTATTGAAGTTGACAGACAAACATCGAAAAAAGATATCGATGCATTGACCAAAGAATTGTACTCAGTAGTTGACGAAGTGTCATTAGCAGTACAAGACTGGCAGGACATGACCAACACGTTACAAAACGTAATAAAAAACAGTGCTAAATTTAATTGGCCAGTCTCTGACCAGACCAAAGAACAAACTAATGCCTATTTAGAGTGGATGGGTGACCATAACTTCACCATGATGGGCTATCGTTATTACGACGTTAAAGCGATTGAGGGCGACCATCGCTGGATCCCACAAAACGACACCAGTTTAGGTTTATTGAAAAACTCTGTGAATGATCGCGAACGCTTGCTGTCACCTTTACCAGCATCAGCCCGCGCAGAAGCGTTAAGTAAGAACCCCTTAATCTTAACCAAAACCAATTCACGTGCACGGGTTCACCGTCCAGCCTATATGGATTATGTGGGTATTAAGGTATATAACAAAGACGGTCAGGTAATTGGCGAACACCGGTTCTTAGGGCTGTATTCGGCGTCTTTTTATAACCACAGTGTTACTCAACTACCAATTTTACGAGAAAAAATTAAGCGCATTTGTGAATTGTCTGGTTTTGAACAGGGAACACACGCTTATAAAGCCTTTGCCAATATCATCGAAACTTATCCTCGCGATGAATTATTGCAGACACCTGCAGAAGAACTAGCCCAAATTGTGATGGGCATTTTTCAGATGCAGGAGCGGGGGATTTCCCGCCTGTTTATCAGAAAAGATATTTTTGGACGCTTCTTTTCGTGTATGGTCTTTGTACCAAGAGAGCGCTACAACACCCAGTTAAGAAAAGAAACCCAGGCGTTATTAAAAGCTTCGCTAGGTGCTACTGAAGAAGTGGAGTTTACCACTTTCTTCTCTGAATCTGTGTATGCTCGCACGCATTACATTGCCCGAGTCAACGACAACAACGCGGAATTTGACGTGAAGGAAATAGAAAAGAATATTATCGAGTTGACGAAAACATGGAATGACAGACTAGCTTCTGCCATTTCTGCAGCTCACGGTGAAGCCTCAGGCAAAGCGCTAGAACGCAAATACAATAACGCGTTTTCTCGTAGCTATATGGAGCACAACCTACCGTCAGCAGCGCTGGTCGATATCGGCAAGCTTGAAATGCTAGATAACAACCACACTCTAGATATGCTGTTTTATCGCCCTCAGGAAGAGGATGCAGACAGCCAGGTGGTTAAGTTGAAGCTGTTCCACCGCGCCGAGCCTATTCATCTATCAGATGTACTGCCTATGTTGGAAAACTTTGGGTTACGCGTAATTGATGAAAGCCCATATAAAGTTACATGTTCCGAAGGCGAGCGCAATTGGGTAATGGATTTCACCATGTTGCACAAAAGTGGTCAGCACTTTGACATGGAGAAGGCACAAATACTGTTCCAGGATGCTTTTTCGAAAGTGTGGTACAACACCCTTGAAGACGATGCCTTCAACCGCCTGATACTCGGTGCGAATATGACAGGTCGCAGGGTTACCATTTTACGCGCCTATGCTAAGTACATGCGTCAAACGGGCAGTTCGTTTAGCCGTGATTATATTGCCAATACGTTGTCAAATTATCCTGATATTGCTCGTTTACTGGTTGAGTTCTTCGAACAGCGCTTAAATCCGAAAAAGAAACGCAGTGCTAAAAAAGAGGAAGCAACACTAGAGACAATTAAAGCACAACTCGACAATGTAAGTAATTTGGATGATGACCGTATTATTCGTCGTTATTTGGATATGATGTCGGCGACACTGCGTACTAATTTCTATCAAACCGATGAAGCAGGTAACGAGAAGTCTTATGTATCGTTTAAAATGATGCCTGAGCTTATCCCTGACATGCCATTACCATTGCCTAAATTCGAAATTTTCGTATATAGCCCAAGGGTAGAAGGTGTGCACCTGCGCGGCGGTAAAGTCGCTCGTGGTGGTCTTCGCTGGTCTGACAGACAAGAAGATTTCCGTACTGAGGTACTCGGTCTTGTAAAAGCACAACAAGTTAAAAATACCGTTATTGTGCCAGTTGGCGCGAAAGGCGGCTTTGTCTGTAAGAATTTACCTGTCGGTCAGGGTAGAGAGGCCATCCAAGCGGAAGGTCAAGCTTGTTACCGCACGTTTATTACCAGTTTACTTGATATTACCGACAACATTGTCAACGGCGAGATTGTGCCACCGAAAGATGTAGTTAGACTTGATGACGACGATCCTTATTTGGTAGTGGCCGCAGACAAAGGCACGGCGACATTCTCTGATATTGCCAATGGCATTGCTGAAGAATTCGGTTTCTGGCTGGGTGACGCGTTTGCATCAGGTGGTAGTATTGGTTACGACCATAAGAAAATGGGTATCACAGCACGTGGTGGCTGGGAATCTGTAAAACGTCATTTCCGTGAAATTGGCATTGACTGTCAAACCACTGATTTCACCTGTGCTGGTGTGGGTGACATGGCAGGCGATGTATTCGGTAATGGTATGTTGCTCTCTGAGCACACTCGCCTTATCGCAGCATTTAACCATCTACATATTTTCTTTGACCCCGATCCAGATGCCGCTGCAAGTTATAAAGAGCGCAAACGCTTATTTGAAAACCCAAGCTTAAGTTGGGAAGACTATGACAGCCAGTTAATTTCAAAAGGTGGTGGTATCTTCAATCGTTCAGCTAAGTCCATCAAGCTGACACCTGAAATGAAAAAATGGTTAGGTACCCGTCAATTGACAATGACACCGAACGAACTTATTCACAATATTCTTAAGATGCCTGTGGATCTGTTGTGGAATGGTGGTATCGGTACATACATTAAGAGTAAAAAAGAATCACATTCAGACGTAGGCGATCGCGCTAACGACGATTTACGGGTCAATGGTCGCGATGTACAAGCCAAAATTGTGGGTGAAGGCGGTAACTTAGGTTTAACCCAGCTAGGCCGTATCGAGTACGCAGCTAACGGCGGTCGGGTTAACACTGACTTTATTGACAATGTGGGCGGCGTAGATTGCTCAGACAATGAAGTAAACATCAAAATTTTACTTAATAGCTTAGTCAACGATGGTGAGCTCACGCTCAAACAACGTAATAAGTTGCTTTATGATATGACCGATGATGTATCGCGTATTGTCATTAAAGATTGCTACCGTCAGACTCAATCCATTTCGATTACAGAGCTTGCTGGTGTTAAACAGCTGAAAGAGCAATTGCGCTTTATTCATGGTTTGGAAAGGGAAGGTCAACTAAACCGTGAGCTGGAATTTATTCCAAGCGATGATGAAATATCCGATCGCGTAGCTACAGATCAAGGTCTAACTCGCCCTGAGTTAAGCGTACTCATTGCCTATGGCAAGATGGTGCTTAAAGATGCATTGAACATCCCAGAGATTACTGATAACCCATACCACGGCAAACTGCTTGTTGAAGCGTTCCCTGAGGTACTGCGCAAGAAATTTAGTGGCCATATGCAACAGCATCCACTTCGCAGTGAAATTATCGCCACCAAATTAACCAATAATATGGTTAATGACATGGGCTTGAATTTTGTCTTTAGGATGCAAGAAGAAACGGGCGCTAGCGTCAATGAAATTGCTGATGCCTATGCCATTGTTCATGGTATTTTCAATATGAAAACGCTGTGGGAGCGCATTGAGCAACTAGACAACATTATTCCAGCGAAGTTGCAGCTTAAAATGCTTGATGAAGCGCGCCGTATCATGCGCCGTGCTTCTCGTTGGTATATACGCCATGGCAATAAAGCCCAAACCATCGAGGAAGCCATTGCTAGTTACCGCGGCACGTTTGATACCTTGTTTAAAAACCTACAACATTATTTGGTTGAATCAGAGTATGCACAGCTTGAAGCGGCAACTCAAAAATACGTAGATCAAGGTGTTCCACAAGATATCGCGTATCAAGTGGCCAGCTTCTCTAACATGTTCTCAAGTTTTGATTTAGCACAAATTGTTGAAGCAGATAAGCACGACACCGATGTAGTTGCGAAACTCTATTATCAGTTGGGCTCAAGGCTTGAACTGCACTGGTTCTTAGATCAAATTAACAATCAGGCAGTAAGCAACCATTGGCAGGCATTGGCTCGTGCATCCTACCGTGAAGAACTGGACTGGCAGCAGCGTTCAATTACTGCGAATCTGTTGTCATCTAGAAAAGATGCCAGTGATGCGGATCAAATTCTTGATGATTGGATCCAAAGCAATCAGTTGTTATTGAAACGCTGGTATCACATGATGTCTGAGTTTAAGACCAGTACAACACACGAATTTGCGAAATTTTCTGTCGCTTTACGTGAATTGATGCTTTTAAGCGTGAAGTCTAACCATTAGAATACACGCACCTTAATGATTTAAGCCCTGTTTATCAGGGCTTTTTTTTAGCGAGCGTTTGAAACTACCATGCAATCTTTAGTGCAGAAAATCTTACTTCAGTGCGAACCTGAAAAAAGTCACGATTTTACCATTAACTGGTTAAATAAGACCCAACACTCACCGCTGAAATGGATGTACAGCACACCTACCATCAAAAAACCCGTCACCGTGGCCGGCATAACCTTCGACAATCCAGTTGGTTTAGCGGCAGGTTTAGATAAAAATGGGGATTGTATTGATGCCTTTGCCAATATGGGATTTGGTTTTATTGAGATAGGGACAGTGACGCCGCGCCCACAACCGGGAAATCCTAAACCTCGCTTGTTTAGAATACCTGAAAAACAAGCCATCATTAATCGCATGGGGTTCAATAACAAAGGCGTTGATCATCTGGTAGAGCAAGTTAAAAAAGCGCAGTTTACAGGTCCTATTGGTATCAATATTGGCAAAAATAAGGATACCGAAGAAGCTAACGCGTTAGACGACTACCTGATTTGCTTAAATAAGGTCTATCCTTATGCGAGCTATGTGACAATCAATATCTCTTCGCCCAATACGCCTGGTCTACGTAATCTGCAATACGGTGAAGCGTTAGACAAATTGCTTCATGGTTTAAAAGCAGCGCAGGAAACGCTGACACAAACTCACGGAAAATATGTCCCACTTTTTATCAAGATCGCGCCCGATTTGAGCGATGAAGAAATACAAAGTATCGCGCAGTCGCTGATAAGTAGCAAAATGGACGGTGTTATTGCCACTAACACGACGTTATCCAGAGATTCGGTAAAGGGCTTACCCCATGCTGATGAAGCAGGCGGGTTAAGTGGTGCAGTAATGACAGATATGAGCTTATCGGTTACACGCAAGCTAAGCCGGGCGTTAGACAGAGCTATCCCAATTATCGGCGTTGGCGGAATCGATTCACCCGAAGCGGCTCAAGCGCGCCTAGACGCAGGGGCCTCATTAGTGCAAGTATACTCAGCGTTTATCTATCAGGGCCCATCGCTCGTTAAACGCATCGTAAAAGCGTTATAATACACTCGATACAAATCTCTCATGTGCATGTTCAAAAAACAGAACATGCACAGCAATTACAGGTACATGAATGAATACAATTCTGGTAACAACCAGCCGCGGACTCGATGAACTCCTTAAACAAGAAGTACTCACACTGTGTCCCGAAGCCCAGATAAAGCAAAGCCCGGGTTCAATACAGTTTGAAGGGAGTAAAGAAGACGCTTATAAATTGTGTTTGTGGTCGCGCCTGGCTAACCGCGTTATCTGGGTGTTAGCACAAGGCAAGGCTAATGATGCCGAAGCACTCTATCAAAGCGCCATGCAGGTCGACTGGCAAATGCAGATGGACCCTCGACACACGTTAGCCGTGCAGTTTGTCGGCACTAATTTTGCCATCAAAAACACGCAGTTTGGTGCGGTCAAAATAAAAGATGCCATTGTCGACTCATTTGTAGAACAAGGCCTTGCCAGACCATCCGTTGAGCGCAAAAACCCCGACATTGCCGTCTATGCCCGTTTGCACCGCGATAGTGTGATCATTGGTATTGATTTAGCCGGCGCTAGCTTGCATCAACGCGCCTATCGTCAGCAAACCGGTGAGGCACCGCTTAAAGAACATATTGCGTGTGCCATGCTCATGCGCAGTGGTTGGACACAAAACACCGATGCGCCGCTTGTTGATTTAATGTGTGGTTCAGGCACTATCGCCATCGAGGCGGCCTATATTGCACGTAATATTGCGCCAGGAATAAAGCGAGAACATTGGGGCTTTACCAAGTGGCTGGGACATGAACCTGCGGTGTGGGAGGCATTATTAGACAATGCCATTGCGGTACAAAAGCCATCCTGTGGTGGCATTTATGCCGGTGACTTCAGCCGTAAAATGGTGGCTATCGCCAAAGCAAACGCAGATTATGCAGGCGTATTTAACGATATTTCGTTTAGTCAGCAAGATGCGACTAAAGCATCTCCCCCTGTCGCGAATGCAGGGTATGTGGTATCGAACCCGCCTTATGGTGAACGTTTGGGTGAGCTTACGTCACTTATTCCTTTATTCAGTGAATGGGGTAAACGCTTCAAAGAAGCATGGAAGGGCTGGCACGTATCGCTATTAAGCAGTAATCGCGATTTATTGCGCGTACTGAAACTTCGGGCGACTAAAGACTATGCCATGAACAATGGTAAGCTTGAATGCCGGCTGGCCAATTACCTGTTAGATGAACAGAATACGGTTCAATTTAGCGAAGATGCCAGTAATCATGAATTTGCCAACCGTTTAAAGAAAAATCTCAAGCGCATGAAAGGTTGGATAAAAAACGCGAACACCAATTGTTATCGCATTTACGATGCAGATCTTCCTGATTATAACGTTGCGGTTGACCGTTACGGTGACTGGCTAGTGGTTCAAGAATATGCGCCGCCTAAAACCGTGTCAGAAGACAAAGCGCGAAAACGCCTTCAGGAAGTCCTATTACATTTGCCTGCAGTCACAGGTGTATCGCCAAAGCAGATTGCACTTAAGGTGCGAAGTCAGCAAAAAGGGACCAAACAATACGAGAAAATCAATCAAGCAGGGGAAATGATGGAGGTGTTCGAAAATGGGGCACGCTTCTTAGTTAATCTAACCGATTACCTCGATACCGGCTTGTTTTTAGATCACCGTAATACGCGTCAAAAAATCATGCAGATGGCCAAAGACAAAGATGTACTGAATTTATTTTCCTACACCGGTAGCGTGTCAGTGTTTGCAGCAAAAGGTGGGGCGAAATCAGTTACAACCGTTGATATGTCAAATACGTATCTAGAGTGGGCAAAGAAGAATGTTGCATTAAACAAACTCAGCGGCCCGCATGCTTTTGTACAGGCAGATTGCACCACGTGGCTGGCCGATCACAAAGGCAAGTACGATTTAATATTCATTGATCCACCTTCGTTTTCAAATTCTAAACGAATGCAAAACACTTGGGACGTCCAACGGGATCATGTGAAAATGCTCTCAGACGCAACCAAGTGCCTGAAAGAGAAGGGGGTTATCGTCTTTTCAAATAATAAACGTGGGTTCAAACTTGATGAAACCGCGTTGCAATCTCTCGGATTGTCTATTGAAAATATCACCAAAGAAACCATTCCAGAAGACTTTGCCCGCAAAGGTAATATTCATCAATGCTGGATTTTTCGCTCATGAAAATTTGGTTCTACACTGGCCCACAGTGCAGTTTATGTGATTTAGCTGATATTGAGTTGCAGCAAACATCGCAATATGACGCGTTGAATATTGAAAAGGTCAATATCAGAACAAGTACTGATTTATATCATCTATACGGTGCTCGTATTCCGGTTTTAATGCGCGACGACAACAATAATGAAATTGGCTGGCCATTCACCACGGCTGATCTTGAGGAGTTTCTTCAGTGAGTATTTTGCAGTTAAAGAACATCACTGTTATCTACGGAAATCCACCGCTGTTAGATGGCGTTGAACTGGTTGTGCAACCAAAAGAAAGAGTTTGCTTGGTAGGCCGAAATGGAAGCGGAAAGTCTACCTTAATGAAAGTAATTGCCGGTGATATTATTGCCGATGACGGTCAACGAATTATCGAGAACAACACGGTAATCGCACGGTTAGAGCAAGATCCGCCGCAAACCACTGATGTCAGTTTATTTGACTATGTTGCTGAAGGTTTGTCAGATGTTGGCGACACGCTTAAAGAGTATTTTCACCAGACCAAACTGGTTGGTGAAGATCCCAGTGAAGCCAATTTAAACAAACTTCAGCGATTACAGGAAATGCTAGAAGCCCGTGACGCATGGCAGTTTGAGCAACAAATCGAACAAACCCTTACCATGTTAAAGCTCGATCCTGAGATTTCGCTTTCCACCTTATCAGGTGGATGGCGACGCAAAGCCGCGCTTGCTAGAGCATTGGTGCGTTCTCCAGATTTGTTACTGCTTGACGAACCTACTAACCACCTGGATATTGAAATGATCCGCTGGTTGGAAAGTAGTTTGAGTAACTATAAAGGTGCCATTGTATTTGTAAGCCACGACCGAGCCTTTATACGCGCCATGGCCACCCGCATTGTTGATTTAGATCGCGGTACGGTTACCAGCTATCCTGGTAACTATGAAACCTACCTCGAGAAAAAGCAGCAAGACCTCGAAGTAGAAGCTTCACAAAATGCTGAATTTGATAAAAAGCTTGCCCAAGAAGAAGTGTGGATCCGCCAAGGAATAAAAGCGCGCCGCACACGCAACGAAGGGCGAGTAAGGGCACTGAAAAAACTACGTGAAGAACGCAAAGCAAGACGCGCAGTGCAGGGCAGTGCAGTGGTTAATCAGCATCAGGCCGCTCGCTCAGGGAAAATGGTATTTGAAGTTAAGGATTTAAGTTATTCAATAGAAGGGAAACCTATTGTTGAAGGGCTTAACCTTAATGTATTACGGGGCGATAAATTGGCCCTTATTGGCCCTAACGGTAGTGGTAAAAGTACCCTTATTAAATTGTTGCTAGGGGAATTGCAGCCCGATAAAGGTAGCTGTAAACAAGGCACTAATTTAGAAGTGGCGTACTTCGACCAACACCGCCACGGTTTAGACCTTGAAAAAACAGTGATTGACGCAGTAGGTGATGGCAAACGCGACCTTATGGTTAATGGTCACCCGCGCCACGTAATAAGCTACTTACAAGATTACCTATTTACGCCTGAGCGAGTAAATGCGCCGGTCAAATCGTTGTCAGGTGGTGAAAAAAATCGCCTCATGCTCGCTAAACTCATGTTAAAACCGAGCAATGTGTTAGTACTGGATGAACCAACCAACGACCTTGATGTTGAAACATTAGAAATGCTTGAGACCCTGTTAAACGAATACACTGGCACCGTGCTTTTAGTCAGCCACGATAGGGAATTCGTTGATAATGTAGCCAATAGTAGTGTCGTATTTGAAGGCAATGGCCGTTTAAGGGAGTTTATTGGGGGTTTCACAGACGTTGAAAACTGGTATAAAGAGCAACAGGAGAAACGTCAGCAAATTGAAAAAGAAGAAAAAGCCAAGGTAAAGAATGAAACTAATTCCGCCTCTGGCAGTCCTAGTGCTAAGTCTTCTCCCCGCAAGACGAAAAAGCTATCATATAAAGATCAAAGAGAGCTCGAATCACTACCACAAGAGTTAGAAACTCTTGAAGCAGAGCTTGAATCCATGCAAGAAAAAGTCAATGACCCTGACTTTTTTAAGCAAGACAATGACACGACTGCCAAGGCCCTAAGTGAATTGGCAGAGAAAGAAGAAT
This sequence comes from Alteromonas sp. D210916BOD_24, assembly GCF_047159385.1. Taxonomy (GTDB): domain Bacteria; phylum Pseudomonadota; class Gammaproteobacteria; order Enterobacterales; family Alteromonadaceae; genus Alteromonas. The sequence goes on from NZ_AP038333.1 coordinate 1,796,247, forward strand.
TACTTTCCCAGAAGTATGCGCGCTGGGATGAACTAGAAAGTATGCTGGAAGATAATCAGCAGTAAATAGGATTTTAAATGAAACGAACTCAGCTTGCCGCCGCCGTTCTGTTGGCAACAGGAAGTGTTTCGGCATTCGCCGCGACCTATTCAGTGACGCCTCTTCCTTTACAGGATACCGCTAAAAATAATTTCGCCCGTTCCATCGATAATTCAGGGAAGATGCTGTCAGTGGTGCAAGGCGAGTTCAACCCGCCGATTGATGCGCAGCAGCTAGAAGAAGACACTTTGTTTTTTTCACAATATGGCAGTGCGTTAGAAAATGAAGACGACGCCAAGCAAGGGGTTTTCACCGACGCCGACTACACCCTTATCGTTAATTTTTTATTGACAAATACTGGGTTGATACAAGGTCAAAAATTAGCGGAATACCGTACTTATCTTACTGACACACAGGACATTGACCTGGTACCGGGCTTAGATCAGATTACTGACAAATTCGACGATTACACGTTCTCTGTAGAGAGCAATGGACGAGACAGTCTCAATGGTAATTTCATTGTTGGTGATTCAAGTGGACTGGTAGTTCTTGATCAATATGAGAACGAAGACGGTGACACTATTAATTACACCTATGCTGAATCGAATCAACAAGCTTTCGTTCAAGCATCAGGCGTAAGCAAAAAATTACCACCAGTGGATGATACGGCGGGCGGTTTTGCTTCTGCACGCGCCATTAACCAAAGCTTACAAGTTGCTGGTTTCAGTACTGTGAGCTTCAGAGATGAAATTGGTGATGCCATAGAAGACTGTGCTGACGAAGAAAACCGTGGTGATACTTCTGAGGGCCGTTGTCTATCTAATATATATTCGGGTTCCTATGAGATGCCGCGAATATCCAGTTATTTCATTAACACTTCAGCTAACTTTATGCCTAGCTTCGTACTGTTTTCTGAAGTGAACGCCACTATTTGGCAAATAGACGTCAATGGTGATGTAATCAGTACACAGACTTACCCATTATTATTTGAACCTGATGAGGATGATGGCCGTCATTATTACACCTATGCTTATGACATTAATGATCAGGGTATAGCGGTAGGCGAAGCACTAACAGGTGAAAGGATTAGAATTACCCGTCCTAATTCATCGGGTTTAACGGAAAGCGAGCGAGTAGCAACTGTTTTCAGAGACGGGGAAACTATCGAACTGCTCACACGAGATGAAAACATAGTTAGCCAAGCCATTGCCATTAATAACAATAATTGGGTAACCGGTGCAGTGCTTCGCGCATCAAGTGGTATTGCACGTTCAAGATTGTTTGCCTATAACCTCGATACACAAGAACAACTCTATCCACAAGGTTTCTTTTCCAGTGCGGGCGTTACAGCGAACGCTATTAATAATAACAACATAATCGTAGGTAAAACTGACGCCGAAGCCAGTAGTGATAGTCAGCGTCAAACAGCTGCGTTCATGTACAACATCGACACTGAAGAATTTACAAACCTGAACGATTTAGTGGCTTGTGATAATGACTACGAACTTGTTGAAGCGATCGATATCAACGATGACAATGAGATAATAGCAAACGCGCGAGTCAAGCAACCGTATCGTTATGTAACTGGTGTTGAGGTCATCAACAATACTGGAGAAACTGAACTAGTTGACACAATTGTGGCAGTTAAATTATCCCCCATTGCGAATGGCTCAATTGAACAGTGTGAGATATCAGAAGATGAAAAACCCTATGAACGTCAGGGTGCCACAACAGGGTTATTTACAGCGCTAAGTCTATTTTTAGCGGTCTTCCTGCGAAGACGTATAAAGGCTTAAGCACCCTCTTATTAGGTGACTTCCCCCATTTAAAGGCCACTTTTCTTGTGGTCTTTTTTATGCCTAGAGATTGTAAAAAATAGAATTAATATGCAAAAAAAGTGTAATAAATATTTCATTGAAACTTCATTAATTTAAGGTTTGTCAAGCCCTTTAATTGTTTATTTGTCTTGAACCAAATGGTCAATTGAACTATCTAAGAAGGGTACACAATAAATTTCCGGCACTATCGACCTTATTGATGTAGAGCGCTCGTGAAAATTATTTGTTGTACATTCAACAAACAAAAGAGGCTAATCAATGAAAAGACAAAAAAGAGATAAACTGACGCGCGCCCATGCTAAAGGCTATCAAGCTGGTATCAGCGGTCGTTCAAAAGAAAATTGTCCATTTCAACAAAATGATGCACGTTCCCAGTGGTTAGGGGGATGGCGCGAGGCAGTAGAAGATAGACACTTAGGGTTAAGTGTAAAATAACACCTTCTCTTTTATGAACTGATTATGCAAAAGGAAAGCCCCTGAAAAGGGGCTTTTTTCATTTTAACCAACGAGTTATTAGAAATTAGACGTGTCTTGAAATAGGCCTACTTTAAGATCTTTTGCTGAGTAAATTTCTCGTCCATCTACTTCTACAGTGCCATCTGCCATCCCCATGAAAAGCTTTCTTTTGATTACGCGTTTCATGGTTATTTTGTAAGTGACCTTTTTAGCAGTGGGCAATATCTGGCCGGTAAACTTAACTTCACCAACACCTAATGCTCGGCCTTTACCTGGGCCACCGCTCCATCCTAAGAAAAAACCAACCAATTGCCACATTGCATCTAGTCCCAAACAGCCAGGCATGACTGGATCGCCTGGAAAGTGACAGTCGAAAAACCACAAATCTGGTGTTATATCTAATTCGGCAACTATTTCACCTTTGCCGTGTTCGCCACCATCTTCGGTAATTGAAACAATCCTATCCATCATTAACATGTTAGGGGCAGGAAGCTGACTGTTACCAGGGCCAAACATCTCGCCTCGACTACATGCAAGCAAATCTTCTCTATTAAAGCTATTTTTCTTCTCTGACATTACCAACTCGTTGTACTATTAAAATTCTCGCTGCTAATTTAGCGAACAGTTGTAAGCCAAACAACTCTGAACAGTCATTTTTCTGAATAAAATCGCATGTTAAACCACATACGGCAACCGTTACAGTACAATTTTTCAGCAAAGTGAACACCTTTTAAGCGAGGTACACATATGAACGTCCGCAATCAACCAAAAAAATTTAATAGATAGCGTATAGCGAAGTGTCGTCACTGAACGATAGTAAATAAGCCAACTGCAAATCAACTAATTCGAACTTGTACCTTTTTAAACGATGCTTAATTTTTTAACCGAGAAAGTTATTTGATCCAGAATTGGAATGATTTACGCTATAACGCAAAGAACACTTGCTAAGCTATAAGCTAACTCAATTGTGTGTGATTACGATGACAGAAAATAAAAAGCGCGCTGAAAAAAGTCCGGTAGACAAGGCAAAGGCCAATGCAGACAAGCAAAAACGATTTAGAGAACGGCAGAAAGAGGCGGGTAAAAAGCTGGTTCGTGGATATGTAACACCAGAAGCGAAGGTATGCTATGACGAAATCAGAGACAAAACAGGTTGGACCGACAGTGAGGCCATGTCAAACGCCATGCGATTAATGTATGCCGCATATAAATGCGGGCAAATTAAGTTACTTAACGAGTGGCTACGTAAAAATAATCGCTAGCGCTCTATCGGTATTTTATTAACACACTATTGGGACTGTTTCATTCTTTAGAAATTGAATACCAGTGTCATGCCCGTTATAAATGCCAATTGCCTTTAACAACATCAAGCGTCGAATAAGGATAAAAGTGCACTATTTTCTGGTTCATTTTGTTGATAGATCAATCAACTAATTAACTCAGACGAATTTGCAACCTAGTAGCGTTACTGTGTTGTTATATATCACTTTTAAACCATGCGAAATAGGTTACACGTAACCATAAATCCGTTTTTTGGTACCGCCTAACGATAGCGCCGTGGCGTGTTCATACCGTTTTTATAACGCAACTACTCATCTAAAGTAATTAGCTTTTTTTTGATAAAGTGATAAGCCTGATTTTTTATTGTCATTAACGATCCCGTTACGCTATTTTTGCGTAATAGTTAAATTATGTTTTCAAATAAAAATTAGAATAACTTCGAAGGTATAAAAAGTGGCAGTTCCTGTTAGCATCGTGTGGTTTCGACAAGACTTACGCGTGAAAGATAATCTCGCCCTTAACGGTGCGTGTGATCTCGGCAAAATTATTCCCATTTATATTTATGACGATACCAATTCATCCGACAAAGCACTTGGTGAAGCTAGTCAGTGGTGGTTACACCATTCGTTAGTATCGCTCAACGAACGATTACATGGCCACCTGCAGATTTTTAAAGGTGATCCAAGACAGATTCTACCCGCGCTTATGGAGTCATGTAATGCGCAAGCCATTTTTTGGAATCGTTGCTATGAGCCTTGGCAGATAAAACGAGATAAAGAAATCAAAAAAAACTTAGTTGAACAAGGTTTTGAGGTACACAGTAGCAATGGCAGTCTACTGTGGGAGCCTATGAAAGTACTGAAAAAGGATAACACTCCTTATCGAGTCTTTACCCCTTATTACCGCAAAGGCTGTTTGAACCAGAGTGAGCCACGTTACCCTAAAGCACCACCCGCTCGCATCACATATGCTGACACAAGTATTAAAGACGATGGGCTTAAAGCGCTTCAATTGTTGCCTACCGTCAAATGGGATACAACGATGCAGGCGCAATGGCAACCTGGTGAAGAAGGCGCAGCTGACAACCTAGCTAAGTTTATCGAAGGCCCCTTAAACGACTATAAAAATGGGCGAGATATTCCTTCGCTAGAAGGGACATCGCGTTTGTCACCTTATCTGCACTTTGGTGAAATATCACCTAATCAAATTTGGTATGCCGTGAAAGGCAATGCCGATAACATGCAAGAATCAAGTGTCGATACTTTCCTAAGTGAACTGGGCTGGCGAGAGTTCAGCTATTATTTGCTTTATCACTTTCCCACCTTACCTAATAAGAATTTTAACGCTAAATTCGATAAATTCCCGTGGCGACAAGACCCTCAGTCGTTAAAAGCGTGGCAAACTGGCCAAACAGGCATTCCCATTGTCGACGCTGGTATGCGCGAACTGTGGCAAACCGGTTATATGCACAACCGTGTGCGCATGATAGTGGGGTCGTTCTTAGTTAAAAACTTATTGATTAGTTGGATTGAGGGTGAACGTTGGTTCTGGGACACCCTGCTTGATGCCGATCTCGCGAGCAATAGCGCTAGCTGGCAGTGGATAGCAGGTTCTGGTGCGGATGCAGCACCCTATTTTAGAATATTTAATCCTGTACTACAGGGTGAGAAGTTCGATAAAGATGGTCAATATGTCAGGCACTATTGCCCTGAACTTACACGTCTACCCAATAAGTATATTCACAAGCCTTGGGAAGCACCGAATACTATTGCTAACGACGCAGGCATAGAACTTGGTCGAACTTATCCTAAGCCAATTGTTGATTTGAAGGCTTCTCGTCAACGGGCGCTTGACGCGTTTCAGGAAATAAAAGAGTAAGGTATGTCCGCGCTTATACTCGTTTTGGGCGATCAGCTTATCAAGATATTGACGCATAACTTCATTCTTAAGTATGAGGCCTAAGCGCTTCACTTTCATAGATCTATACTATAGTTAACACAACCTAAGATTTCGTTGTTGATAGGGCTATGGGGTTAAAGCAGTTATATCGTGACAAAAGGCGTAGATCACAGCTCAACCTTGACTCTGCTTGGTTTGCATTAGATCAACATTCGCTTGTTTCTATAACAGATATAGACGGTACGATTGTCTATGCCAATCAAAAGTTTTGTCTTATCAGTGGTTACTCTGAAGATGAGTTGATTGGAAAAAACCACAGTATTCTTAACTCTGGCGCTCAAGATAAAGCGTACTGGAAAAACATGCACGATACCGTTCTTGCCGGCAATGTATGGCATGATGAAGTACGAAATAGGGCGAAAGATGGCACGTATTACTGGGTTGATACAACTATTGTCCCTAACGTCAATACTAGCGGTGAAGTACTTGGTTTCACTTCAATTAGAACCGATATTACAAAACAAAAACTGATCAATGAACAACTTACTGTCGCTAAAGAGCAAGCGGAAGCGGCAAAATTTGCACTGGATCAACATTCTCTTGTTTCAATAGCAAATTTGGACGGCACTATTACTTATGTTAATGCGCGATTTGAGGAAGTCAGTGGCTATTCAAAAAAAGAATTAATTGGTAGAAAGCACAACATTTTAAATTCAGGCCTACAGCCCAAAGCCTATTGGCAAAAAATGCATGGTACTGTGTTATCCGGTGAGGTTTGGCGCGATGAAGTACGTAACCGAGCGAAAAATGGGAGCTTTTACTGGGTTGAAACCACTATTGTACCTAACTATACCGAAAAAGGTGACATTAATGGATTTACATCAATTAGAACTGATATCACTGAGCAAAAGGAGCACATATTTCAAGTTGCTGTCGCAAAGCAACAAGCCGAAGCGGCAAAATTTGCATTGGATCAACACTCACTTGTTTCTATAGCAGATGCAGACGGTACTATCACCTACGTCAACGAACGATTTGAAAAGGTCAGTGGATACACAAAAGAAGAATTAATAGGTAAAAAACACAACATTTTAAATTCGGGTTTACAACCCAAAGCCTATTGGCAGAAAATGCATGGCACTGTGCTTTCAGGTAAAGTTTGGCACGACGAAGTGCGTAACAGGAACAAAGATGGCCGTTTTTATTGGGTTGATACAACCATTGTCCCCAATTTTAATACTAATGATGAAGTGGTAGGCTTTACATCAATTAGAACCGATATCACCCAACAAAAACTCAATATTGAACAGTTGAACGTTGCAAAACAAAAAGCTGAGCTAGCTAACACTGCAAAAGCCAATTTTTTGGCCAATATGAGTCACGAAATCCGAACACCAATGAATGGTGTGTATGGCAGCCTTCAGCTACTAAACAACGAGTCTCTAACTAAAAAGGCAACAAAAAATTTAAATAATGCCCTTTTATCTGTTCGTTCATTGATGACCATTGTAGATGACATTTTGGATTTTTCTAAAATAGAAGCCGGAAAACTGTCGGTAGAAAAAACTAATTTCAATCTGTCAGAATTACTGGAAAACATCATTTCAGATTTTACAGTAATTGCTGTAGAGAAAGGGATTTCTATTACAGCGAACAATGATTTAACCCATGACGAGTGGGTAGGTGACCCAATTAGAATACGACAAATTTTAATCAATATTATATCTAATTCCCTCAAGTTTACTAAAAAGGGGAGCATCACCGTTACATTAAGCCACGACGAGCATAAAGGTGATTTAATCTTCCAAATAATTGACACCGGTATCGGTATGTCTTCAGACGCCTTAAATAAATTGTTTGAGCGATTTGAGCAAGCCGACACATCGATTACGCGTAAGTATGGAGGCACTGGAATAGGAATGTCCATAACAAAGTCTCTTACACAATTAATGGGTGGAAACATCGATGTGCAAAGTGAAGTTGAGGTTGGAACACGTTTCACCGTTAGATTACCTTTGTCAAAAGCTGATATTCCGATTAGTAAACTAGAGATCGTTGAACTTGAGCCTAATGAGTATGCTAACAGCAACATACTATTAGTTGAAGATAATGAAATTAACCAACTCGTTGCTATTTCAATGCTTGAAGATACTTCAGCAAATGTGGTTGTTGCAAATAATGGTCAACATGCTCTTGAGGTTATCAATAAAGACATTGATCTTGTTCTAATGGATATACAAATGCCCATAATGGATGGTTTTGAAGCAATTAAAAAGTTGAAAAAACGTAACATTAACATCCCCGTAATCGCACTCACAGCTAATGTAATGTTAGAGGACATCAAGCGATACAAGGAGGCAGGGTTTGTCGATTGTATCGCCAAACCAATAGAAAAAAGAGAATTACTCAGCCAGTTGCAAAAATACCTGAAAAACTAACAAATCAATATACTTATAAGAATTAAACGAGAGCACGAGGTCAAACTCTCGTTGTTCTCATTCGCCCATATTAATTGGTAATTGCAGTTTAATATATATGGAAAACCATTAGAGTTTTTGCCCCTATATTTCCTACTTTAGATCGCTTTAGTATTAAGCAATATTTAAAATCCCCCTTAAAAGCATGAATAAAACTCATAATTAAATGAAAAAACACCATTTTAATTCATTTATATTCACGCGTATAACATTAATCAAACGAGCTAACTTACGTTGAATGTTTTTTCTACAAAGCATTAAGCAATGTAGAGAGAGTAAATTGTAAATTAACAATTAAACAGAATTGCCATTATGACCAATAACGACATTTCATTTAGCATTAATCGCATACGCTTTGACGAGCATTATGAACCGTCTAACCACACCCGTATAACCACCAATTTTGCAAACTTGGCAAGAGGGGAAAAACGCCAGGACAATTTACGTAATGCACTTAAAATGATGGACAATCGATTCAATACATTAGCTCACTGGGATAACCCAAATGCTGACCGCTATTCACTCGAGCTAGATATTATCTCGGTTGAAATTGATGTGGAAGGCAATGGGCAGTCTTTTCCTAATATAGAAGTGTTACAAACCACTATTGTTGATCGCGCAACCCAAAAGCGTACCGAAGGTATTGTAGGAAATAATTTTTCCTCGTATGTAAGGGACTATGACTTTAGCGTAGTACTTAACGAATATAACAAGTATCAAAATAAATTCAGTGTCCCAACCGATTTCGGTGAACTTCACGGTAACCTATTTAAGCTATTTATTAACTCAGCAGCTTATACCCAGCAATTTTCAAAAAAGCCCGTGATTTGCTTAAGCGTTTCAGATAACAAAACATATTGCCGTACCGAAAACATCCATCCTGTGCTTGGTGTGGAATATTTGCCCAATGACACCTCATTAACAGAACAATACTTTAAAAAAATGGGGTTAAATGTACGCTACTTTATGCCTCCCTACAGCGTCGCACCTTTTGCCTTCTATTTTATCGGTGATTTGCTGAATGATTACACCAATCTGGAGTTGGTCAGTACGGTGAGCACTATGGAAACGTTTCAAAAAATATATCGCCCGGAAATTTACAATGCGAATGCTGTGGCAGGGAAATGTTTTAAGCCCAACCTCAATAATCCCGATCATTCGATTACGCAAATAGAATATGACCGCAATGAACGCACACAACTGGCAATAGAGCAGGGGCGTTTTGTAGAAGAACAGTTTATTAAGCCCTATCGCTCTCAGTTAGCGCAGTGGTCAGCCACCTGCTCCCTTTAGTTACTAGGAACCATTAAACACAATGAAAGCACTATTACCGACTTCACTAGCGGGCAGCTTACCAAAACCGTCTTGGCTGGCAGAACCAGAAACACTATGGTCACGCTGGAAACTGTCTGAGAGCGCATTAGTTGAAGGCAAAAATGATGCGTTGCAATTGACCGTGCACAATCAACATCTCGCGGGAATTGATATTGTTTGCGATGGCGAACAAAGTAGGCAACATTTTGTCACCACATTTATTGAAAACTTATCTGGCGTAGACTTTGAACAGCGAAAAACGGTAAAGATTCGCAATCGCTATGACGCAAGTGTGCCGGTAGTGGTCGGCCCCGTTTCCCGTCAACGCCCGGTGTTTGTTAAAGATGCAGCGTTCTTAAGAAAGCACACTAACCGCCCCATCAAATGGGCATTACCCGGTCCAATGACCATGATAGACACGTTATACGATGACTATTACAAAGATCGCGCTACGCTAGCATGGGAGTTTGCCCGAATATTAAACCAAGAAGCGCGAGAGTTAGAAGCCGCTGGTGTAGATATTATCCAATTTGATGAACCAGCGTTCAATGTGTTCTTCGATGACGTTAATGAATGGGGCCTAGCCGCCCTCGAGCGAGCGACTGAAGGCTTAAAATGTGAAACGGCCGTGCATATTTGCTATGGGTATGGAATTAAAGCAAATACCGATTGGAAGAAAACCTTAGGTGATGAGTGGCGCCAATACGAAGCGATCTTTCCAAAATTAAAACAATCTAGTATCGACATCATTTCACTGGAATGCCACAACTCCCATGTTCCGATGGAATTAATTGAACTCATTCGCGGTAAAAAAGTGATGGTCGGTGCTATTGACGTAGCCACGCATACAATAGAATCACCAGAGGAAGTGGCGACTACATTGCGAAAAGCGCTGCAGTACGTCGATGCTGATAAGTTAATACCGTGCACAAACTGCGGTATGGCACCTCTGCCCAAATCAGTGGCATACGCAAAACTACAAGCATTGGTAAAAGGCGCGGACATCATTAGAAATGAGCTGTTAAGTCGTGAAAACTAAATAAAGTGGGCTGTAAAATAAGAGGGGCGTCCCCACCTTACACCTTAAAGCCTTGGGAACACTTTGCTGCCAAGGCTTATTTTTTATAGATTTCCTACCCGATAAAATTTAAACATTTAGCCCGTTGTCTACGTATCAACTATAACCGTAGTCCCTGATAACGAGCATACATATGGAAGCACCGATCACGGTAGATAAATTGCGTTTTCTACTGTTTAGCGTAAAAGATAAATTATGGGTAAAGCCATTAGGCTTCTGCTTACTCTCCATTTTCGCTGTGTTTGCCGCCAAAGTTGCCGATGGAACGTCATTGGCTCAACATATTCCTGAAATTAAGGAAGAGTCAGTTCAAACCTTATTGTCTATTATGGCATCAAGTATGATGGTAATAGCAACCTTTTCAGCAGGCACAATGGTAAACGCCTATGCTTCTGCTGGCCAATCGTCGACACCTCGAAGTCTAAGCCTACTTATATCTGATGATGCGTCTCAGAACGCGCTGTCAGTGTTTATTGGCGCGTTCATTTTCAGCGCCGTAGCCCTGACTGCCATCAGTCACGCATTTTTCGGGGAAGCAGGGTTATTTATATTGTTAGTCCTGACGTGCAGTGCTTTTGCTTTCGTCATTTTAACTTTTATACGTTGGGTAGACAGTGTAGCGCGACTGGGAAGAGTGGGGTCGACAATTTTAAAAGTGGAAAATGCCACTGCCAGAGCGATCAAAAATCGCATACAACACCCCTGTTTAGGCGCTATACCCAACGGTCAAACTAAGGGGCAGGGCAAGCATGAAATCCATAGTAATAAAGTGGGTTATATTCAATTAATTGACATTGCCAAACTACAACGATGGGCGGATGATAACGATGCATTCATTAATGTAGCCTTACTTCCCGGAGAATTTGTTACTCCTGAAAAACCTATCGCGTATACCAACGTGTGGTGTGAGAGTGAAAACATCTATTCAGCGTTTACTATTGGCGAAGAGCGTTCTTTTGAAGCAGACCCGAGGTTTGGATTTATTGTACTGGCAGAAATTGCCTCTCGCGCATTGTCGCCAGCAGTTAACGATCACGGCACGGCCATCAGTATTATTAGTAGTGTAACCCGACTTATTCTATTGTGGAGTAAAGCACTCAATCAGGAATGCAAAAACAGTAAAAAGCATAGGGAATATGCGTATGACAGAGTATCTTTGCCAGAGTTAAGTGTGCACGATCTATTTGATGATGCTTATACCAGCATTGCTCGCGACGGTGCCAGTAATATTGAGGTTGCCTTACATATTCAGAAATCCTTGCGTTCAATACAACATTGTTTCGATAAAACATCCCCATTTGCTAAATCAGCAGAAATTTTTGCAGAGCAATGCTTCTGTCGATGTACACAACATTTAGATTTTGAAGACGATAAAACTCGGCTGCAACAGTGCTACGAAAAACGTGAATAACTTTCCGTAAGTACATCTTGAACAACGTACGACAAGAGAATCAATATGAATGAATCACGCACATTTTCTCAAATTGCTACCGGAACGGAAATACTAACGCATTTACGATATTGAGCTTATTGTTAATTGAATAACAATAAAGCCCAACCAAAAACTTGCTATAGATGAAAACAGGCCGGCAACAATTAATAACCCATCTTTTTCCGCTATAGCGACTGAGAAAAGTATGATAGTCAGCGCTGGTAAGAGGTTAGTAAATGGAAGCGGAATGATAATTAAGCCTGCTAACACCATGATGCAACAACCCACTATGCGAATAAATACATCATTGTTAAAAACAAGAAACCTTGGACGGGTGAGTTGCTCGATAGCTTCAATTTTTTTTGCGCTTTCTTGTAATACCTTCTTTAGCACTTCAACGGAAATGCTAGTTTGATTCAGAACACGAGGTAGACTTGGAAAACGAAGTCCAAGTAACATTTGTCCACCTATCAATATCATAGCCAGTCCGGCAAAAAACGATATCCCAGGTATTAGGCTCACAATAGCTAAAAAAAACAGTATTCCACCAAACGAACGCCGCCTTAATTTATAGAGCAAGAAGCCTACTTTGACTTTATCGTCGTTCAAGTTAGCCGCTAATGTGTTAAGAAGTACAGAGGTTTTATCGTGCACTTTAAAGGGAACGTTACCAACCATATATTTTATGAATTCTCATATAAAATTAAATAAACAGCGTTAAATTTGTAGACGCGCTACGAGCGCACTATTTGATGTTTAGTATTTCTACTGACAACGAGGATGCTAACGCAAAATAGATATAACCGTTAGGGATACCAGCTTCCCCCTTTTGGCTTAAAGCTAGTCTATATAAGATTTGGCCAAACTTGTACCTTTAGTGTTGGGATATGCTCGTAACGTTACAAAAAATTGAACTCAAAACTAATTATCGAATAAATGAGTTATATGTAACAGATATAAGAATTTCGAGTATAATTAAACAAACCACTATATAAAAAGTAGGCCTGACAACTTACTTTACGCTTTGCATGTGATGAAAAGGCGCTAATCCAAATGCTGCTTGGCAGATGCCAAAATAGCATAAATGCCAGTGACTCCATGTTGTTATAGGCCAATGTAGTAGGAGCTACGTATTGATCCAGTCAAAAAGCATTAAATACGCCTTATTTATAACCAGTCTTGTATTACAAACTTCTCAGAAACTCGAAGCCAATGAATCTGTGAACCCTGCATCAGAGAATGTAACCATTTCGGGTGATTTTACCTTTGATTACGGTAATATTTCGACTCTAGACGAAGAAAACATTAATCTTTGGCTACTCAAACTATACGCTAAATATGACCTCTCGAAATTGATAGGAACAAAATCCGCTTTTTATTCGAGTTTTGCTATGCATCGTGGAGATAGAGCAAGACCTGAAGGTAACCTTCAAGGGTTTAACAATATCGATGCAGATGAGATAGCAAAAGTATATGAAGCTTTTTTTCAATTCGAGTTTTCAGAAAAGCACAGTATAAAAATTGGACGTCAAGACGCAAATGTAGATTTCGCAGCACCAAACTTTGCTGGTGAATTTTTAAACCCATCCATGGGATTTAGCCCAACTATCTTATTACCGTCTTATGGAACGCCGGTTTTAGCCGTGTCGTACCATCACAGCATCTCTGACAGCGCAAACATTAAGCTGGGGCTCTTTGAAAGTACATTAAGTAACAAAACCTTCGATGAGCAATTCATTATCGCGCAATATGAGCATATCTTTTCGTCTGGCATATACATCAAATTAGGCGGATGGTATGACACATCCATAGATTATGGGAACGGATATGCAATCGCTGAGTATCAATATAACAATGATGTTAGCATCACGCTTCAGTACGGAGAGGCAAACAGAGAAAAAGTTGGTTTGACTAACCACTTAGGTATTAGCTTGAACCGTTATAATCTATTTTATCCGAATGACGTGATAGGTATCGGCTATACAACAGTTAACGCTAAAGCGTCTAATGAGCATATTGTAGAATTTTTCTATGGATATCAATTAAGCGAACACATAAAACTAAAAGCTGATGTACAAAATATCAATTCAAAAGGTGTTTTCAATTCAACTAGTAACGTTGTGACAACTACTTTGCGCTTTCAGTTTAACTTCTAAAGTAATCTAGTCTTTTATAGCAAAATGTTCAAAGTTATATGAGTCGGGCAGGGTATATGACTCATATATAGGGCATTTGAGTTTCTTTTACTTCCTCACAATAACGCTGTCTATCCGAAAACGTCACGTCAGAAAACCAATCGATAGTGTTCATTGTGTATTTACAGCGCAATGGATTATGCCAGGCATGCTGATAGGTCAAAAGAATCGATCGTATGTTTAATAAAGAAAATAATTACTGTGTATTTAATTTATTTTACGAGCCACAACCAGATGATGAACCACCATATTATTGTATTGAATATGTCGCGAGTAAATTTAGCGACGTAGGTTGTGTTGAAGGTGAATATTATAATGGTGCCAATATAGGCTAATTTATAGATGAATTAATCGATGATTTAATCGAGTTTATTAGCCCAGACCAATTACGATCCCAAGTTTATCAAACCGTGGTAGATACCGAGTTAATGATCCTGTTTATTTACCATCAACTGTTACCGGATTTAATTCCGGATTATGACATTGTTGACGACAAATCTTTTTACCAGCATCAACTTGATAGAACGCTGCATTATATTAATCGGCCTTAAAAGCACAGGCGCGTCTGTGGACTTGCGGTGAGCGCAAGGCCACAGAAACGCGTCAGATTTTAATCTCGTGCACGTCATCTAAAGCAAGCCCAAAAACCCAGCATCGCACATCACGCATAAAAGTGTGTAAGCCATCACAGTCAACAAACCAACTGAGATAGTTGGCGTTAACCTGTCTAATCGTCCACATACTTAATTGCACATAATGTATATTATGTTAAATAGAATATATATCTAGTTTAAAAGAACCGCATGAAAGCTATGAGGTACATCACACCTCAAATACCTATCGCTAAGCGATGTACGAACCCTCGCCTGTTAAAATATGGCGTCTACATGGTATTAAGAACGCACGTATATGCTAATTACACTTAAATTTTTAATTTAGATATTAATACTGTTTCTTTATCAGCTTACTAAGAGTTTAATAACCAATATCCTTGGTATTACACACTCATATTTCTCCTAAAAGTAACTGCTTTTATGTTTAACAACACTTATTAAAAAAATGGCTATTAACCTACTTTATAAAGAATCTCGTAAATAACTAATATGGTAAGACTTAATAAAAATTTCACTGGTGATAATAATTAATGTGTACGTACGTTGTCGTCAATTTTAATGTCATAAATTCAAAATTGGTTTTGTATAAATAACATTTAAAATCCAACTTTGTATTATTTGATTTAACGTATATTTACTATAAACCTATAGTAAGCCTTAAATTTTAATACCTAAAAGTGATAATCACAGTATGTCGCTATCCACATTTTAAAGACTAAATACGCATTACTTTACGACGAGAGATGTTGAGCGTATTACTTTAAGAAAGCAGTAACTTATTATTCAGAAATACCTGGTTTTGTGAGTTTAATTTCTGGATGTTTTTCAGGCGACGCTACGTGAAATCTGATAGCCATATCAGGGTACTAGCTTGTAGATTTTACGTAGAATCACATAAAATCTTGGTGTATTTGACGATTTGTCTCACAATAAACACTGTATATATAAACAGCTTTTATGGTAAGGTATGTTCAAACTGCACA
The DNA here is from genome assembly GCF_047159385.1 of Alteromonas sp. D210916BOD_24. Lineage (GTDB taxonomy): Bacteria > Pseudomonadota > Gammaproteobacteria > Enterobacterales > Alteromonadaceae > Alteromonas. The sequence goes on from NZ_AP038333.1 coordinate 1,811,853, forward strand.
TTAACAATGGGCAGTTAATAATATATTCAAGTGCCTGTAGTGAAGTTTACTGGGGACTTGATTGTTCTTTCACGCATGATAATTACAGTTATCATGCGTGAAAACACATTTATTACAATAACTTACAATTCTACAGGCTTTCTTCATCATCATGTCTTCAAGTCCTTCTACACAATCTTTAACAACCCAGAAAGATGAAGACAGCGCTAAAAGTTCATTACTAGCAAGCGTACAATATGGTAATAACGACAACCGTTTTGATCAGTATTATCGCGATATTTTTACTAAACTGCCTTACAACACACAACGTGCTTATATCAGTGACTACAATGAATTTGCGCTTTTCTGTAAACAAAAAGGGCTATCCGGATTTAAAAACGACTTTAACCACAACGAAGTATGCATAAAGCGCTACGTAGAAACTTTGTGTACATCTCCCCTTGCCTATCGCACCATTAAGCGTCGCCTTTCAGCTTTAAGTAAATTTCTCGGCGTTGCCAGCTTACCTAATCCAATCGTACGCTCGGCTTATCTAAGAGACTTTATAAGATTATCGCTGATAGAAAATAAGAAGTTTCGCATTTCACCTAATCAGGCAGTGCCATTGACGATTGAAATGCTTGATCAAATTAATAACAGCATAATTCCCGATTCATTGTTAGAACTTCGTGACCTTGCTATCGTTAACCTAATGTTTGATGCCCTATTAAGGGCTGATGAAGTGGTTCGCGTTCGCTTAGAAGATATTTCACATCGTAATAATACGTTGTTAGTTGTCTCATCTAAGAGCGACCAAACTGGTCATGGACAATATCGGTTTGTTTCTACGAGCACGATTTCCATGATCCAAGAATATGTTGATGAAGCAAATACCAACCCTAAAACAACATTACCCCGAGATATAAGCGATTTTCGTCGTATTCATAAAGGCATATTATTTCGCCGTTTATCAAACCATAAAACAGCCCTTTTACCCTTTGATGAAACGGTTTCTGTACATACAGCAAACATTCTCAATTATTCAAGTGTATATCGCCTTTTTAAGCGAATAGCATTACGAGCAGGGATTAAAGAAAACATCACGCCTCACAGTGGTCGTGTGGGTGGTGCCGTTTCACTAGCGGAAGATGGTGCTTCCCTACCTGAATTGCAATTGGCGGGCGGCTGGCAGTCGCCAGAAATGCCAGGTCATTATACAAAGCAAGCAAATGTGAAGCGTGGTGGTATGGCAAAACTCTCTTCAAAGCACAAACGTTAATGAAAACTTCCTATAGATATCAAGTAATTACAGAAAATAATGGTTACACGTAACCAAAAATAAAGGATTGATACGTTTAAGGTAATTTATTAGTAAGCAAACCATAGTATAAAAACTTCCGTAACTATTATTTTCAAATAGCCATATGACTTTCCACTAGTAAAGCCAAAAGAAGCGGGCTCAGCAAAAAGTTTGTATTGTTTTGGCAAGTTATAATAGATAGAGGAGTTTTTATGAGTACAGGTATTGTTTCTAAACACGGTAAGCTATTAGCAGAAATTGTCGTTCCATCTTCAACGTGGCATTTACAACCTGAAAAGCAAGATCCATTTAAAAGTCATGCTGCAGCAGTTGAATACTTAGATTCACACAACGAGCCGCTATACCTACTTGTCCCAATTACTCAATCAGACGATATACTGAGAATATGTGTTACCTCTCAAAACGACGATGTCATTTTTACCATCAACGATATTCAAAATGGTGGCGAGACTTCCCTTCACTACTCTCATTTAAAAAATTTAGAAAGTACCGTTAGAACACTGGTTTCTGAAACCAGTGATAAAAAAATAAAATCTCTATAAGAGTGATCGCCGACAAGCGTTACAACAGTATTATTAGCCAGGTAAAGGCCGCTAAGAGTAAGCAGATAAATACAGCGGCCGAACCAATGTCTTTGGCTCGGCCAAGTAGCTCGTGCATATCTGTACTAATGTGGTCGCAGAGTTTTTCAATTGCCGTATTCAGTAACTCTACAATGATTACCATGCATAACGACCATATCAGGAGTACGCGTTCAACGTTAGTTATGTCTAGACTAAGCGCTACAGGAATTAAAATAGCTAAAGCCAGTAATTCCTGTCTAAAAGCAGCTTCAGTTAAAAAAGCGGCTCTTAATCCTTTCATTGAATAATATGTAGCAAACAAAACGCGTGCTAGTCCGGTACGCTTAGTCATCATAGGCGTTATATCCATTAAAAAAAGAATACGCTATCGAACTAACATGACACTGACATTAAGCATAGATTAAATAACGTTATTTCAACTATTTTGCCCAGATAACAACCGTACTCAGTACAAAGTGTAGCAGTTGTGGATAGTCAAAATCAGTAGCTAATAACTTAAACTTTTACAGCAAGTACGTCTGTTTTAACGCCATGCAATACTGCATTGGCCGTAGAGCCCAACAACAATTTTAAGCCGCTTTGCCCATGGGTACCGATAACAATCAGGTCAGCATTAATTTTTTCTGCCATGTGGTGTATTTCATCTGCAGGTGACCCTATTTGCACATTTATGTGGTTATAAGGAATGTCGTGTTTAGCTGCGATGTCCTTTAATTGGCGTTCTGCTTGCTCACGTACTTCCTCTGAATAGTCTCTTTCCAGAAAAAGTCCATAAGGTTCAAAGTTAGTTTGAGGGTATGCCACATAAAGTAAATGAATTTTATGGCTGTTACCTGCAATACCAATTGCTTTTTCTACTACACGCTCATAATCAGAATATACATCAATGGGTACGAGTACCGTTTCATAACCTTGCATAGTTTTTCTCCATGAAAACTTTGATTGAACACAGTAACGCTAACGTAGGATTAATTTAAATACTTTGCGCTAAGTCAATAACACTTGTAAAACTTTTACCATACTATAGGGTAAAAATAAGATTAACATAAGGTGAGTGTCCCATGCGTATTTTTATAGTTATTGCTTTAACGTCAATGCTGTTTGCCTGTGAACAAGGTGCACAATCTCCCAGAGGATTCAGCTTACCTGAAGGCGACACGCAAGCAGGCTTACAAGTTTACAAAAAATATCAATGTGGTGATTGTCATAAAATTGCGGGAGATCCCGAAAAAGAAGATGCCACATACCTAATAGTTCAACCAATTACACTTGGTGGCAGCAGTGGTCGTATTAAAACCTATGCTGAACTGGTAACGAGTATTATTAACCCTTCCCACAAACTAACACCTAGACAACCTGCAAGTTTTACCAGTGAAGATGGTGTGTCTTTAATGAGGATAGTTAATGATGAACTTACTGTATCTGAACTCATCGATTTAGTGGCTTATCTTCAGCCAAAATACAAAGTCACGCCCTATCGTACAAGTGATTATCGCTTATATCAGTTGCGGATCCCTGATAAAAACGATGACACGCCTTAACGTATCCAGTTTATCTATTCTGTTTTTTATAATTAAAACAAAGGGGGATGGTTTTACCATCCCCCTTTTTCCTCTTTAAAACCGTTATACCGCTTTGGTTTCTTTTTCTATTTCCGCTAACTGACTGCACGGCATGAAGCTACTTGCGTTGGCTTCCTGCACGTGTAGGCGAAAACGCTCCGGTATATCGTCGGTAAGAAAACTCCCTCTTTTCACTAAAGGAAATATTTCGTCATAACGTGCAATCCGACATTGATCAACCCTTCTGAATATATGGGTTCTATTTAACTCACTGGTTCTGACATGGCCTGTTGATGAAAGAAGATCCATCAATGCATGAATAGTTTTTTTGTGAAATCGATAAACCCGTTCATACTTATCTTCCACATTTAGCCCTCGGGCTAATTTCTCATCTTGTGTCGCCACACCAGTGGGGCATTTATTCGTATTGCAGGAAAGCGACTGAACACACCCCAGTGCCAACATCATACCCCGGGCACTATTACAAATATCAGCACCCAAGCTTAAATTTTTTACTAACTGAAAAGCGGTAATTATTTTACCTGAAGCAATTATTTTCACCTTTTCCCGCAGGTCAAACCCCACTAAACAATCATCGACAAATGCTAACGCCTCCCTTAGTGGAAAGCCTACAGAATTAGTGTATTCGAGTGGCGCTGCACCTGTACCACCTTCGCCGCCATCCACGGTTATAAAATCGGGCGTGATCCCCTTTTCAACCATTGCCTTGCACATCGCGATAAACTCGCTTTTACGCCCTAATGCCAGCTTTATCCCAATGGGCTTGTAATCACTTAATTCACGCAATTTCGCGATGAAGTCGACCATCTCCAGTGGCGTCGAAAAGGCTTTATGACGAGGGGGCGAATCAACTTGAACGCCAGGCTCTACGCCACGTATTTTCGCAATTTCTGGGGTGTTTTTATGCGCGGGAAGTATGCCACCGTGTCCAGGTTTAGCGCCTTGACTCAGTTTGATTTCTATCATTTTGACATTGTCTAGCTGTGCTTTTTGCTTAAAAAGCTCAGCATCGAAGCCGCCGTCACTATTTCGGCAACCAAAATAGCCAGTGCCGATTTGCCATACAATATCGCCATTGTGTTCAAGGTGATATGGGGTTAAGCCTCCTTCGCCGGTATTGTGGTAAAATCCCCCCTTTGCAGCGCCTTTATTGAGTGCCAATATGGCGTTTTTTGACAGGCTTCCGAAACTCATTGCACTGATGTTGAGCACACTTGCGCTGTAGGGTTTTTTGCAATGTGGGCCACCAACTACCACGCGAGGATCGGTATCCATGTCATCCACCTCTCGCGCAGATAGGGAATGACCTATCCATTCATAGCCATCTTTATAGGTGTCTAACTGTGTACCAAATGGAATCGTTTCCAGACTATTTTTAGCCCGTTGGTAAACTATTGAACGAAACATCCTCGATATTGGAGCACCACTGGTGTCAGTTTCTATTATGTACTGCTGTATGTAAGGTCTAAGTGCTTCAACAGTCCATCGCACCCTACCGATAAGCGGAAAGTTACGTAAAATAGCGTGCTTATCTTGAAATGCATCAAAAAGTGCGAATACAAGTAACGTGATAGAAAGTAATAAAAACCACCAAATTGGTGCCCACAACAAACCAACTATCACATTAACTGCAACCAACAAACTCAAAACTGATAATATGGGTAAACGCATCTATTTTCCTTCTCTCTTTTTGCAATGCGATGTGTACAAACTTGCTCTTTCAATACCGAATCTAGTATACAAAAGCCCCTGCATTCATATAAACACATGAATTTAAAGAATAAAGACAAGTTCACTTCCCACACCAACTAAGGTTACGCATAACCTGAAAATAACTTTTCAATACTATTTTGGTTACGCCCACGTATGAATACATGCTAGTCTTAACCCATTAAACAGGCAATATAAGCCTGTGATAAACATCAGAATAAAAATTAGTGTGGCTGTTTAATTAACGCAAAATCACATTCGAACTTAATCACGATAGGTCATTCATGGAGTATGTATTTCTTCTTTTCGCATTCGTATGTGGGTTAACCGTAAAACTCATTGGAATTCCGCCATTGGTCGGTTATCTAGTAGCCGGTTTCCTACTCAACTTTGCAGGTTACTCCTTAACTGATGATTTAACCCAAATAGCCAATTTGGGTATTACCATCATGCTCTTTACTATTGGTTTAAAACTTAATATTCGCGATTTAAGTCGAAGAGAAGTATGGGCTGGAAGTGTAACTCATACGTTGTTGTGGGTAGGTATAATTACCTGCTTAGTCTATGGATTAGCAACCATAGCGGCCTCATTAACAAATAAATTATCATGGCAAAGTGCGGCACTCATTGCTTTTGCACTGAGCTTTAGCAGTACAGTATGTGTAGTAAAAGTACTTGAAGAAAGTGGTGAAACTAAAACTCGTCATGGCCGCCTTGCAATTGGCATATTGGTTATGCAGGACGTATTCGCCGTTATATTCTTGGTCGCGGCTACAGGCAAATTGCCGTCAGTTTGGGCACTGGCACTACTGGCTCTTTTCCCTGCAATGCCCATTATTAATAAGATGATCAACAAGTCAGGTCACGGTGAACTATTACCCCTTACGGGTTTTATTTTAGCGCTTGGCGGTTACCAGTTATTTGAATTGGTCAACATAAAAGGTGATTTAGGCGCTCTTATTTTCGGCATTATGTTAGCTCAACACGAAAAATCATCCGAGCTTGCTAAATCATTGCTAAGTTTTAAAGATCTATTTTTAATTGGCTTTTTCTTAACCATAGGCCTAACTGCTCTGCCAGACCTTAGCATGGTCATGTTGGCCATTGTTTTTTGCTTATTTATCCCTTTGAAAGCCGCATTGTTCTTCGGCCTTTTTACATCATTGAGGCTGCGGGGAAGAACTTCATATCTAAGCAGTTTAGTTCTGTCCAATTACAGTGAGTTTGGCCTTATCGTTGGGGCATTGGCAGTATCTTTAGGTTTACTTGAAAATAACTGGTTAGTTGTCATTGCCCTATCTGTATCGGTTTCGTTTGTATTTACCAGCGTACTTTATCGAAACTCTCACTCTCAATACCATAGTTATAAAGGAATAATTAGGCGCTTTGAAAAACCAAAGCGTTTAAAAGAAGATATTTACCCTACCCTACATAATGCTGAATTCTTGGTGCTGGGTATGGGCCGTGTGGGGCGTGGTGCATTTAATGCGTTATCAAAACTGGCAGAAGTCAATGTTTGGGGCATGGATGCAGACAGAATGAAAGTAAAGGAACTGGTTGAAGAAGGCCTGAGTGTAATTTGTGGTGATGGTGAAGATGTGGATCTTTGGTACAACCTCGATATTAAGCACGTACGGCTTGTATTACTGGCACTTCCTTCCATTCAAGATTCAATAAACATTACCAGTCAGCTTAAAAATGCGGGCTATTCGGGCAAAATTGCCGCGATTGCACGTTATGAAGACGAAGTGGCATATTTGCTAGAAAATGGTGTAGACAAAGTATTCAACTTCTTCAATGAAGCAGGGCTTGGTTTCGCAGAAGAAAGTCTGGCCTATGCCAATGAACAACACTAATGGTGTTCTAAATGCGAACAATGGTTGAATTGAGAAACATTATCGTTAGTAAACAACTGTTTTATAAAGACTTTTTTGACATACAGTGTGAATTCGACTAAACTTCACCCAAATACTGATAAAGGGTTTTCACAATGAAAGGTGATAAACAAGTTGTAGCAAAGTTAAACGAAGTGCTTACATGCGAATTAACTTCGATAAATCAATACTTTCTGCACGCGCGTATGTTTAAGAATTGGGGTTTTTCCGAGCTTAATGAGAAGAACTACAAAAAGTCTATTAAAGACATGAAGCAGGCAGATGACCTCATTGAACGCATTCTTTTCTTAGAAGGCCTGCCTAATCTTCAAGCATTGGGTAAGTTGTATATCGGTGAAGACACGATTGAAATGCTTAATTGCGATGCCCGCTTCCAAAAAGAGCAACTGCCCCTGTTGCGCGAAGCCATCGCGCTATGTGAAGAGAAACAAGACTACGTTTCAAGAGATCTACTTGAAGATCTTCTCGAATATGAAGAAGAACACTTAGACTGGATTGAAACACAAGCGTATCAGATTGATGCGATGGGTATTGAAAATTACCTGCAAGCACAAGTAATGGGAGATGACTAATGAAAGGTAACCAAGCGATAATCAACGGGTTAAATGAGTTGCTCTCTTACGAGTTAGCGGCAATGGATCAATACTTTATTCATTCTCAGATGTATCAAGATTGGGGTCTCAATAAACTCTATGAGCGCATCGACCACGAATTCGATGACGAGCGTGGACACGCTACTAAGTTAATTGAGCGGATGCTGTTCTTAGAAGGCACCCCAGACATGACTAAGCGAACTGGCTTTTTGGTAGGTAAAGATGTACCAGAAATGTTAGAGAGTGATCTGCGTGTTGAATACGAAGTAGACGCCAAACTTCGCGAAGTGATTGCACTTTGTGAACAGGAAAAAGATTATGTCACTCGTGATATGTTAATCGTGCTGCTGGATGACACCGAAATGGATCACGCACATTGGTTAGAGCAACAACTTGGTCTAATCAAGCGTATCGGTCTGCAAAATTATTTACAATCGCAAATGTGATAAGTTAAGACAGTTGATATGATAAAACGGCTGGCCTTGAGGCTGGCCGTTTTACTTTCTATGGCCTGATTCACATTAAGATTCAGTAACGAAATAAAGATAACTCGGTGAATCGCTTCCTTTAACATTTAACCGCAATTGCCACTTCATTACTGGCTCGCTACAACTCCCCAGCATAAACCATCCTGCCACGTCGCCTTGGCTGTCTTTCTCCAATAACACTGGAATCTTCCCCATATACATGTTGATCCCTTCTATCCACGCACTCTCAATAATTCGGCCTGCAGGCAGTGAAATAGAAACCGTGATGGACTCTTCGGGAACCGGAGCCTCTGAGAAACGCGCAACGGCAACCTGTCCTTCAATTAAGAATTCACAAGTTTTATTGACAAACTGGCAGCTATTTCCTATTCCATTAACTACATTATTAGAATTCAACGCGTTTGATTGATGTTTGTGTACAAAGTAAACACCAATTGCTACGACGATGATCAGCACTAGTGGAAGCTGCGATTGTAAATATTTTGTTCTATTACTGTTATTGTTATTTAGCATTTCTTAATTTTTACACAATTCTTCATTGACGGAGATCAAGGGAAAGTAGTTTATGGTATCTTTTTGTAATTAAAAACCTTATCATCCGCGTACCAACTGGCTTGGAGACAATAATTATTACTCTTTCCGAGCTCGGTGTGAAGCGTTATTCCTTAGCTGATACACGTCTCGACCGTACTATTCCGGCAGTTGGAGACCATAGTTCATTTGAAGTGGAAGATTCATTAAAATGAGTGAAATAAGCCAAGCACAACCTGATTACAATTATAAAGTAGTTAGGCAATTTACCATCATGACCATAGTCTGGGGTATCATTGGTATGGGCCTAGGGGTATTCATTGCTGCGCAATTGTTTGCACCTATGCTTAACTTTGACACACCATGGCTAACATTCTCACGTTTGCGTCCGTTGCACACTAACGCCGTTATATTTGCCTTCGGCGGCTGTGCGCTATTTGCAACGTCGTACTACATCGTTCAGCGTACCTGCCAGGTAAGACTGTTCAGTGACAAACTTGCCGCATTTACCTTCTGGGGCTGGCAAGCCGTTATCGTTTTAGCTGTTGTAACCCTACCTTTAGGTTTAACCAGCTCAAAGGAATACGCTGAACTAGAGTGGCCAATTGATATTCTTTTGGCACTGGTCTGGATCGCTTATATCATTAACTTTTTCGGAACCCTTGTTATCCGTAAAGTATCGCACATCTATGTAGCGAACTGGTTCTTGGGCGCGTTCATGCTAACCGTGGCAGTACTGCACATAGGTAACAGCATGGCCATTCCGGTATCTTTCACTAAATCGTATTCATTGTATGCTGGCGCCGTCGACGCCATGATGCAGTGGTGGTATGGCCACAACGCGGTAGGCTTTTTCCTTACTGCGGGCTTCCTTGGTATGATGTACTACTTCGTACCTAAGCAAGCTGGTCGTCCGGTTTACTCATACAGACTTTCAATTGTTCACTTCTGGGCACTTATTTCTCTGTATATCTGGGCGGGTCCTCACCACCTTCACTACACTGCCCTACCTGACTGGACACAGTCATTAGGTATGGTGATGTCAATTATCCTATTCGTTCCATCTTGGGGTGGTATGATTAACGGTATAATGACGCTTTCAGGCGCGTGGCATAAACTTCGCACAGACCCTGTATTGCGTTTCCTTATCGTATCTTTGTCTTTCTATGGTATGTCTACCTTTGAAGGTCCAATGATGGCGATTAAAACCGTTAACGCATTGTCTCACTACACAGACTGGACTATCGGACACGTACACTCTGGTGCACTTGGTTGGGTTGCCATGGTTTCAATTGGTTCAATTTACCACTTGATCCCTGTGTTATTCGGTCAACGCGCAATGTACAGCACTAAGCTAGTTAATGTGCACTTCTGGTTTGCCACTATTGGTGTTGTGTTATACATCGTCGCAATGTGGATGTCTGGTGTACTTCAAGGTCTAATGTGGCGTGCAGTAAACGCTGACGGCACCTTAACGTATAGCTTTGTTGAGTCATTAGAAGCATCTAAGCCTTTCTATGTGGTTCGTTTCATTGGTGGTTGTTTCGTGGTTGCAGGTATGTTGGTTATGGCCTACAACACATGGAAAACTGTTCGTGCCCCTAAAGGCAGTATCGCTGCAGATCCAGCGACTCAGCCAGCGTAGTAAAGGAGACGAATAATGAAAAACCCACATGAGTTAATTGAAAAGAACGTTGGCCTGTTAACGGTATTAATCCTTATCGCTATCAGCTTCGGTGCCATGGTACAAATTACGCCGTTGATGTTTCAACAGCAGACCATGGAGCCGGTAACTGGCTTACGTCCATATACCGCACTTGAACTAGAAGGCCGTGATATCTACATCCGCGAAGGGTGTGTTGGTTGTCACAGCCAGATGATTCGTCCATTCCGCGCTGAAACTGAGCGTTATGGTCACTATAGCGTTGCGGGTGAGTCAGTATGGGAGCACCCTTTCCTATGGGGCTCAAAGCGTACTGGTCCTGACCTAGCACGTGTTGGTGGTCGTTACAGTGATGAGTGGCATCGAGTTCACCTGCTTAATCCTCGTAACGTTGTTCCTGAGTCGAATATGCCAGGGTTCCCTTGGCTTGCGGAAAACACGCTAGATGGCGCGTTAACAGCTGAAAAAATGGAAGTATTCCGTGGCTTTGGTGTTCCGTATACCGACGAAGATATCGCGGGTGCGAAAGCGGCAGTACAGGGTAAAACGGAAATGCAAGCCCTTATTGCTTATCTACAATCTCTTGGCACACATTTGAAATAGTATGGACCAGGGTATTGTAGGCAGCATTTTTACTGTCATCGTCTTTGTTAGTTTCATCGGCGTTGTGTGGTGGGCGTTTAGCAGCCGCAACAAGAAAAAGTTCGATGAAGCCGCAAACCTAGTGTTTGCAGACGAAGAAAAAGAAAAATCAAAAGAAGATTAGCAGGAGTCTTGAACTCATGAGTATGTTTTGGACAATTTGGATTTCAGTGATAACCCTAGGGTTGATCATTGGTTGCTACTTCCTTCTGCGCTGGTGTTTATCCAACCAGACAGGTGTGCCAGAAGGTGAGTCAATGGGGCACGAATTCGATGGTATTGAGGAGTTGAACAATCAACTTCCTCGTTGGTGGACAATTATGTTCTACATTACCATCGTATGGGGCTTTTTATATCTAGCGCTATATCCTGGCCTAGGTTCGTATGAAGGTATTCTTGGCTGGAGAAGCTCTAACCAGAATATACAGTCGTTAGAAGAATCAGCTCAGGCGCGTATTGATGCAAAAGAGCAAGGCTATTTAGTTGAGTACGATCGTGAATTAGATTTCGCAGCGGATAAGTTCGACCCGATCTTTGAAGCGTACGCGCAAATTCCGGTTGAAGAGTTAGCCAAAGATCCTGAAGCGAATAAAGTGGGTCAACGCTTATTCATACAAAACTGTTCACAGTGCCACGGTTCTGATGCGCGCGGCCAAAATGGCGGCTTCCCTAACCTAACCGATGACGATTGGTTGTACGGTGGTTCAGGCGCAAAAATCGTTGAGACACTGACCCTTGGTCGTCAGGCAGCGATGCCTGCATGGTTAGACGCTATGGGTGAAGACGGTATTGAAGAAGTGGTTAACTACGTACTTAGTCTTAGTGGTCGTGACGTTGATCAACAGCTTGCTGACGCGGGTAAAGTCCGTTTCGCAGCGTGTGCAGCCTGTCACGGTATGGACGCTAAAGGTAACCAAGCCTTAGGCGCGCCAAACCTTACTGACAACATCTGGCTATATGGCGGCAGCCACAGAGCAGTCACTGAAACGCTGACTTATGGTCGTAACGGCGTCATGCCATCATTCAAGAAAACCTTGGGTGATGACAAAATTCACGTTGTTGCAGCTTATGTGTACAGCCTTTCGAATGATTAATGATTTAAATCATTAAATATCTCAAAAAGCCTCGTTATCACGAGGCTTTTTTTATGAGAAAATACAAGCCTCTAGTAAAGTGAAAAGCACAGGCATAGGTTATGAACAAAATGGGTTATAACCCGTTTTTGTCCTGTCCTTACGTTTACTGTCGGCTTTATCTTCAATCAGCCATGACCACTTGGTTATGGAAGTAGTAAACACGAGTATCTTTTTTAATGAATAGACCCTGGTATAAAGAGTTTTGGCCCTGGTTTTTAATTGCCGTACCAGTTATTACCCTTATCATGGGTGGCGTACTGTTGAAACTGGCGGTTTCAACGGAAGATAGCTTAGTGGTGGATGATTATTACAAGGAAGGCAAAGCCATCAATGCTCGGCTAGACAAAGAAGCCGTAGCCAAGCGCCTTAATATCACCACAGAATTGACGATTGAAAATGGCAGTATTGCCTTGCAGTTTCATTCAGGTATCCCCCAACAAGGCAATGCAGTGAAACTTAGCTTTTACCATGTCACACTGCAAGAAAGAGACGTTACGGTATTGCTATCTCGTGATGCAAAAGGTATTTATCGCGGTTTTGTCGAAGAAAATCTAGACGGAAAATGGCGGGTTTCGCTTACGCCTTTTGACGACAGTTGGAAAATTCAAAACACCATATACCTTCCCCATTCTGGCGCTATTAAGTTTAACCCGTAATGTCAGATCACAATTGTTACCACTGCGGCTTGTCAATTGATAGCCGCGATCAGGGAAAGTTCTCAACTGTTATTCTCGGTACCAACAGAGATATGTGCTGCCCGGGTTGCTTAGCCGTCGCCGAAGCGATAGTCAATAACGGACTAGAGGACTATTATCAATTTCGCACTGAGCCTGCTCAAAAATCGGACGAGGCTCTGATGGAGACCCTCGACAAACTCAACGTTTACGACGATCCCAGTTTGCAGGAAGAGTTCGTATTTGATGAAGGCCAACACAAGCAAATTCAGTTGACGCTCGAAGGTATTACCTGTGCAGCATGTGGATGGTTAATTGAAAAGCAACTGTCAAAGGTTGAGGGTATCAAGCAAGTCGCTGTCAACGTTCAGGAGCGACGAGCACTCATTACCTGGTCTCCCTTAGAAATAAAATTAAGCCAAATATTAGCGACCTTAAAGCGCATAGGGTATGAAGGTTCGCCTTTCCACCCCGATGAACACGAAGCAAGCTACAAAAGAGAGCAGAAAACCTATCTCAAAAAGCTGGGTTTAGCCGGTATTATGACCATGCAGGTTATGATGCTCATGACGGGATTATATTTCGACTGGTTTGGTGCAATCGAAACGGAAACGCGACAGTATTTTTATTGGGTAGCCCTGACGCTAACTACACCTGTAGTACTTTACTCAGGCAGTACATTCTATGTGGGTGCGATTAAGGCACTGAGTGCAAGAACCGTTAATATGGATGTACCTGTCACCATTGCTATATTCGCAACCTACTTGGCAGGCATTCGCTCTACTGTACTTGAAAAAGGAGAAGTCTTTTTCGAGTCCATCTGTATGTTTATATTTCTGCTGCTACTCAGTCGCTTTTTAGAACACAGAAGCAGGCATAGAGCGGCACAAATCTCTGCTAACATGACGCAGCATGTACCCGTGTCGGCATCTAAACTTAACGTCGATGGTACTATTACCGATAGCTTGGCGAAAAACCTTAAAGTCGGTGATGTGGTTATAGTAAAAGCTGGTGAAACCATCCCTATAGACGGTGTCATACTCGACGGCAAAGCGGCGATAGATGAATCTATGCTAACAGGCGAATTTAACCCAGTTGCCAAATCGAAAAATAGCAGTGTATATGGTGGTACTGTGTGTCAGGACGGTACCTTATCTATCTCTGTGACACAAACGCTTAAAAACGCACTGGTTAATCAGATAGTGCGTCTTCAAGCAAGTGCCATGGCCAGTAAACCCAAAGCAGCACAACTCGCCGACCGCTTTTCTCGCTATTTCGTGGTGGCAGTATTGGTGATTTCGGCACTCACCTACAGCTACTGGTATTTACAGGGAAGTGAAGACGCTTTTTGGATAACTATCGCCGTTTTAGTTGCAACATGTCCATGCGCATTAGGGCTTGCGACTCCTTCTGCACTGACATGTGCGATGGCGAAGCTCAATCGCCACGGTATTTTATTAAAGCGCGCTGATGCCCTAGAACAAATAACCTCAATCACGACCATAGCGCTGGATAAAACAGGCACACTAACCCATGGAAGATTCGCCATCGCACATTCATGGTTTGCACAAGAAGTCGACGAACACAGTGTTATGGCTATTGCCTATGCGCTGGAAGCTCGCTCAGAACATCCTATTGCAAAAGCGTTCGAGGGCTCATTTACTCATCATGTGAGTGATTTTAACGTTTCCCCAGGCGGTGGTATCAGTGGTGTAGTAAACAACATCACATTTTTAATGGGCTCTGCTGCTTATTGCAATGCTGATGAAACCCTCGTTCCCATCAATGCCAACGTATACCTTTGTGCCAACGGGAAAACACTGGCAGCCTTTGAAGTTAGTGATAGCTTGAGAGAAGACGCATACGCCACTTTGAGTATTTTGGCAAAAAGCCATGAATTGGTTGTCCTCAGTGGTGATACTCAACATAACGTGGATGTGCTGGTCTCTTCATTGCCAATAAAGACGGCACAAGGTGGACTTACACCAGATAGAAAATACGACGAAGTGCTCGCTATGCAAGAGGCAGGCAAAAAGGTCATGATGATGGGTGACGGTATCAACGACGCACCTGTATTAGCCAGTGCAGATGTCGCTGTGGCAGTGGGTAATGCCACTGACGTAGCCAAAACTGCAGCTGACGTTATCTTGTTGGGTGATCAGTTGCTACTCGTCCCCACCCTTATCGACACGGCTCATCTAGTAAAACAAAAAATCCGTCAGAATATTGGTTGGGCTGTAGGCTATAACCTACTCATTTTACCCTTTGCCGTATCTGGGTTACTCTCTCCTTGGATGGCAGTGGTTGGCATGTCGCTAAGTAGTATCATTGTTGTAACCAATTCAACTCGCTTATTGAGCAAATAATATGAGCATCATTTATGTCTTAATCCCTATTGCGATCATTATTGTTGCCGTGGCAATCGTGATCTTTTTTTGGGCTGTAAAATCAAATCAATTTGAAGATTTAGACCGCCAGGGTTACAGCATATTGTTTGACGATGACTTACCACCTGAAGAAAAAAAACTCGCGGAACAACGCAAAAAGCTTCAGGAATCCCAGCACTCACCTTCGCCGGTCGCTTCTCGCTCTACCGATAAGGGCGACAATGGAGGGCATTAACTACCTTTCAGCCTTCATGATTGGGCTTGCGGGAGGCGTACATTGCGTAGGAATGTGCGGTGGTATAGTCGCAACCCTTCGCATGGTGTCGCCAAAAGATAAGCCCGCACTACCCTATATGCTATCGTACAACATAGGGCGTATTTTAAGTTACACGTTAGCCGGCGGCATAACGGGTTTTATCGGACAAATCGCAGCTAACTATATTCCGCTTGCCAGTTATATGCTGTCGCTTATTAGCGCTGTAATGCTATTACTGCTTGCCTGTTATTTAGGGCAATGGTGGACGGGTCTTACTGCAATAGAACGAATAGGCAGTAAACTATTCTCTCGCCTGCAACCGTTGGCTAAAACGTTTTTACCATTTAAATCCCCTCTTAGTGCCCTTCCCTATGGTTTTATTTGGGGCTGGTTACCCTGCGGATTAGTTTATTCTACATTGACCTGGTCCCTCGCTTCAGGCTCTGCTTTTCAGGGTGCTGCACTCATGCTGAGCTTTGGACTGGGCACACTGCCCACGCTTTTGGTCGCGGGTGCTGGTGCGCACTGGCTGATAAAAAGTCTGCAAAACAATAAAGTGCGTCAAACGATCGCATTGATAATGGCCATATATGCTATTTATCTGATTTTTAGCGCAATACGTTGAACAATCCGCTATGATATAGCGCGTCTTTAAAAAAATGAACCTTGTGAGTTGGTGTTATGAGCAAAGGAAGCGGATTTTCTATTCACTGTCAGAACTGCAGTTTTAGCCATTTATGCCTTCCCGTGGCATTAAACAAAACTGAAATTGAGTCGCTGGACGATATCATTGAGCGTAAAAAGCCGTTACACAAAGGCGACACGCTTATTCAAACCGGCGACAAGTTCCGTTCGCTTTTTGCGGTACGTACTGGTTCATTTAAATCCTTCGTTACCAATCAAGATGGTGAAGAACAGATAACCGGCTTTCACTTCCCCGGTGATATCATTGGGTTTGATGCGTTAAGAGAAAATAAGCATCAGAGCTATACTCAAGCCCTTGAGACGGCAATGGTGTGTGAACTGCCCTATGAAACCCTTGATGAAATGTCAGTCCAGTTTCCCAAGCTTCGCCACCAAATCATGAGTTTTATGAGCGCCGAAATAAAGCAAGATCACGACATGATGATGCTGCTAAACAAGCGTACTGCCGAAGAGCGCTTGTTGTATTTTATTGCCCACCTTTCTCAGCGCTTCGAAGAACGGGGCTTTTCAAACAAAGAGTTCCATCTCACCATGACGCGTAATGAAATTGGCAACTATTTGGGCCTCACAATTGAAACTATCAGCCGATTACTTAGTCGCTTCCAAAAGGAAGGGATCATTAAAGTTGAAGGTAAACTGATCACTATCGTTGACTTTGAGAAACTGAACGGCAAACTAACAGCCCTTAATGGCCCAAGTATCGTTTGTAACGGCTAACCCCCTTGTTGCTACGCTCGTGCTTTATCAATAGGCACGAGCGAGATAAAAAAGTGACATTGCTTTTTTAGATATTTCATTTCCTTTTCTCTCTATTTTTCAAAAACTTGTTCTAAATCAACTTACGTTTTTGGTTTTGTCGTTTACACTTAATAACAATCTTCATAAACACGCATCACTGTGAAAGTAATTTATCTACTATGTGGATTGGAATAATGTGATCAATAGTGTTATTGATATGGTTGGTCAGCGTAAACTATACAGGAAGGATATATGATCGAGTGCAAACGAATTTTGGCAGTGGTAGATGCGCAGCGCGACAATCAACCTGCATTAAGCAGAGCTTACGAACTTGCCTCTAAAACGGGTGCCAGCGTTACCGCTATGATGGTGGTATATGACCTATCCTACGACATGACAACCATGTTAAGCCCTGACGAACGCGAAGCCATGCGTGATGCGGTGACTAAAGAGCATGCCAAAGCACTGTCTAAACACCTAAAAGAATTGGGTTTTTCTAACACAGATATTGTTGTGGAATGGAATAACCGTGCGTACGAACCTATTATTCATTACACCATTAACAACCATGTCGATTTGGTGGTTAAAGCAACCAAAAAACATGATGATCTGGCCTCTGTTATATTTACGCCCACAGATTGGCACCTAATGAGAAAGTGCCCCAGCCCGGTTTTATTAGTTAAAGAGCACGATTGGCCTGAAGGCGGAGAAATTATTGCCGCGGTAAATGTAGGCAGTGAAGATAGTGAACACGCCGCATTAAATGACAAAATTTCTATGATTGCGAACGACTACGCCTCACTATTAAAAGGCAAAGTAAACTTGGTCAATAGTTATCCCTCTACTCCGTTAAATATTGCTATTGAAGTGCCGGAGTTTGACCCAGATACTTATCATAACTCAGTTAAAAATCACCACATCAGCGAGATGCGTACCCATGCTGCAAAATACGGCATTGCAGAGGATAAATGCATGGTAAAAGAAGGTTTACCTGAAAAAGTAATTCCTCAGGTGGCTAAAGACATTGATGCTGAATTAGTCATTATTGGGACGGTAGGCCGCGTAGGCATTTCTGCCGCGCTTATTGGAAACACCGCTGAACATGTCATTGATGAACTCAACTGTGATGTATTAGCCATAAAACCCGATGGCTTCGTGTCTCCGTTGGCGTAACTGACAATTTAACCTTTTCAACCATGGTGTCTAAAAGCCGCTTTATTATATAATGGCGGCTTTATCACAAACCAAGCTAGTTAATTATGAGTTTAGGCACACCCAGTGCTACCCCGTCGCCATTAACCGCGACGCAAAGTAAGCAGAAATACAACTTCAATAAACTTCAGAAGCGCCTTCGCCGCAATGTGGGTAAAGCGATTGCCGATTTTGGAATGATAGAAGACAACGACAAAGTAATGGTATGCCTGTCGGGCGGAAAAGACAGTTATACCATGTTAGATATTTTGTTGTTTTTGAAGAAAATTGCGCCTATACACTTTGATATTGTTGCCGTAAACCTGGATCAAAAACAGCCTGGGTTTCCTGAGCATATTTTACCCGAATACTTAGACAGCATTGGTGTGGACTACAAAATAGTAGAAGAAGATACGTACTCCATTGTTAAAGATAAAATCCCTGAAGGAAAAACTACCTGTTCTCTCTGTTCCCGTTTGCGTCGCGGCATACTGTACCGCACTGCAAAAGAACTTGGCGCGACTAAAATCGCACTTGGCCACCACCGCGATGATATGCTGGAAACCTTCTTCCTAAACATGTTTCACGGCGGTAAACTTAAATCTATGCCACCTAAACTGGTCAGTGATAACGGTGAGCATATTGTTATTCGCCCATTGGCATATTGCTCAGAAAAAGATATCGAAAAATATTCTAAAGCTGCTGAGTTTCCCATTATTCCATGCAATCTATGTGGTTCGCAGGAAAATTTAGAACGCCAAAATATTAAAGGAATGTTGCAGGACTGGAATAGGCGTTTTCCCGGTCGCATAGAATCAATGTTTAGAGCGTTACAGAACGTGGCGCCGTCACATCTTGTCGACAGTAAGCTATATGATTTCAAGGCCATAACTACACAAGACGGGCCAGTGGAAGATGGCGATATTGGGTTTGACCAACCTACGTTTGCAAAACAAGAGCAAGTGCAGTTAGACGACGATCTCGCTATCCAAGTAGTTAACATCATGGAACCTAAATAGATGAAAATAGGACTTGCGTTAGGTGCTGGGGCAGCGAGAGGCTGGACCCATATTGGTATTATTGAAGCCCTTGAGAAGCTTGGGGTTAAAATAGATATCGTGGCAGGCTGCTCAATTGGCGCCTACGTTGGCGCGGCCTACGCGAGTGGTAAGTTAGACGGTTTGAAAGAATGGGCATGTTCACTAAGTGACTGGCAGGTTCTCGCGTTAATGGGAGTTGGTTTACATCGTGGCGGAATAGCAAGTGGTCAAAAAGTCTTCGATAAATTAGCCACAGAATTTTGCGTAGATAGCTACGAGAATATGCTCAAACCCTTCGCCTCTGTGGCTACCGATCTCTACACCGGCAGAGAAGTGGTATTCAATTCAGGTCCTATCGGCGATACCATTCAAGCCTCTTGCGCCATACCTGCCCTGTTTGCCCCTGTAGCACACGGTGACAGATGGCTGGTGGATGGTGCTGTAGTTAACCCGGTACCGGTTAATTTATGTCGTCAGTTGGGTGCAGACTTTGTCATTGCAGTAAACCTGAATGCCGATTTTAGACCACTTAAACTTGAGAAACTACGCCACGACCACGAAGAGAATCAACGTAAAACAGAAGACTTCTTCACCAAAAGTCAAAACGTCTTAAAACAGTGGTTTACGCCCGAGAGTAAACAAGAAGAAAAAGACGCAGAAAACAAAACTGACGAGTCAATTGCTTCTGAAGTAATTGAGAAAGTAGAAGAAGAACTTACCGAAGTACCACCTAAAGTAACTAAGCGCAATCCCCCTGGGATCATGAGTGTTATGAGTAGTTCCCTGGAAATTCTTCAGGGTCGTGTAACCCGTTCCCGCTTAGCGGGTGATCCACCGGATATTCTTATTGAACCGCAATTACCTGACGTGGGGATCATGGAATTTCACCGCGCAGCTGAATTGTGTGTAAAAGGTGAAGAAACCATAGCGCGCCTTGCCGAACAAATAAAATATCAACTACTAAATTAAACTTGATAATTACAGGGCTATGCGTGTGGGGCAGTTGTGCCGCCCCACTTTTAGATTAGCTTAGTTTAACTGGACGCCATTGCAGTAATACGAAGGGGAGCATGAGGAAGCGTAAGGCCTTTTGCTTCATTTATCCATGCTTTATCTAACTGCATAATACCGTTATTGATGTGCGGTCCCTGAGGCGTAATAAAGTCTAGATTTTTGTCAGTAAACTGAAGCATTAACCCTTTAACGGAAGGCATCATAAACGACAAAAAACTGCCCATTTCATTAAAAAATGCTTCATATTGATCGTATAAAAACATCAATTCGTCTTTTGTGTAGTACTGCTTCAAATAATCAGGTTTTGTTTCTAGCTGTACCGACATATCACATACATTGGCCGCTTCAGTTAACGATATCCTAACCAATGCATTTGCCAGCTTTAGTGCCTTTTCATCTGGAACCGTAAAACGGTATTCATCAGTTACTTCAAGCGCCATTGTTTTTTTATCTGTAACAATACTGGCAGATTCAATGGCACAAAGGCGCCCTTCACCTACTCTAACAAAACCAAAAGCAAACTGTAGTGCTTGGGTATCTTCGTTATCTAGCTTTTTTACATGACTGTAAAAACGGCTGTATTCTACGTTTACCGTTTCAGCACTGACAACGCTGGACACAAGTGAACAAGCCAATATAAAAGCGGCGCGTATCATTCTATTATGAACTCCTCATTAAATCTGATCATAGTCTGGAGCTCTTCAACATAAGCGGCCCCCCGCTCAGAATAATTCATCAACCCATCTGCAAGCGCTTCTCCAGTAATGGGTATTTGGTTAGCGCGCAATCGACTTCTTATTTCCCGCAAATCGGCATATGCATCGTGACGATTTAAATTGCGCATATAGGTGTAGGTAGCACGGGACAAGCTCTCAAACTTAGCCACTTCATGTGATGCGCCTTCGTTTCTAAGATTGGGGACAAACCCACATCCCTTAGAAAAACACCAAAGACCGAAAAAATTATACCCTTTACGTGCAAATCGGCTTGTACCCCACGCTGATTCATTCGCAGCCTGCACGAGCACCAACTCTTCGGGAAGGATATCGATTTTTTGCAGCAGAGCCAGCAGCTTTCTTTTCAATGGTTGAGTAGACTTTACTCGGTATTCTTGTTCTAACCACTCAAGGCGTTCTATGTCATCTTCCGACAACGTCTCATCTGCCAACGCCTTTCGATAAAGGGTTTGAACATAATGTCGAAGTGTCAGTAAATACGCATTTTGTTTTTCAATCTCAGGCTTGAGATAGTCAAAAAATGCCGTCTTTTTCTCTTTTACATTCGTGTATTGAGAGAAGTCTGGAACTGGCTTTTTAGCAGCCACGGTTTGCGGGACGTCTAAAATATCGGGTTCATCTTCTGTAAAAATAATTGCATTAATCACAATGACCGCTAACACGCCCAGTGTAATGACAACAATTTTTAAGGTTTCTGTTTTATGCATCGAAGCTCGACTCATTCACATCATTTTCAGATGCGTCCGTGCCTTGACCTTGCTCTCCAATTAGCTCGTCGTAAAGCAAGCCCATCATACTAAAATAAAAGGGTAATACCCAAATCAAAGAAAACCCAAGGGTAAGTGGCGCACTTAAAAACAACAAAAAAAGAACTACGTAGATTGCCGCAATCTGCTTCCAATACGCGTTAAACACCCGACAAGATAATATTATGGCACTAATGGGAGTGAGTTTTCTATCAGCCACCAACATGAGTGAAAATGACGTAGCCAAATATAAATAGATGCCTGGCAATAACAGTAACATCATACCTAATTGCACCAGTATGCTATTTACCAACTGTGTGAGTGCAAGCAAAAAAATTAAAGGAAGATAACGAAATATCGAAAATACCGTGGTTTTCTCTCCCCTCGCCTGATGAACCCCTATCATATACAGCCCCGTAAGCAACGGTGCCACAATACAAATTGCGACGACTTCAATAATGGATTGATGTTCAAAGGTGTAACTACCATCAGCATTTATAGTAATGTACTGCTGCGCTACAACACCCAATACAACGAAGGTTAAAAACAACACTAAGCTACCTTGAAAAAGCGCACCAAAATTGGCCTTAGTCAGTTTTGCTGCTTTGCTCAATAATGCTTTTATATCGAAGTTATACTGCTTTGTTAGCGTTGCATTCAAGCGCTTTGAATTAACTTCTTTCACTTATCTCTCTTTATTCGCACTGCTGAAAATTCTTATCGATTATACCAATTTAATAAGTTCAATGCCCGCATAACACCACACTCGCTATTATCCAAGCACCAGCTTAGCGGCAAGCCCTACTAACAACACTCCCATTGCCCGGTCTAGCCAATAGCCCTTTCTACCTATCAGCTCTGCCACTTTACTGGTACTTAGCATATAAGAGAGAAAACAAAACCACAGACCAGTGGCTAGAGCAAGGTAAATACCGTAGCCCAGTTTCACACTAAACGGCGTGTTAATGTCGATAATGGCAGTGAACAATGATAAGAAAAACAACGTGGCTTTAGGGTTAAGTCCGTTTGTCAGAAACCCCATCCATAGCGCTTTTTTAGCCGAGATCCCTTTTTGCGGCTGTGTGCTTTCTATAACAGCGTCACCTTTTGGTGGGCCACTTCGTAGGGCGCCAAACGCTAAGTACAAGAGATAGGCTGCGGCCAAGTAACTAAATGTGGTAAACAGCCAAGGTGTTGTGGCTATAACAACGCTCAACCCGACAAGGGAATAGGCCACATGCAGTAAAATGGCAAGGCCAATACCGACACTGGTAAAAATAGCGATACGCCGACCATAGGCAATGCTATTTCGAACCACAATAGCAAAATCAGGCCCTGGGCTTGCTACCGCAACTAAATGCACCAATGCTATTGTCAAAAATTCATTCATATACTGCATGTACTGCGCCTCCTACAGCGCGTGTTGGGCAATTAAGTGAGATACTAACTCAGGCACTACGCGCGTAGCCGGCCCAGTCAGTGACTCATCAAATAAACGATTAGTGGCACTGGGCGCCAAATTGGCTTCGATAGTGTGCGCACCGGCTTCTTTGGCAACTTGCACAAACCCTGCGGCAGGATAGACGTTGCCAGAAGTGCCAATAGCAATAAAAATATCTGCATGAGATAGCGAGTGAAATATTTCATCCATATACATGGGCATTTCCCAAACCATACAATGTCAGGACGCAATGTGCCCTTTTGGCAACACGGACACGGCGTAGTCTGATCAAACGCTTGAGCCCAGCGAAACGTTTCCCCCGTGTCGTTACACCGGGCAGACAACAACTCACCGTGCATATGTAACACTCGTTGACTTCCACCGCGTTCATGAAGGTCGTCGACATTCTGAGTAACTAGTAATAAGTTATCCGCAAAATGCTTCTCTAGCATTGCAAGGGCTTCATGGGCAAGATTAGGTTGCACCGCACTTTCCTGAAGCTGTTTGCGCCGGGCATTGTAAAACCGGTATACCAAGCTCGGATCGTTATCAAATGCTTGTGGGGTAGCAACCTCTTCTACGCGATGGTTTTCCCATAAACCATCATTGTCTCGAAAGTTTTTTAACCCTGACTCTGCTGAAATACCGGCGCCGGTGAGGACCACTATACGGGGAGGTTGGGTGCTTGAAGTCATTGTGTTGTCACCTCATAGCGAGGATCAGCGCCCCACTGTGACCACGAACCATCATAAACCGCGACATGCTTTGCGCCACACATAAGTGCAGCAAAACCGATAATACACGCGGTAATTCCCGATCCGCAGGTGCATATAATAGGTTTTTCTACATCGACCTTGGCCCGTTGAAATACTGTCTGTAACTGTGCAATTGACAAAAAGTGGCCATCTTTTAACAGCGTATCAAAAGGAAGATTGATCGCCCCAGGCATATGTCCTGAACGCAATCCTGCTCGCGGTTCGGATACTTCGCCGTAAAAGCGAGGGGCACTGCGCGCATCAAGTAATTGGGTATGAGTACCCAGCGCCTGTTGCACTGTATCGGCATCGACAAACCACCCACTTTGCACGTTCGCCTGATATGACAAATTGCCATATTGCTGCTGCTCACTGGTAGGTAAGCCTGCGCTTTGCCATGCTGGTTGCCCACCATCTAACAAAAATACGTCTTTGTGCCCCATTGCTTTTAGCATCCACCATACCCTAGGGGCACTGTAGATCCCTCTAGTATCGTATACAGCGATGGGGGTATTGGAAGTGACACCTTGCCGCCCGAGATACAACGACAGCGCATGTGCCGAAGGCAAACTGTGCGGTAAATGAGTGGTGTGATCGCTTCCCTCTCCGTCTAAATCAAAGTCGACGGACGCTGGCAATACATTTGCACTTCGAGTATCGGGTTTCTGCGTAACAGGATCATCCATCACAGCTCGTAATAACGTAATGGGTCTCTCCTGCATGTAGGCCGCTAATTCATTAACTTGTAATAACGAAGAACGCATCCACTTCCCCTTTTGTTCCCATCACAATTTGCCCATCATTAGTTCAGTTAGCTTAATTATAACGCTGCTAACGCGTCGTCATAATTGGGTTCTTCTGTGGTTTCTGCGACTTGTTCGGTATAGCGCACGTTACCTTTGCCATCTATCACCACAACACAACGAGATAGCAGCCCTTTTAGCGGCGCAGAATCAAACGTTACCCCGTAGTCCTTTCCAAAACTGGATCTGAAAGTAGAGCCAGTGATCACATTTTCAATCCCTTCTGCACCACAGAAGCGGCCGGCAGCAAAAGGAAGATCAGCAGATACACAAATTACTACCGTATTGTCCAAGTTCGAAGCGCGCTCATTAAATTTGCGTACCGACGTGGCACATGTTCCTGTATCGATAGACGGGAAAATATTTAACACAACATTTTTCCCCGCCAACTCAGCAAGCGTAACTTCACTTAAATCTGCTGTAACCAGAGTGAATTCCGGCGCCTTCGTCCCTACCGCAGGAAGTTCACCCACTGTCGATACCGCATTACCTTTAAATGTGATTGATGCCATTCGCTTTCTCCATTTTTGCTAGTATAAAAAGGTTGTAAAAAGTCGTTTTATGTATCTGCGTAAATGTCAGAATATTACTGTGCTACAGCTTACTCTTTGACTTGGGCGGCAGCAAACGCCAGCTTGTGCTGCAAATGCGGCTTACCTTTTAAGTATTCCCGTCTAAAAATACTGAAATAATGGGCAAGTGTGCGTGCGCCTTCTTTTTCACCCGCCAAATCAAGCACGCTAATACCTACTTCTGCAGTACAATGCTGAAAAGCATGGGAAGATTCTCTCAATAAATAGTCTGAAGCTGCTGTTGCACTTACGCCTAAAACAGGAAATCCATGCAAATAGGGACTCTTTACAAACATCTTCTTCGCTTCGCGCCAGGTCCCATCTAAAAAGATAAATAGTAATTTTTTACCCGTATTCATTGGTGGTTGATCAATGCACCTGTCTTGTGTCGCGTACTCATGGGGGAAAACCACAATGGGGTAATAGGTTTCATCATGTAACAGCGCAATCAGTTTCGCTGACGGCGCGGTGCGATCCCATAAAAATGCGTGATTTTCCTTTACCACATCCGCGATAAGGCGGCCGGTATTAGTGGGTTTATAGTATTCACCCTTGTACATTAAGAACAGCACGGCCACATCGGTAGCAGGTGACGGTTTGTAACCACATATACATTGTGCAGAAGGTAGCAAACAAGTGTCACAACGCTTCACTTTACTACCCCGAGCATAAAAAGGTCGCTCGGCTTTACGTAACTCTTCCTGACGAAGAGACATGACAGAATTCAAACGGTTAATCTTCAAGAGGAGAAAGCGGTAAAGTTATCACAAATCCACATTGGTCAATAGTGCAATTAACCGAATATACCTGCTCCAATGCAGCGCAGTGATATATACAAATTATTTGATATTACTCAGAGGATGAATTAACAAAAAGTGCTTTAGACTGTTGAGTCACATGAGGACATAAACCAGTCTTACATATTGATTTTAAAAGAATAAATGGTACCCGGGGCCGGACTTGAACCCTTATGTCATTGATTTATATGAAGTTAAGAACGATACAGAACACATTCTTTCGTTAAGCGTGTGTTCCTTATTGTTCTGTTTTGTTCCTCTTTGTGGCACAAACCTGTCACAACTTTTAAAGGTATCAACTATCAAATAAATGATTATGTTATTTAAAAGTGGTCATGACTGACCTTATGAAAGTAGCTCTTTGCCAACTATCTTATGATCAGCAAAGTCTCTAGTGAGGGCTCAAAATTTTTACAAGCTAAAACGCCTTTCTGATTTGTCCTTCCAAGGGTAGGAGCAACTCCCCCAAGTGCAGTATTTCCTCTCTGCTGGCTAAGGGTATTTGGTCAAAAGAAAACGGGAGAGTTATTTTAGGAATGGGTTTAGTTATATCTTTGGTCAACTTTAAATATAAATCTATGTTAATTGAACTGACGCGATGTATCTTCAGAATTGTTTTAATAGATTCAAGTGACTCAATTATGGCGACCTGATGATCTTTTAAATCGAATAGAAACTTCATAGTCTTTCCGATTTGCCTGCCTGAACGTGTATTCGTTAAGGGTACATTAACAACCATTTCCTCAATCAATATCAGAATGTGTTTTCGAATTGATCTGGTCTCCTCAATTAACTTATCAAAGTCACTTTTGGTCTTCCAGCTAGACAAAGCCGTGTACGCAATATACATAGTGCCTAGTGCGCCAACCCCTGCCATTAAAGCACCTAATGACGTTGCTGCCGTGGACAAGTCCTTGTCAACTAGGTCTGCTATCCCGAGCCCTAAAGCTAAACCTACTAGGCAACCCATAACAAAAGTCTCGATATCAAAGTCCATTTTAGTCCTTAAATGAGTTGTCGCTTAGAAAGCATCTTTAAGCTCTTTACGAAGACTTCGGTAAGTTTCAACAACAGCACTCACTTCAGTAGTTTGGGGTATAGATGAATTGGTAGTCCAACTTACACCTCCAAGCAATCTCGTGTAACCGCCCTGCTCTTTAAAAAAAGAAATCACCGATGCAAGGTTAGATATCTCACCTACTCCCCTTGGCAGGTGAGCTTCCATTTGATTAAGTAACTTATTTATATTTATCTCTATAAATGAACATTCCATATACGGCGATGTCATCTCGGCACACCATTGTTGGTAGTCTTTACTGTCATCACTTGGCACGTTTAAAAAATGACTGTGAAGTCTATGAACAGCGCTGAGGTAATTCTCTAACTCGCTGACCCCTTCTTCATATTTCGACATAACATATTTGTAATCACTTTCTTTTTTCCAACCGCTCAGTGCTTTCGCTGCAACAATGAGTGTACCGACTGCACCTACACCGGCCAATAATGCCCCTAGTGAAGAAACAGCTTCGTTGAAGTCTTTATCAAATATATTTGCGTAACCGAGACCTACGATAATCCCCAGTAGAAGTACAATCAGATAACCTTTAATGTCGAAGTCCATTTCAAATCCTGTATGAAATTTTGATCAAATAATATACCGAAACTTTTACAGAATTCTAATAATTAAGTACGGGTGTATTACTACCGTGATTTCGTTTAAAAACGAAACCTACCCCCCCTATCAAAAGCACACAACGCTAACGCGTATTGATGGAATCATCCATCATCTATTCAAGGACTACATCATGCTTAAAGCATTCAATCAATTCTTTCACGTACTATCTCTACTATTCACTTCAGCTGAAGATGCAGCTGTATCACTCAACAAAGCAACAGGTGTTATGCGTGCTAACGTTGAGACATGGGAAACAACAGAGAAACTTAAGCTAGAAGAGAAGCTTGCTATAGCTAAGGCAAGCAGAGTTACATCTATCGAGGACAAGGCAGCATAAGCTGTCTCTCCTTTTTCTAAAAGCACACTACACAACACATCTAAGACAGTTCTTATTAACCTTCTTATCTACCTCATCAGATAGTTCTACTAATTCTCTCTGTATCGCATTCTAAGAGTACATTAGATGAATGAGTGTGAATGTATGACTTCACCTTATACATGAGCAGAGAGGTAGCGTTGTAGTCATTAATTTATAAACATTACATTTCATCGCGACTTAACATAAACCAAATCAAAGGAGCCTTTACATGTCACCAAGTAACTCTATGAAAATGAAAACTCAAATATACCCTCGTCGTTATGTATTTATAACGATAGAGGGTGTGCGAAAACTAGCGTGTTATATGAATGAGGAATGGATTATCGATTCAACCTGTAAGAGCATCAACGAGATGCTTGAAGCAGGTGTAGTTGGAGAAGAAGCTGTTCAAGGTTGGGTAAACCTGCAACCTGCTACTTCCCATTAACCCTGTTTTTAAGAAAAATATCGGCATAGGAGCGTATGCTTTGTGAACCAACAAAGCCTATGACTCCACCGATGAACACTGTCCACTCTTGATCTAGCCCTAACGCATTTACCCCACTTCCAGCTACTACAGCTAATGCCCCACATAGAACTGACTCCAGCAAGATACGTACAAAAGAGGTTTCTTCCTTGTCGTAAACAACTCGGAATAGAGCAGTTATAACCGCAAGGAACATACTCAAAATTGTTGGTATCGATTCAATAAAAGTGAATTATCAAAACTTGATTAATCGATAGTCTCGAGTTCTAAACGAAGCCAAATAAGAAATCGAATTGGGGTGACGTGCCGGAGGCGAAGTCACCACTAATGTAAAATCACACGTAATTTATTCATGAGTAAACGATATACTGTTATCGAACTATAAATTTATTTCATTCTAATTAATTCAAGTGGTCGACTCTGCCTTCGGCCCGTCTTCCAATATAAGTTCATCATACGAGGGAGATCATTGCTTCTAATATAGTTACAATATGAATTAAATGACTCAGCGAATGTGAGCTCCGCTCACTATCGCGGTTTCCACTAAATACATTTAATGAATGTCTAAGAAATAATAAAAGTAAGTTGATTACTTAGAATTGATAGGCGCAGCCTATCTTCTATATGTTTTTATGTAAAAATTTAATATAGATTTCAAAAACATAAACAGCATAAGCACTACCAATTAACTAGAACATTTAAGCTATTCATCTATCAATTAGATAGAACACAAGGTATCCAACAGATAATGCAAACACCCCGGTTTACTAGAGTAAGTCCTATAAGAGGAACTTTGAATTCTCACAAGCGCAATAAAGAGGTAACTAAGGAAGATATTTTTGATAGATTGGTTAGTCTACGCAAACCAGCACAAATGCTGTTTGTACGACTAAAATCGACGTACGATTATAAGTACAATACAGCTTACATTACTAGGGAATCATCGGAAAAAGACAATCGCCGTGGGCCTTACAAGACATTAATGAACAACATAAGATCATTGGAGAAAGCAGAACTTGCACTAAGAGTTCCATCCGCCTTCTATAGGACTCTAAAGATTCAGCAATATCAAGATTACACCTTCTTACTAAACCCTTATTTCATCCACCCAAATGAGCTCGAAATAGTCTGGAAAGTATGGGATGAATTAGCTGAAGAACATGGTATAGCTAAGGTAAACTTAAGTTATCCATTACTCGCTAATAATCAGTAGATTAGAGTATTGGCTAGACTATATTCTATCAGGCATTTTTCCCAATCCGATATTGAACTATACATTATCGCAATCCACGAACAACGTAAGTACAAGCTGACGTGTTTGATACGATACTCTAAATTCAACTTATAAAGACCAGTTAGCTATATACTGCCGATAGTCTATTTCTAGTAAGAAAACAACGAACTCAACTAACGCAAGTTACATTGAACTAATTAGGCATGCGATTACTGAATTTTCATTTAGCTTCGCATCTCCTAACTTATGCATTTCAAAGCCCCTTTTTAGGGGCTTTCTAATTATAAGCCTCTGAACACTTAAAACCTGTAAGTTACAAGAAGAAGCACAATTCCAAACTAAATAATCTAACCGAGGAGCTACATCTTGACCGTTAATATTAGTGACTACGCTAAAGACTTTAAAGGTGTGAACGTGCGCGGTGAAGCTGTCTCTATTGATTTTCATTATAGGGGTGTTCGCTGCCGCGAAACTATCAGTAACCTGAAAGCTACAAAAGCTAATGTGAAATATGCGTTCAACTTACGTACCACTATCCTTCACGAAATAGCGACCAAGACTTTTAGCTATAGGAAGCACTTCCCTAACTCAAAGCGAGCTGACTTATTTGAACCAGCAACCTATATACCCACAGTTGCTGAAGCATTAGATCTTTGGCTTGAAACCAAGAAGTCAGAGTACGCACCTAAAACTTTCCGTGGCTACAAAGGTATTGTAGATAACTACCTTAAACCTAAATTCGGAAATAGGGCTATCGATTCTTTAATGCAGTCAGAAGTGAAACGTTGGCGTAGTAGAGAGCTTGGTAAGCTAACTAATAAAACCATCAACGACATACTTACACCGCTTCGTGGTGCATTCAATGATGCAATGGCTGATAGAGTTATAGACTTTAATCCGCTAGACCACGTTAAAAACCTTGAACGTGATTCTGATGATAATGCTGACCCTTTCACAACTGAAGAGTTAATCAGAATAGAGAGAGCAGAAACATCACGCGAGTCAGAACGCAACGCGTTCCTATTCGCTTGTCACACTGGTGTACGTATTTCTGAATGGCTCTGCTTAGCTTGGGAAGATATCGACCTTGTTAAAGGGGAAGTTTACATTCGACGTGCAGTTGTCCGTGGCGACTATAAAGTACCAAAGACAAAAGGTAGTGTCAGAACCGTTCACTTAACTCGACAAGCTAAAGAAATACTATTGGCTCAACAAAGTATTTCAAAGATGAACCATAAGCGTGTAGTTGAGGTGACACAATCAGATAAACGAAGGAAGAAGAAAGAGAGCCTTACTTTTGTATTCCCTGACACATTTACACTAGAGCCATACATTAATAGTGCACGTGTAGCCGAAAGATTCTTCGAATCGTTTCTTAAGAAACTCAACATTCGATACCGTGGCCCTAATCAAGCTCGTCACACATTTGCTAGTAGATTGCTAACGACTGGTGCACCTGAGAGATGGATCATGCGAGAAATGGGTCATACGTCCATTATGATGTTCGAAAAACACTACGGTAGATGGATGGATGATGAGATGCCTGGTATGAGTGAACGGGTATCAAAACTCATCGATACTGTCACATCTGAGTCACATGAAAAAATGAAATATGCGTAAGATATTGATTTTAAAAGGGAATAAATGGTGCCCGGGGCCGGACTTGAACCGGCACGCTGTTACCAGCGAGGGATTTTAAATCCCTTGTGTCTACCAATTTCACCACCCGGGCATCGGGTTGCTTTTCAGCAAGGTGTCAGGTGTAGAACCTGATGCTACGTTAACGTAGCGAATGGAGGCGGAACCCGGAGTCGAACCGAGATAGACGGATTTGCAATCCGCTGCATAGCCATTCTGCCATTCCGCCAGAATGCGTCTGGCATTTAATTAAGGCTAATCTAAAAGGATTGGAGCGGGAAACGAGATTCGAACTCGCGACCCCGACCTTGGCAAGGTCGTGCTCTACCAACTGAGCTATTCCCGCATACCTTAATCGTACATTTCGTTTCGGTGATGTCCTCTCGAAATGTGGGGTGCATTCTACCTACCCATTCAGAACTGTCAATACGAAAAAACGTTTAAATTGAGATAAATGCGTATTTTTATGATCGTTTGCTATTTTTTTATTCACTTTGATTAATGCGCGATCAATTTCAATTTTAAACGCCACCTCGAAGGTGTTGCCATGCGGCTTTGGTATACACAATCATTGACCAAATAGACAGCACTGCGGCGATATAAAGTAAAATATAACCCAAGCTTACCCAGTAAATGGGAAAGCCCATGAAAGTTTCTAATCCAGAAAGCAGGCCAATCAAGGCCAACATTTGAGCAGTAGTTTTTGCTTTGCCGATAAAAGACACTTTTACTGCATCGCGCACGCCATTGGTTCCCATCCACTCTCTTAATGCCGACACGTAAATTTCACGAATAAGCAAAGCAATGGACGGCAACGTGATCCACAGCGTGCCGTAGCTATGGGTGATCATGAGTAATGCTGCACCCACAATCAGTTTATCGGCTACCGGATCTAAAAACGCGCCAAAGGGCGTGGATTGTTGTAACTTACGCGCCAGATAGCCATCGAACCAATCGGTAATTGCCGCTAACCAAAAGATAAACGCACCTGCTTCGTGAGCCCAACGCCAATCAAGAAAATACACCACTACGAATACAGGAATAAGGATTACTCTGAATAAAGTAATACAGTTTGGAACAGTCCACATAAAAAATACGTCTCAGTTTTTGCCTCTACGGGCGTTTAGCGCAGCTGTTTAGCTATCATTTTGGATACACATTACCCTAATTTCTAGCGTAATGCTTGCGACTCATGCGTTTTATTGGTGAAGGTGATCGTAAATGGTCTCAGCCAATTCCTGACTAATACCCGGAACACTCGCTATTTCATCTTTACTGGCTTTTTGAAGACCTTGTAACCCTCCCATAAACTTCAATAAGGTTTGTCTGCGTTTGGCGCCTATACCGGGAATGCTTTCCAAACTCGACGTGGTTTTCACCTTTTGACGGCGATTTCTATGACCAGTTATGGCAAAACGGTGCGACTCGTCACGGATATGCTGAACCAAATGTAAGCCCGGAGAATGGCTTTCCATTGGAACAACGTCGTGACTGCCTGCTAATATCAGCGTTTCTAAACCGGGTTTTCTGGTTGTCCCCTTTGCCACACCCAGCAACATAGGTTTTTTATCGTGAGGCCAGTCTTCAAAAAACGCCTCGGCTTGAGCAAGCTGCCCTTTTCCCCCATCAATCAACAGTAAATCTGGGATCTTTTGAACATCTTTCACCGATTTATAGCGACGTTTTAACGCCTGCGCCATCGCAGCATAGTCATCTCCGGGCGTAATGCCTTCAATATTGTAACGGCGGTAATCGCTTTTTAACGGCCCTTCCCGGTTAAACACCACACACGACGCCACGGTTTGTTGGCCAGAGGTATGACTGATGTCAAAACACTCCATACGCTGAAAGGGTTGCTCAACTTCAAGCGCCGCTTCTAAATCGAGATAACGGGCGAACACCGACTTTTGTTGACTGTATTGGGCTTCAAGCGCAGTCTGCGCATTGGCTTGGGCAAGCTGAAGGTATTTGCGCTTTTCTTCTCGCGCACCTTTAAAGAAGGTGACCTTGTGACCTGCTTCACTGCTCAATAGTTCGCATATCGCGTCTTGATCGGTCAATTCACGTGCCAGCACTATTTGTTTGGGGATGATTTTATTCCCCGCTAAATAGAACTGTAAGAAAAATGATTCGAATATTTCCTGTTCATCTGCTGTTGTCGGCACTTTAGGAAAAAATGCTTTACTGCCTAGCAATTGACCATCGCGGATAAACATCACTTGAATACAGGCCATATTGCCTTTAAAAGCAAAACCAAAGACATCCATTTCATCCTGCGTACCGGCTACCCACTGGCGCTCCTGCACTTTTCTCAACGCATTTATCTGGTCACGGTAGCGCGCTGCCGCCTCAAAGTTTAAGTTATCGCTGGCCTTTTCCATCTTTTCAACCAAGCGCCCTATCACTTGCTGATTTTTCCCTTTCAGAAACAGACGGGCAAAATTCACCTGTTCCTGATATTCCTCATCACTGACATAACCTTCTACACAGGGGGCACTGCATCGTTGCATTTGATACTGTAAACACGGGCGACTGCGAGCGCGATAATAACTGTCTTCACATTGCCTGACGGGAAAAATGCGCTGCATTGACCGCAACGCTTCTCTTACCGACCACGCACTGGGGTATGGGCCAAAATACTCCCCTTTCTTTTTTTGCGGTCCGCGATGAAAGGTAAGTCTTGGGTGTTCATGGCTGGATAGAAATATAAACGGATAGGACTTGTCGTCACGCATCACTACGTTGTAGCGAGGTTTATATTTCTTGATGAAGGTGTTTTCAAGTAAAAAGGCTTCCGTCTCACTGTTAACCACAGTGACATCCATGTGGGCAATCTGACTGACCAGTGAACGGGTTTTCGCATTATCCAGATTAGCGCGAAAGTAGCTGGATACACGTTTTTTAAGGTTTTTGGCTTTTCCTACATAAATCACCTCTTCCTGACTGTTATACATGCGGTACACGCCAGGCTGAGAGGTGAGATTTTTTAGGAACGCTGCTGAATCAAACGCAGATGGTGATTGCTCTGACATAATGCGTATTGTTAACGCCTATAAAAGGTTCGGGTCAATAAGCTTATGACGCAGCGCGAGGTGCGTTAGTTCAACATCCGAGGTTACGCCTAACTTATCAAACATTCTATAGCGGTAAGTATTGACCGTTTTTGCGTTAATACTCAGTTCGCTAGCGATATCCGTCACACGCTGGCCTTTAGTCAGCCGTAGTGCAATGTTCAATTCTCTACTCGATAAATCATTGAACGGATTTTCAGACTGTGGAGAAAGCTTACCAATGGCAATACTGTTGGCAACTTCACTGTCTATATATTTTTGGCCACCCACCACTTTGTGAATAGCAAGGATAACTTCACTTGGTTCTGCGTCTTTAGTTAGAAAACCAAACGCCCCCGCTTCCATAACCTGCATTGGAATAGGACTTTCCTTATGCATAGATAAACATATCACGCGGGTATTCTCAGACATACGTACAATTTTACGGGTGGCTTCTAAGCCACCAATGCCTGGCATATTAACGTCCATGAGTACCACATCTGGCGCATTTTTTCGGCACAATTGCACCGCGTCTTCACCATTTTTCGCTTCTGCGAGAATAGTAAAATCGTCAACGTCTTCCAGAATCCGGCGTATCCCTGTTCTGACCAAATCATGGTCATCTGCTAGGATTATTTTTATCACTCTAGTATCTCACTGACTTCACATTTTAAAACAACAGAATTAAGGGCTGACCTATGCCATGCTAGGCACGAGCGTACACACCCAAAATTACTTCCAAGTCATCATACCACGAGTTGCGCCCGCGTGAAGTGAAGATACACATTTTGTAAATAAATTACTGATATTAAGTATTTTTGAGCTTATTATTCAGGCAAATCAAACCATAAAGCCACTGTATTTGTCGGGGTAGAGAGCAGCATTGTTTCATTAATATACAATCCGATAGCATCTCCAGAATTTAACGAGATGGTTTCCTTTTCACTGGCCAGCTTTGCCGTAACTTCACCGCTTACTACATGAAGGTACCCTTTTCGGCTTGCAGTTGTAAGCGTCAATGTATCAGACGATTTTAGTGTTATACGGCTTATTGCTGCATCTTGTTTGATAGGTAATGCGCCGTTATTTCCTGATTGGTTCACCAATACTTCAACTATTGAGCCTGCTGCGTCCCCCTTACCTACTGTTTTTTGTGCATAACTTGGATCACCACCTTTTTGATTCGGCACAATCCAAATTTGAAGAAAATTAACCGGTATATCAGCAGATGGATTAAATTCTGAGTGCATAATGCCTTTACCCGCACTCATCACTTGAATGTCACCAGCGGGCACAATGTATTCGTTACCAGTATTGTCTTTATGCTTCAACTCACCACTTACCACGTAGGAAATGATTTCCATATCGCGATGGCCGTGAGTCTCAAAGCCTCTGCCCCCTTGTACTACATCGTCGTTAATTACTCTAAGGGCAGAAAACCCCATATGATTAGCGTCGTAATAATGTCCAAAAGAAAAGCTGTGCTTACTGTCCAGCCACCCTAGATTCACTTTGCCTCGCGCTGATGCTTTTCTTAAATAAACCATACGTTTTGCTCCTGTCACAACACCATGATCTATCAACGCTATAAAAATGCTTAAAATAGGTGTCATGGTGCGATTTAACGCGTGTCACATCATTTAGTGACGTTCAGATAGCAACATTATATGGGCACTATTTTAGGATGAAATGTCATTTAATAGCGGGTTTCGTTCTTTAAAATAGAATTTAGTTAAAAAATATTCGATTAAGAGCTTGTTCGATTAGTGCAGGGTGCATAGCCAGATTTAAACGAATATAACCAGGAGCACCAAACTGTTCACCATCGCTGCCTATTACCCCCCTTCTTAGACAGTCTTTATACGACACTGCAGGAGTGAAACATGTTTGGTCAGTGTCACAACGCGCAGAGGCATGTAAGTTCAACCATAAAAAATAGCCTGCCGCCCCCAAAGTATATTCCGTTTGAATAGCATAATGGTGAAAAAAAGCGCTCACCAATTCTCGATTAAACCCAATTGCCCGTCTTGTCGCCTCCAGCCAATCACCACCGCGTTCATATGCCGCTATAAGGGCGACTTTACTGACAGCGGCTGCGTCAAGGTGCTTTCTTTGAATCGTACTTTCAAACGCCTGCCGCCTGACAGCATCGGTAATTACCGCATAAGATGCCCCCGGTAAGCCCGCTAAGTTAAACCCTTTATTAGCGCTGTTAAGATGTATAAGACAAGCGGAGTTGGCTAACCTTACCTGCGCACCAAATAAGGGAACGCTAGCAGGAGTGTTGTTGATAAACCCCCATTCACTGTGCACTTCATCCACAATCAGTATAATATTGTGACGTTCACAAAATGTGATAATGGCTCGTTGACTTTCAGTACTTATTAATGCGCCGTCAGGGTTATTAGGATGACAGAGTACAAAAGCGCTGGCTTTGGGATTCAAACTGTTAAGGTCAATATCCACAACACCGTCATTGCCAAAGGCTTTTCTCTGGGGGGGTGTATTCTGGTTACTTGCATTCTGGTTACTTGCATTGTGGTCATTGGTATTAGGGCGGGGAGTACTGCGGTCAACGTACATTGAGCCTGTTGTGTGTGTTTGAATGACGCTAGCCTTTGTTGGCCCTGCTTCATGCGCAAGCGCATTCGATTGCGCAGTGCAGGCTTGAGGCGTGTAAGGCACTGCCAAGGGTTCTAAGTCGTTTAATGCAATAACATCCCTTAACGGGCCATAGGTAGGCGTAAGTACCATGACCTTCTCGCCTTTTTTACAATAGGTGTTAAGGGCAACATCAACTGCACTGATCACACTGGCCACGTCGACAACCTGATCGGCCTTTATGGCACATTTCGCCAATTCATTTTGTTTGTTCAGCCATTTCGCGACTGCTTGGTTTATAGAAAGCGAAGCATATCCATAGTGATTTTTAATATGGTGTTCGACGGCGCTAATGATGGCCTTTTCAGGTGGAATATCCATATCGGCAATCCACATCACAATGGCGTTTGAGGGCGCGTGCGGAAACCGCGTGGCTATGGCATCAAACTTTATTCGCCCCTTACGCATAGAGGAGCGCATATAAGAGGATGGGTCATCGCCGCTTTGCCACACTGACGTAAATTCGCAAAAGCGCTCGGTCAAACTGTCAAATACCGGTGTGTGCGCAAGGTTCATCCATTGCACCATTTAAGTGCTATAACAGTGACAACTCGCCCCATAACACGCCTCTTTTTCACTCTATTCTCTCTTTGCTGTCTTAAAGCTGTTACCCTGAACTGCCTCCACACGCCCAGCAATTCACCTACAAATCTGCACACTTGCCCTAACATGAAATCAGACTTCTATGAACTCGCTGTTTTTTGAAATACGTTGAACTCAGATAAGGTATGTTGAAATTTGCGTTTTGTTTCTCGGATCACAAATGGAATTTCTTGGGCACCTCCAATACGTGTAAATTGTGCTCCTAACACCTGTTCTAAGGCTTGGGTCGAGCTTAGCGTTTCACCATTTTCATCTTTATAGCCACCAAGCCATTCCTTGCGCGCTGTGTACTCTTCCAACCAGGTAAAGGGACTTGCTACCACCAGTAGCCCGCCCTCATTTAACCGCTGACTTATTTCATTTAGCACTTTGCGAGGGCTGTACACCCTATCGATCAGATTGCCTAGAAAGATCAGATCATAACCGGTGTATTGCGGTTTTAAGTTACACGCATCACCTTGGGCAAACGCGACTTTTGTCGTGACATTACTTAAGCCTAACGCACTAAGCTTACGCGATTTAAAAGACGTGAGTTCTCCCTCGTCTATCAGGTGATAACGAATTTCACCGCGCTCTTGCATCGCAAAAGCGGTTTTAATAAACCGTGCAGAAAAGTCTATGCCATCAACATGGTCAAAATACTTGGCCAATTCAAAAGTGCATCGGCCTACGGCGCACCCTAAATCAAGTGCTCTACTACCGCTGGACTTACCGACTTCCTTCATTTTGGCTATACAAAATTCTGCACTGGCTTTAGCAAAATTGGCTACACCATAGTATTCGTCACCATAGTGAAATTCACTGTATTGTGACACTTGGGTATCACTTTCATAATCGAAGTCGGACACGGTTATCTCGCTTTCGCTCTGAACATACCTAAAACCCGCATGCTGAAAAAAGTGTCTTCTAAACGCATAGCGGCTGTCTTTGCTTGCTTCGTTACCTGTTGCGATCCAGCTGCCACCTTTGATCAAATTGTGCTTGTTATCATATGTAGGTGTAGTGAAATCATCGTAGAGGGGATGCACTTTGAAGCCGTCATACGGGTAAATTGGCGTTTCTGTCCATTGCCAAACGTTACCCACCACATCATAAAATACGCCGGTTTTATTCACATTTACAGGCTCACTAGAGGCAAACTTATTAAGCGCTATGTTAAACCCATCGGCATAGATAGCTTGCGACAAACCCGCTTGTGTACGCATGGCTAACCATTCATTCTCAGTAGGCAACCGTATTAGCTTACCCAATTGCTCACTTTTATAATTACAAAATGCCTTAGCCTCGTGGTAGTTAACATCCACCGGCCAATCAAGGGGCAAATCATGCTCTTCAAGCATACTTCTATAACGATATCCTTGAGACGTTTTAAGCCAAAATACAGGATGAGAAGCCTGGGTATATTCACGCCATTGATTACCCTCATCTTCCCAGTACTCGGCATTTTCATAGCCACCCGCTTGGACAAACGATAGAAATTCACCGTTTGAAACTAAGTACTGTGATGCACTAAATCCTTCCACCTGTTGCTGCTGGCGACCATACTCATTGTCCCATCCGTAATACGCACTGTCCCATCTCTTATCACACGTTACCAACGTGGGGGCAATATCCATTAACTGATTTTTGGGTATGTCTTTTAAATGGGCTACGCGTTGATGGCAAACGGGCCAGTTGAGATTAGGATTGACTAATTCGATAGGCAATTGGCGAATTAACACTGAAGACGTTTCTAAGTGGATGCGTTCGTGTTCTATACCCATGATCACAGGCCACATCGGGTTTTCCCAGTCGATAGGCAATGAAAAAGACAAGGTGTCAATTAAGTCGCATACCAATATCCGTACTTGCTTTCGGTAACGCCTCACTTCGTCCACACTGGGCCAGTCGTAGTTTTCGTCATTGAGATCATCCCAACTCATTTCATCTACGCCAATGGCAAACAAAGATTCGAACTTGGGGTTAATTCGCTCATTGATGATTTTTGCCAACACCAGCTTGTTAATAAAAAAAGTAGCAGTGTGACCGTAATAGAAAATCAGAGGATGGCGCAACTTTTCGGGGCGCGCATAAAATGCTTCATCCTTGGCTAAACATGAAAAAAGTGATTCATAGGTATCAAATGCGTCTAGGAAATACGCTTTTATCTCAGCGCGTTTTTGTTCTACTGTTCCTATCCTTAGGTTAGGTGTGGGCATTGCCTGCATGCTGTCCTCTCAATTTCTCTGATGTCCAGATACACTCAACCGCACTAGGTGCAGCCCTTATTTTTGACGAAGGAAAAGTTGTGTATTAGACCGTTCAGTCACTAGTAAATCTATTTATTATTTATCAGGCTTTTGTGAACAAAGCACGACATGGTTAGATTTTTAGTCGGAATACCTGTTAGTTACAACCAGTAGACAGGGAGAGATCAGATTTAATTTCAACGAAATATCTTCGAAAGGCATAAAAAAAACCGCAACAATGTGCGGGTTTCTCAAATATGGCGGAGAGTGAGGGATGTGCTCGGGCGCCTGCGGCGGCACCAATCGTTCCCGACGATTGGTCGAACCGTGGGGTTCAAATCAGATCCTCTCTTGCAACAAATAAAACAAAAACGCCCCGCATTTCTGCGAGGCGTTTTTGTTTTATTTGGCGGAGAGTGAGGGATTCGAACCCCCGGTGGGTTTGACCCCACGTCTGATTTCAAGTCAGGTGCATTAAACCGGGCTCTGCCAACTCTCCTGAAGTGCTGCGTATAATAATGATTTAAATTGTTCTGTAAAGCACTAATTTCAACAAAATCAATCAAGTGCTGAAATGCTGAACAAAACGTTTAATTTTTGTTTTTAATCGCTATTTTTTAAACAAAAACTACCCTGTTAAACGCATAGTGCCTTTACAACCAACAAGACCTAGATCTTTCTTGAGACACAAAACACCTTTGAGTTATGCGAAAAAGCGCAACTCCGCGCAAAACTATTGTTATGACACTTATTTGTCTACCAATGGTAATTCGGCTGAGGAACCACCCTTACGCGTTAGCGGTTTCACTTTCCCCTGTTATGCGCGCTTTTTTGGATTTAAGCGCATCAGCCAGATACTTTTTAAGCACTTGGATCCGATTAATGTGCGCAAGATCTGGATGACTTAAAACCCAAATTTGTTGGAATGGCTCAGGTTCAGTGCCAGCAAGGCTAACCAGGTTGTTAAAATTGTGAGCGATGTAGCATGCTCCTCGGATCATGCCATGCCCTGAATTCGCCGCTTGATGACGTAACGTTAAATCAGTAATGCATGGGCCAATCTTTGCGTCGGGAAATGGTGTGTGCTTTATCCATTCAGGCCTATCACCCGAATGTGTATTCGTAATCCATTGGTACAAATGCGGGGGGGTGTTTTTGAGATAATCTTTGGCGGCGTAATATTGCGTTGCCACCGAAAACAGGCGATAGCCAACAAGGTGTTCATCAGGCGTATTGGACACGCGTATTACGACATCAGCTTCACATTCATCTAAATTGGCAATTTCGTATGACGAATGAATATTCAGCGCAATGCGTGGGTGAGTACGCTGAAAATGCATTAGGTCATCTAGCAGTAAAAATTGCATTATTGGCGGCGGAACAGAGACACTGATATCACCTTCTAACTCTAAATGCTCAGCGCGTTCAAAACGCTTATCTTGAATTACCAGCGACTCAATTTTTTCTGCGGAAACTAACAACTTTTCACCAAGTGGTGACAAGCACAGCCCTGATGGGGTTTTTCGTACTATCTCAGAGCCGTAATTCTTATTGAGTATAGCCAGTCTGCGTGAGACTGTTGAATGATTAACACCTAATTCATGAGCGGCATTGCGGAGTGTTTTACCTTTATGTATGGCAAGTACCAGTCTGTAATCATCCCAATCGTTCATGCATTCATTCTTTTCAGGTTAACTAAAAATCAATAACACCGGCTGCGTTGTGTACCATAAATGAGGTAATACGCCATTCGTCGTTAGCTTTACGCATCATATATGTTACACCCACTCGGTTAAACTCATCGCCATTTTCTAAATAGCGAGCCGCGGTGTTGCTTGCAACCGCTAAATTTTTATCAATCAAATGCACATTAATGTCAACCCAGTTAACTCTTCTAACGCCTTGCGCTTTAAGGTTATCTAAAAAAGCTCTGGTTCGCTGGTAAAATGCAGAATAGCCGATGGTGTAAGGTGCCACCGAAGATGACATTACCATTATCGTATCGTGATACAAATACGGTTGGTCGTTAAACTCATTAGTTGTGAGGTAATGGTTATATTTATTCATATAAGCGTCGAAAAACGCCCTAACCTGTTCTGTTTCAGGTGCTTTAACCGCCTGTTTTGCTAATACTTTTTGTTGATTGAACATTAAAATGACAAGACAAACCGCAAAGAAAACTCTCATGTATACACTCTCCAAAATTCAATTCATTCAATACTGACTTACCGTTAATGTCGGGACATTAGCAACAAACAGTAGTGAAGTCGTGGAGTGTTTTGTTATCCGGGTGGTGCAAATTTGCAACATAGAATATGTGCAGTTTTAAGTGAAGTTCGTTCTATTTAAATCACGTTCACTTAGCTTTCACAAAGACGTAAAAGGATACCACTTAGTACTTGAAAGGTTTGGCGGAGAGTGAGGGATGTGCTCGGGAGCTTCCTGCTCCCGCCCCTTCGGGCGCCTGCGGCGGCACCAATCGTTCCCGACGATTGGTCGAACCGTGGGGTTCAAATCAAATCCTCACTTGCTACAAACCAAAACAAAAACGCCCCGCATTTCTGCGAGGCGCTTTTGTTTTAATTGGCGGAGAGTGAGGGATTCGAACCCCCGGTGGGTTTGACCCCACGTCTGATTTCAAGTCAGGTGCATTAAACCGGGCTCTGCCAACTCTCCTGAAGTGCTGCGTATCTTAATGATATTTTTAGGACTGTAAAGCGAAAATTTAAAAAAGTTGTTTAAGTGTTGAGTTTTCAAGCAAATACATCATTTATTACACAATTGAGTCGCTTTTA
The DNA here is from genome assembly GCF_047159385.1 of Alteromonas sp. D210916BOD_24. GTDB lineage: Bacteria > Pseudomonadota > Gammaproteobacteria > Enterobacterales > Alteromonadaceae > Alteromonas. The sequence continues at coordinate 1,854,563 of NZ_AP038333.1, forward strand.
TAGGCACCTAACGTCAATTTCATCTGAAACCACTTGAAAATGGGAACTAAAAGCCATACAACATACACTAAATAATTGTGTACCATTTTGGTCATATCATAAGTCCTATTGGAGGAAACAATGGATCAACGTTCGATGTATTCAAGTGCATCTCAACCATCGGTATTGCAGACGAACAAGGTTCTACGCAACACCTATATGCTGCTTGCGATGACACTGGCGTTTAGTGCGGTATGTGCTGGTATAGCTATGGCAGTAGGCATTTCTCCTATGATGTCTCTTGTTATGACTATCGGCGCATTCATTATGTTATTTGTAATCCAGAAAAAAGCCGACTCAGCATCGGGTATTTACTGGGTATTTGCGTTTACTGGCCTAATGGGAGCCTCGTTAGGGTATACCCTTAATTTTTACCTAGGTGTAGCAGGCCCAGGCCTAATTATGGAAGCCTTGGGTGCAACTGCGCTGGTATTCTTTGCATTGTCTGGCTATGCATTAACGACTAAGAAAGACTTCTCATTTATGGGCGGTTTCTTGGTTGTTGGTTTAGTTGTGGTTTTAGTTGCCGGTATTGCCAACCTGTTCTTTGCAGTACCAGCGGTAAGCTTAGCTATTAGTGCAGCTATCGTGTTTATCATGTCGGGTTTCATCCTTTTTGATACTAGTCGTATCATTAACGGTGGTGAAACTAACTACATTCGCGCGACAGTTTCGCTATACTTGAACATCTACAACTTGTTCACGTCTATCCTACACCTTCTTGGTGCATTCGGTGGCGACGACTAATTTAGCGTTTAAGGTTTAAAGATAAACACCCCTTAATCGGGGTGTTTTTATTTGTATGACAGAATATTCAATACTTATCACCACCTCCCCTTTTCATGGCGATACGGCCATGCGTGCGCTTGCCTTTATTCAAGGTGTTATCGACAACGGGGACAGTATAAACAACGTTTTTTTTTACAGTGACGGCGTGTATCACACTAATAATATGATGCTGAGAAGCGGTGATGAACTTTATGTATTAGACCAATGGAAAGCCCTGTCTGAACAACACAATGTAGCACTTTTAGTATGTATTACCGCTGCAATAAAACGCGGCATTGTCAGTGAGAGTGAAGCCATTGAAAATGGTATAACTCTTAACAACACTCCCATGGCGAATTTGTCAGCACCTTTTCAACAAGCGGGATTAGGTGAATTTTTTACAGCCCTGCACAACTGCAACAAAGTGGTACAGTTCTAATGGCGACAATACTTATTCGATTTACTCAAACGCCATACGGCAACCAGATAAGTCAGGATGGCCTAGATTTTGCCCTTGCCGCGACGAATTATGGGCACGACGTAAAAGTGCTGTTTGAAGGTGATGGTGTTTTGCAATTGGCAAAAACAGACTCGTTAAAAGGGTTAAAAAACCACAGTAAACGCCTTGCCTCCCTGCCGTTTTTCGATATTGAAGATTGCTATGTTTGTAAGGAAAGCGCAGCGATGCTTGGAATTGCACATACCCTCGCCAACAGCGAACTTATTGAAGCGCTTGAAGGCCAGTGGGTAGATGCTCAATCGCGTATTAACCTTATCGACAGTGTCGATCACGTGGTAACGTTCTAATGATTTTTTCTATTACAAAACCGCGATTGACAGAAATTGATAAAAACCTCATTCGCGCCGCATTTACAAAGGCAAAACCATCATCTAATGTCGTTGTGCTATTTTCTGGCGACGGTGTTTACGCACAAGCAGTTGAAAACGCCTACATCGATGCACTCGTCCAACTAAAGACAGCCGAAAGCGTCTTATATGCCCTACACAGCGACCTTAGTACTCGTGGAGTAAAGTGTAGTGACTCAGTGCGCGTAGTCACACCTACCGAGCTCGCTTCACTCATGTCACATCACCAACAATGGGTAGTACTGTAATGTCACAGGATAGTTTTAGTTTTTTGTACAACGGACAGGAAATTGCCACGGATAAAGCGGGCTATTTGCTTGACTATACCCAGTGGAATGAAGGCATGGTTGCATACCTTGCAGAACAAGAAAATATTGAAATGACTGAGGCGCACTGGGAAGTCGTGCGCTTCGTGCGTGCCTTCTACGAAGAATATGAAACCAGTCCAGCTATTCGTGCATTGGTCAAAGCCATGGCCAACAAATTTGGCCCGGAAAAAGGTAACAGTCGCTATTTACAACGGCTGTTTAAAAAAGGTCCTGCCAAACAGGCGACTAAACTTGCTGGCTTACCTAAACCGGCCAAATGCCTATAACACGCTGGCTATTCTTTACAATGTGGCCTTTAGTAAAACCGGTTCATCTATAGGCTCTGCGTGTTTAAAGGTTTTTACTCTGGTAATGGATAAGTCGGTATAAATACGAGGGGTAGCAAGCAGTTGCTCAACGTCGTAATTCATTCCCTGCCTCAACCACGCTGATAACGCCTCTTTATCATGGGGTAAAAAGCACGGAATGGATTTTTCGTGAAATTGGCTAAAATCGTCTCTGGGTGGACGGGTTATCACTGCACAGGAATAACACCCATTACTGAATACGCGATAGACCGCACCAAGAAGCAGCGCGCCACGTGTAGGGCGCATAAAATAATGCGCTTTACCCTTGCCTGAGGGGTTTGATTCACCCACCGCTGTCGCTACTACTACTCCTCTTCGCTGGCTAACCGCTTTTTGCCAATAAGGGCTATCAAGATTACGCGCATTAAAAGTGGTACGCTCACCAACTTCAAGGGTATCCCCAGCAGGTTTGGCATCGAACCACCAGGTAGCGTCTATGGTGCTTTGGTAATCAACTATAAGGTTAGTGATTTGTTTCTGAGCCACCTTTCCGAAGGCAGGATAGAAATTTATGACATCAGCATGCTGCGCTTCTTTCTTAAAAAGCGGTATAGTTTGGGTGAGTCCAACTTCTTCTAAAAGCGCAATGACATCTGGTGAGTCAGTGACCCGCTGAATAAACCCGCACATATACGCCCCCTTCTTATTTCACTGTCTTCTATAAAATTATCTAAGCACCATATACCCGTGCTAAGAACTAAACCGCCAAACAAAACCGAATGTTGTCGAGTATGTCATGCAATCTCACACGCTGTTCTTATGCTCAAGACAACGGGGTGGTCCATATAAACACGGCAGTCTTACTCTGCGGAACTTTTCTGATAATAAACGTTTAAACCAATGTGCCTCTGTTTTCTTTTTATTGGCTTAAGTTCAATGCAATGGTGTTACTTTTGCCAAGCTATGACCATTGGCGCCACTTTATTAGCCTTTCAATGCTTTAGAACAGTGACGAAACACACCTGTTGACATATGATATTTCATATATATTATATTCCACATATCTGTTTTAAGACATGTGAATATGAACCCATTACAATTTTTCAAATGCTTGTCTGACGATACACGTCTTAAGTCTGTACTGATCATCAGCCAACTTAAAGAAGCCTGTGTGTGCGACCTAATGGCGGCATTGGAACTTGACCAACCTAAAGTGTCACGGCATTTAGCTGAACTTCGCAAGTGTAACGTATTACAGGACGAACGCCGTGGTAAATGGGTGTATTACCAACTTCATAAAGAGCTACCCGAATGGGCCAAAATGGTTATCAACCATACAGCCGACAATAATAATGACTATTTTGCTGATCCCCTAAAAAAACTAAACACTTCCAAATTACAAGACCCTTCTTGTTAATCACAAGGAATACCCATGAAAGTTCTTTATATCTGCACGCACAATCGCTGTCGAAGTATTTTATCTGAAGCCATTACTAATCATGTAGCAGGTGATCGTATCGAAGCCAAAAGTGCTGGTAGTCAGCCATCAGGCGTGGTTCACCCACTCTCTATCCACTATCTGAAAGAAGCCAATATCTCTGTAGATGGTTTACGCAGTCAATCGTGGGATGAATTTGAAGCTTTCAAACCTGACCTTGTAGTTACCGTGTGCGACGCAGCTGCTGGAGAAGCCTGCCCTGTGTGGTTTGGTAATTCGGTTAAAGTCCACTGGGGTCTTGCTGATCCCTCAAAAATTAAAGGCAGTGAAGAGGAAAAAGCACAGGGGTTCAGAGCCTGTATCGATAAAATTACCACGCGGGTAAAAAAGCTAATGCCATTAGCAGAAAAAAACCTCTCACATGAAGCGCTCAAGGCTGAATTAAAAAAATTAGGAGCGCAGTAAACGATGAGTCAGGACAATACACTAATGAATATTGATGAATCTCAGTTTCACATTCCTTCGTTTGATAAGTGTCAAGGTACACCCGTAGAACATGCTCCACGCATTTTGCTGCTATATGGCTCGTTACGGAAGCGGTCGTTCAGTCGGCTGGTCGTAGAAGAATGCGCGCGACTTCTCACGCGGATGGGCGCAGAAGTAAAAATTTTCAACCCCGAAGGTTTGCCTCAGCCTGATACTGAAGACGAGAGCCACCCCAAGGTTAAGGAACTTAGAGAACTCATGACGTGGTCAGAGGGTCAAGTATGGTGCTCACCAGAGCGTCATGGCGCAATGACGAGCATTTTCAAAAGTCAGATTGATTGGGTTCCCCTGAGTATTGGCGCTGTTCGACCCACACAGGGTAAAACTTTAGCGGTAATGCAGATCTGTGGCGGTTCACAGTCGTTTAATGTGGTGAATCAATTACGCGTATTAGGTCGCTGGATGCGCATGGTGACTATTCCCAATCAGTCTAGCGTAGCAAAAGCATTCCTTGAATTTGATGATCAAGATCGTATGAAACCGTCGTCATATTACAATCGCATTGTCGATGTTATGGAAGAACTAATGAAGTTCACTTTATTACTCAGAAATAATAAAGAATACTTCGTAGACAGGTACTCAGAACGGGTAGAGTCGGCTCAGCAGCTAACCCAGCGAGTTAATCAGCGCGCGATTTAAGGAGGTTTTATGGGGTTATTCGAACGTTATTTATCAGTGTGGGTCGCTTTAGCGATTGTGGTCGGCATCTTCCTTGGTAACATGTTACCCAGTGCGTTTGCGATTATCGCCAATGTGGAATACGCGCACGTTAATTTAGTCATTGCGGTACTCATCTGGCTAATGATCTACCCCATGATGGTACAAATTGATTTTTCCTCGCTTAAAGATGTGGGTAAAAAACCGAAAGGATTGGCGTTAACATTAGTGGTCAATTGGTTAATCAAACCATTCACAATGGCACTTCTGGGTTGGCTGTTTTTTAAAGGGATATTTGCCCAGTGGGTTGATCCCCAAACGGCAACGGAGTATATCGCGGGCATGATTTTACTTGGGGTTGCACCATGTACTGCGATGGTGTTTGTTTGGAGTCAACTGACAAAAGGTGATGCCAACTATACCCTGGTTCAGGTTTCCATTAACGACATCATAATGATCTTTGCTTTCGCCCCTATCGCGGGTTTGCTGTTAGGGGTAACCGATATTAGTGTTCCCTGGGATACGTTGTTTCTGTCTGTCGTTTTGTATGTGCTCATCCCCCTTATAGCAGGTGCATTGACGCGAAATAAACTCGACAAAGACAATGATCACACTCGCCTAAACCAGTTCTTAGCAACCATGAAACCCTGGTCAATCATTGGTTTGCTGGCCACTGTTGTATTATTGTTTGGTTTTCAGTCAGAGACCATATTAGCTAAGCCACAAGCCATTGTGTTAATCGCAATTCCTCTGCTTATCCAGACTTACGGCATTTTTGCTTTAGCCTATTTCATCGCAAAAAAAATGAAGTTACCACACAATGTGGCAGCCCCTGCTTGCATGATAGGAACTTCAAACTTTTTTGAGTTAGCTGTCGCCGTCGCAATTTCGCTATTTGGTCTACATTCTGGCGCCGCATTAGCCACAGTAGTGGGCGTGTTAGTTGAGGTACCTGTGATGTTGTCGCTTGTGTGGTTCGCAAATCGTACTCAACATTGGTTTAAAACCTAGCGATGCTACAGCGTTTCGCTTATCGAGTATAACGATCAGCACTTTAGCAGAAAGCGAATTCGATATCGGGTAACACTGTGAGCTTTCAATTCACGCTATATGAATAATGATGGCCGTTGATTATTGCTGTATAACAACGGTCAACGTAACCAAAATACTAATGAAGGTTTGGCCTCTGTGACAATTGTAATTCGCCCCGCTACACACGATGACGCCTATCCTATTTGCGCTATTTATAACGCAGGTATCAGGTCAGGACTGGCTACATTTGAAACCCAGGAACGTCATGTCGACACCGTGCTGGAATGGTTTAGCGAAATACACAAATATCCACTCCTTGTGGCTGAAGCACACCACGAAGTCATTGGTTTTGCGAAGTTGTCAGAATATCGGCAGCGCGAATGTTATCGCGGCATAGCCGAATTCTCAATCTATCTTAGTGATAACGCAAAAGGCAAAGGAACAGGTGCCAAGCTGTTAGGCGCCTTGATAGACTGCGCAAAATCCCATGGATTCAGTAAAGTCCTTTCGCGGATTTTTACGTTTAACCACGCCAGCCTGGCACTGTGTAAAAAACTAGGGTTTCGCGAAGTAGGAGTTTATGAGCGTCATGGACAGTTAAACGGCAAATGGTTAGACGTGGTGATTGTTGAAAAAAACCTGTAAAAGTTGAATCAGATTAACCGAGAATAGCATTGAAGTTGGCAAGCTCGAACAAGCGTACCCGTGCTGATGCCCAATGGGTTTAGGGGCCAATAACCTAGTTGAAATACACTATGGCTTAGTGTTTTAACTGCGTAAAATGCAAAAGCTCGCCAGCCGGTCCCCATACATAGAATACCCTACCCCAGGTTTCGTTGCTAATTGGGCTTATTTTGGTTTTATGTTGGCTCTTTGTACAACGCTTAAAAGCAGTGTCGATATCTTCCACACAAATTTGGAGCATAAAGTTGCTAGCTAGCTCTTTATTATAGAAACGTTGTAGAAAGAACCAGCAATCGCCGTTGTGAAAAAGAGTGAGATCGTCTGATATCGGAGATTCAATAAAACCTATTTCGCTATAGAATTCTCGTGAGATACTAAAATTTTTACTAGGTACAAACGCTTTGATATCGGTAACGTGCATAGAAACACCTATTTTAGTTTTCAATACTTACGTTGAAGTACTTCACCCAAGAAACGCCCTCACCGCGCATTATTTCATTGCCCAACTCGATATCTGCCACAAACAGTTGGGGTTGGATTAATTTACTGTTTTCGGCATAGCGAAGCAGGGCCAGAATATCAAGCTGAACGAACTGTAGATTCTCAACTGATTTAAACGTAACGATAGACCAATGATTCTTATTTTTACCCGATTGATCTGACCAATTTCGTTGGTACCAGACTTCCCATTGCTGGTTGTTAATCTCAATACTGTCGATTTTTCTACCTGCCGGAGAAAAATGGCCTTCTGTAGCTTGAGTCCACACCATCACTTCAGCCGCTATAATGTCGGGCGATACAATATTGTCGCGTTGCGTAGCATGGGTTAACCAAAGTGTTGTTGCTGTATTAAATGTCCCGTCACTCGTCGTATACAGTTGATATTCAACCTTAAATTTGGTCAGTGAATCTATTTTCGTGGGTATGGAGTCATTGAAGTGTGGTAATGGTGCCCATGGAGAACTCCCCTGTTTAATTTGGGGGTAGGCATAAATCGTCCTTTTGTCTTTTGGCCAATTCCAATACCAGCCATATTGGACGGAATTTTCTTCTTTCCGGCTTATCAAGCACTGTTTCCACGTCGCTTTGCCCACAGCATGTTTATTCCAAACGTTATTGTTTAGCACGCCCATTTCGGTGTGGATATTGGCATATTCGTCACATGTAATGGTATCGGAGACCCCAATAAGATCTCCCTTTTTATTGGACGCAAAGCTATCTGAGAATGAAATCATCAACAGCGCAAAGCATACAAAGGATTTCACTGTTACCTCCTTTGGGCTTTTAGTTCATCGCTGCATAACTTTTACTCTAAACAGAAACGCTTATATTGCGAAATAGTGGTGCAGACAGAAGTATTTATTACAGTCCAAAAACATAGCACATAATTTGTACACATATAACTGCATCATTTTGCTATTCTTATTTTCTTATACACATGCCATCCTTCCTGTCTTACTTTCCATGTTATTCAAGAGCATATGAGCAGGTATGTGTGAATAATACTTAATATGAAATAAAAAAACACAGTAAGAATTATAAAAAAACCCATAGTCCTTAGACTATGGGTTTATTGGTTTTTACCGCCCAGTTTTGCTCTCTTTTACAACGCATCTATTCGTCAATTCAGGTGACGCATCGAATTGCAAAGATTTGACAATAACTTACTGAGCTTTAATAACTTCCTGGCCATTCATGTAAGGCACTAGTGCTTTTGGCACAACAACACTGCCGTCGGCTTGCTGGTTGTTCTCTAAGATTGCCACCAATGTCCGTCCCACTGCCAGTCCAGAGCCGTTCAATGTGTGAAGTAGCTCTGTCTTTTGCGTTTCAGGGTTTCTATAACGAGCCTGCATACGACGCGCCTGGAAATCCAACATGTTAGAGCATGATGAAATCTCACGGTAAGTATTTTGCGCTGGCAGCCATACTTCAAGGTCGTAGGTTTTACACGCGCCAAAGCCCATATCACCGGTACAAAGTAAGACTTTGCGATACGGCAGTTCTAATTTTTGCAGGATCGCTTCAGCGTGACCTGTCAGAGCTTCTAGAGCATCGAAGCTGTCTTCTGGCTTAACCAATTGAACAAGCTCTACCTTATCGAATTGATGCTGACGAATAAGACCGCGGGTATCACGACCGTACGATCCCGCTTCAGAGCGGAAGCAAGGCGTATGCGCTGTCATTTTCACTGGCAGTGTCTTAGGATCTAAAATTTCGTCACGGGCAATGTTTGTCAGTGGCACTTCAGCCGTTGGAATTAACGACAACCCCTGGCCTTCTTCGGTCGCAGGCTTAGTGTGAAATAAGTCTTCACCAAATTTAGGTAGCTGCCCCGTACCGTATAAGCTGTCAGCATTAACCAGATAAGGCACGTACATTTCCTGATAACCGTGCTCTTGTGTGTGAACGTCCAACATAAATTGCGCAATAGCACGGTTTAAACGCGCCATGTCACCACGCATCACGACAAAACGGCTTCCAGTGAGTTTGCTTGCCGTTGCAAAGTCTAAACCGTTGTTCAGCCCCTCTGCTACATCGACGTGATCTTTCACTTCAAAGTCAAAGCTGCGAGGCTCACCCCAACGTGAAATTTCGACGTTGTCGTCCTCGTCTTTACCTTCTGGAACTGACTCGTGTGGTAAATTGGGAATACCCTGAGTGAAGATGTTAATTTCTTCAAGCAATTCACTCAGTTCTGCTTTAGCGGCATCGAGCTCGTCACCCAGTTTGCCTACTTCAGCCAGCAAAGGCGCAATGTCTTCGCCTTGGGCTTTCGCTTTACCTATGGACTTACTTCGTACGTTGCGTTCGTTTTGCAGATCCTGTGTTCTGGACTGAAGTGTTTTTCTTTTTTCTTCAAGCGAACTGAAAGCTGCTACGTCGAGGTCAAAACCACGGGCAGCCAATCGCTTGGCTGTTTGTTCTATATCGCTTCGCAAACACTTTGGATCTAACATGTGTTTCTACTTATCCTTTCATTAATTCAATGGCTAGCCAACCCGCTAATAAACAGGCGCCAACGTTAAGAAATACATTTGCTATGGCTTTGTGCCACAGCCCATTTTCTAATAAAGTTAACGTTTCAACTGAAAACGTTGAGAATGTGGTAAATGCCCCTAACAGACCCACACCAATTAGTGCACGGTAAGGTGAATCACTTAATTCATGGCGCTCAATAAAACCATATAGTATGGCTAAGGCAAACGAACCCACCACATTCACGGTTAGTGTACCAAACGGCATGTGTTTTCCAAATAAGGAATCCACTGTTGTTGTAACAAAATAACGCAAACAGGCACCTGTTGCGCCGCCAGCGGCAATAAAACAGTACAAAGCTAACCCTTGAGGCACAGTTGTCTCCCTAAGCGCGATTATTTTGAGTGTTCATGATGGAGAATATGGATTAAACGCATTGTGAGTGAACCAGTATTCGGCTCGTTATTTCTGATACGTCACATCTACCTTGATTACTCTACCTTTTTATTGGGCTTTGCGCATTAAGTGAATCAAGATATTCCCGCTTTGCTTTTAAGGCTTTTTCTAACCCGCGCTCAACAGGGTGATAAAAACGGGTATTTTCCAGTCCTTCTGGAAAGTAGGTTTCGCCTGCGGCGAACGCATTAGGCTCATTATGGGCATAGCGATAGCCTTCACCGTGACCCAGTTCTTTCATTAAACTAGTAGGCGCATTGCGTAAGTGCATGGGTACTTGTGCGTCAGATGTTTTTCGCGCCAGCGCTTTCGCTTCGCTAAATGCCATATAGACCGCATTACTTTTTGCCGCAAGTGCGCAATATACCGCTGCTTGCGCTATCGCGCGCTCGCCTTCAGCAGGCCCCACACGGTGAAACGTATCCCAGGCGTTAATACACAACTGCATGGCTCTGGGATCGGCATTACCGATATCCTCTGAAGCAATAGCCAACAACCGCCTACCCACGTAGAGAGCATCGCCGCCGCCATCAAGAATACGCGCATACCAATATAATGCAGCGTCTGGATCAGAGCCGCGTACCGATTTATGAAAGGCGGAAATGAGATCGTAAAAGGTATCACCCTTATTGTCATAACTGGCAATTTTCTCACCCACTGCCTGTTCAATATCACCGATGGAAATTTCATTACCATTAGTAAAATCAGCAGCCAACTCTAAGTAGGTAAGTAGCCGTCTGGCGTCGCCTCCACACAATTGGACCAAGGCATTTTTCGCATTCTCGGCCATCGTCAGCTGTCTCTCGCCTAGTCCCTTCTCAGGATCAGACAATGCCCGTTCAATCAACTGCATTAACGCGTCTTGTTCGAGGGGTTTTAGTACATACACCCGCACGCGAGACAGCAAGGCGTTATTTAGCTCAAAAGAAGGGTTTTCGGTAGTCGCGCCAATAAACGTCACCACACCTGACTCAACAAAGGGCAGAAAGGCATCTTGCTGGCTTTTGTTGAAGCGATGGACTTCATCAACGAACAGCAGTGTACGTTGATTGTATCGGGCGTTTTCTTCTGCGGCATCCATAGCCGCACGAATGTCTTTTACCCCACTGGTTACCGCTGAGATACGCAATACCGTAGCGTTAGTGTAATGCGCAATTAACTCTGCCAGCGTGGTTTTACCGGTTCCCGGTGGCCCCCACAAAATCATTGAATGACAGTGCCCTGCGTCTAACATTTTACGCAAGGGTTTATCGGGCCCCAATAAGTGAGCCTGACCAGTGTATTGTTCTATTGTGGTGGGACGCATGCGCGCCGCCAGCGGCGCAAAAGCGTGATTAACGTTGGTCATCAACTATATAGCTATCTGGAATGTCGACGGTAAAAGTATCCGCGGCTAAAGGAAAACGGGTTTCAATATCGCTAAATATCAAGGTACTAATTTGCTGTTGCGCGTCTAACATATTCATGGCGGCTAACTGATCATCCTGATTAAAGGTTAGGGTCAGGGTAACAATTTGGCCGCCCGCTTCTTTTGGCGTCACCTGAAAGCTACGCAAATTGGGACCAACTTCTGCGTTTAGTTGCGCTATAGCAAATTTGTTCCAGATTTGTGTATCGCGTGACGTTAAAAGCACAATGGGGTTGTCTTTAATTGCGTTTTCCTGCGACAACACGGTAACTTGTTCTACAAACGAATCCACATTCCATACTGCTTCGCCATCAGCGATCAGTAGGGTTTCATCAGGGAAGGTGGTTTCCCAGCGCAGTTTATCTGGCCGTGTCATGGTAAGCATTCCTTGCGCTTCATGCACAACCGTCTGCTGGGCATCTAAAACGGTTTGTTCAAAACGCGCTCTAAATTGTTTCATGCCTGCCAGCAAGCTGTGCAGTGTTGCGCTTGCATTTTGTGAAACTGACATGTCCATTTGTTTCTCAGTCTCATTAATCGACTGGACAGAAACTTCACTTGTGGTTGGTTGAGATAGTTCGCTACCCGTCCCACCCTGAGATGCTTGATTTAACACCAGTGGCAGTGCCGACACCCCTTGACTACACGCAAGCCCACTTATAACCCCAACTGCGCTCAGTGCAGTGAAGGTCCGGGCGAAATAATCTAATACTGCTTTTTTCATCTACTTATTCCGTAAGCTAATCTTTGTGAGGCGGCGGTGCTAACACTTCGCGGTTACCATTATGCCCCTGTGCACTTACGACCCCACTCATTTCCATTTGTTCCACTAGTCGCGCAGCGCGGTTGTAACCAATTCTAAATTTGCGCTGCACACTTGATACACTGGCGCGACGGGTTTCGGTCACAAACGCGACCGCTTCATCGTAAAATGCATCAAATTCTTGATCATCCCCTTCTGCCTGTTCACCAGGCAATAAAACTTCTGCAGATGCTTCGCCGTTTAATATTTCATCGATATATTCTGGCGCGCCCCGCTTCTGCCAATCGGCGACGACTGCGTGCACTTCGTGATCATCAACAAACGCACCGTGAACTCGGGTGGGAACCGGGCTACCTGGCGGTAAATACAACATGTCCCCCATACCCAATAGGGTTTCGGCACCCTGCTGATCTAAAATGGTTCGAGAGTCAATTTTACTGGAGACCTGAAACGCGATACGGGTCGGAATATTGGCTTTAATCAAACCTGTAATGACGTCAACCGAAGGACGTTGGGTCGCAAGAATGAGGTGAATGCCCGCAGCACGTGCTTTTTGTGCAATACGTGCGATGAGCTCTTCTACTTTTTTGCCCACAATCATCATCATGTCAGCAAATTCGTCTACCACTACGACAATGGCAGGCAGCTTTTCTAAGTCTGGCGCCTCCGCGTCCATACTTTCTTCGCTCTTCCAAAGTGGATCTTTGATCGGTGTACCATTGGCAATGGCCTCCAACACTTTCGCGTTGTAACCTTTTAGATTACGCACACCAAGCGCGCTCATTAAGCGGTAGCGACGTTCCATTTCCCCTACACACCAACGCAATGCATTGGCCGCTTCTTTCATGTCGGTAACCACTTCAGCCAGCAAGTGCGGGATGCCTTCATATACGGATAGCTCAAGCATTTTAGGATCTATCATGATCATGCGTACATCTTCTGGTTTGCTCTTATACAGCAAACTTAAGATCATCACATTTACCCCAACAGATTTACCCGAGCCTGTCGTACCCGCCACCAATAGGTGGGGCATTTTAGCTAAGTCTACCACTACCGGCTTACCTGAAATATCCGCACCTAGCACCATAGTCAACGGTGACTTGTTGGACTGAAAGGTATCACAGCTGATCACTTCACTTAGACGTACCATTTCACGCTTTTTATTAGGTAGTTCCAGCCCTATCACCGATTTACCCGGAATAACTTCAACAACCCGAACAGAAATGGCAGACATGGCTCTAGCCAAATCTTTAGAAAGCCCTGTAATTTTACTGACTTTTACACCCGGCGCTAAATCTAACTCAAAACGGGTGATCACCGGTCCAGGGAACACACCAACCACACTGGCTTCAATGTTAAAGTCAGCCAATTTTTCTTCTACTAACCGAGAAATCGCTTCAATTTCTTCAGGCGTCAGGGGGTTTTCGTGTTTGTCAGCCCTTTCGAGTAGATCGAAAGACGGAAGTGGAGGTAGATCCTCGGCACTCTCCCCTGCCCTCGCTTTAATAGGCTTTGCACCGACAGCAACCGGTGTGAACGACTGAGGTGCCGGCTGTGGTGCGTGAGGAGGTTGCTGTTGAGGTTTAACTTCAGGTGTAGGACGAGAGCCTGTTTCATAAGGCGCATCTTCGTCAAAGGCTTCCAATTCATCAAAGTTAATATGCGGGCTTTGCAACACTTCTTCATCGTTATAGTCTTCGTCATCATAATCTGTAGACGACGCTAACTGCCCTTCACTGTCTTCTGCCTTGTCACCAAATCCTACTTTATCTTTAATACTTGTGCTTACCGCATCGCGCATACCCGAAAATGAGAAAGCCGATTTTTTCTGCTTTTCATTCGGCTCTTCATTAGGCAACGCTTTTTTTGAGTCAGCAGTTTCAGAATACGCCTCTACGTCATTTTCTTGATGGCCTTCATGCCCATTATTTGATTTTGTCGGCTCTTCGTATGTATAAAACGGCGGTTCATCATCAATATCAGTGTCTACGCCGAAAGTAGGCTCGCTGCGACGTGGAGTTACACTGGCTGTTGCTACCTGTGCATTATCAGCTGCAGGCTCTGCGCGCATGGTGGTGATATCAAGCTCTGAAGGGGTATCGCTTCCATTATCCTTATTGCTCAGTGCCAGCTTAGGCATATCCAGCGCTAATAAACTTTGTGGAGCGGATATGGTTTTGCGACCAAGCCAAAGTGTTCCTTCGCCTAGCCTGTCTATAATTGTAAGCCAGCTTATCCCAGTAAGTAGGGTAAAGCCGGTACAAAAGAAACACAGCAACAGCAATATGGTACCCGCGGTATTAAAGTATGGGACCAGTGCGGAGCTAATCACATCCCCTACAAAGCCGCCCGCAGAAAAGTTATAAATATCGTCAAAGTTAATACTGGCTATACCCGTTGCGCCTAACGCCATCAACAAGCCACCAATAATACGCAGTCCTATGGTTAAATAATCAAACTCATCTAACTCTTTAATGTGTTGAAAGAGAAACCAACCTAAGAATGCTGCGCCGAAGGGCAATAAATACGCTAAATAACCAAAGCAAAAAAGTAATAAGTCAGCACACCACGCGCCGGTGGCGCCTACCCAATTGTGCACGTCTAACTGCAAGCCAGCTTGGCTCCAGCCCGGATCGCCTGGATGAAAAGATGCTAGTGCCAGCAATAAGAAAAAGGCGAAAACGCAAGCTATGATCATGCCTGCTTCCCACACTCGCTGAACTCCTGATAATCGCGCCATAACCCTAAAAAACCTTCAAATTACCATTGTTTGTGTAGAACAATGTGTTAATTGCAACAAAAAGCTTAGCGTACTTTTTGCCTTCCCTATTTCGTTATTATTGTTTTGACCTGCCAAGCGAACGAAAATCGTCATTCGGCGGTCTTTGTGTTTTACTACTGCAACTGGCTCCATGCCCATATTGTAAACACTGTATTTTTGCACAGCCTACCATAAAATAGCGTTATTGAGCCACGCTTTCATTACTTCAAATTAATACGTAGCGACGACGTGCTTTTCACTTCTTCCATTACTACGTAGGTTCGCGATTCGCTTACCCCTGGTAGCCGTAGCAAAGTATCGCCTAATAGCTTTCGGTAGCTGCCCATATCGGCAACCCGTGCTTTTAATAAAAAATCAAAATCACCAGACACCAAATGACATTCCTGAATATCATCATGTAGTTTCACTGCAGCAGAAAATTCTGCAAAGATATCTACCGAGGTTTTGGTCAGGGTAATTTCGACAAACACCAACATGGCTGCCCCTAGTTTTTCAGGGTCGACAACAGCGTGATAGCCTTTGATATAGCCTTGGCTTTCCAGACGCTTAACCCGCTCCAGACAAGGACTGGGACTTAACCCCACCTCTTTAGCTAATTCCACATTGGAGATACGTCCGTTTTTTTGCAATTGGACAAGTATATTCCTGTCTATTCGGTCTAGGTGTTTAGGGGTTTTTACCAACATATTTAATATTCCAAAATACCTCTTTAACAGAATTATATTCCATTAAAGACTATTCTTCAGCAGATAGTTCGTTTTTTATTGTCGTATACTGCGCCGCATTAACGGCCCCTGTGATTAAGGCCTACACTGTATTTACTCAACACGAGCCATTTAGAAGCTCACGCAATAATAGAGGAAGTCACATGTTAGTTGGTGTACCAAAAGAGATTAAGAACCACGAATACCGCGTAGGTTTAACGCCAGCCGCAGTAAAAGAGTTTGTTAGCCACGGCCATAGTGTACTAGTTGAAACAAAAGCGGGTGACGCTATTGGTTTTACTGACGACATGTATGTAGATGCCGGTGCAACAATTGCCTTAACTGCACAGCAAGTGTTTGCTGAAGCTGAAATGATTGTTAAAGTGAAAGAGCCTCAGCCGAACGAATGTAAAATGCTTCGAAAAGGCCAAACCCTTTACACCTACCTTCACCTTGCCCCCGATCCAACACAAACAAAACTACTTGTTGAGTCAGGCGCTACCTGTATTGCGTACGAAACCGTAACAGACGATCGCGGTGGTCTGCCACTACTTGCACCAATGAGTGAAGTAGCAGGTCGTATGTCAGTTCAGGCGGGTGCGCACTACCTTGAAAAAGCCCATGGCGGTAGCGGTACACTACTTGGTGGCGTACCCGGTGTCGCACCAGGTAAAGTATTAGTTATTGGTGGTGGTGTTGTAGGCACTAACGCAGCGAAAATGGCGCTTGGCCTAGGTGCAGACGTAACGATTCTTGACCGCTCGCTTCCTCGTCTTCGTCAAATCGATGACATCTTTAACGGTCAGGTTAAAACCGTATATTCGACCGTAGATGCCATTGAGCACTACTCGTCAAAAGCTGATCTTGTGGTGGGCGCAGTACTGATTCCAGGTGCAGCAGCACCTAAGCTGCTAACTCGCGAACAAATTAAAGCGATGAAGCCGGGCTCAGTGTTAGTTGACGTTGCAATTGACCAAGGTGGTTGTTTTGAAACATCAAAAGCCACTACCCACCAAGACCCTGTGTATGTAATTGACGATGTTGTTCACT
The DNA here is from genome assembly GCF_047159385.1 of Alteromonas sp. D210916BOD_24. GTDB lineage: Bacteria > Pseudomonadota > Gammaproteobacteria > Enterobacterales > Alteromonadaceae > Alteromonas. Next base: position 1,871,352 of record NZ_AP038333.1, read on the forward strand.
ACTGTGTAGCGAACATGCCAGGTGGCGTAGCACGCACTTCAACGATGGCACTTAATAATGCGACGCTACCCTTTGGCTTAGCTCTTGCCAATAAAGGCCCAGCTAAAGCCATGCTTGAAGACAAGCACCTATTAAATGGTTTGAATGTCCACGAAGGTAAAGTGACGTACAAAGCAGTAGTTGATGCATTAGGTGAAGAGTTAGGTTTAACTTATACGCCAGCAGAAGAGGCGCTTAAAGGCGCTTAATTCAAGAGATGGCGCGTGTCTAACACACGCGCTTCTTCACGATTTTTCAAGAAAAAGCTCGGATATGTTTTCACATTCCGAGCTTTTTTATTTCTTGAATAACCTAACAGAGGTTTATACCAATCCGCATAGATCATTGCCCTCTCAGAAGGCGCTGGCAAGTTTCCTAGCAAAGCGTGGGAATGCAGGAATGGCTGTTCCCTTTCAAATTCCCAGAATGAAGCTAGGAAGCTTGCCAGACCTTCCCGAAGGGCGAGTTTAAAATGTCCGTACTCTTTGTTGTGTAACCTTGATGTAGAACCACTATACCTGCGGTAACACGCCGCGATTACGAACATTTTAAATCTCGCTGAGTGGGTAATGATCTATGCGGATTGGTATTATTTTTGCGATAGGTATTTGCGCCGAACTGTGTGCCATTTAGAGACCGCGACAAGGCCTAGGGTTCTTTTCAACACTGCAGGCACACGTTGTTTGCTAAAGGTTAATCGATGCGTTAACCGCTTTTAGCACGGCAATTGGATCATCTGCTTGGGTTATAGGACGTCCCATCACCAAATAACTCACACCACTTTCTATGGCATCAGGGGGTGTCATGACCCGTTTTTGATCCCCTGCTTCAGTACCTACTGGTCGAATGCCTGGGGTAACTAACAAAAAGTTATCCTGATGCGTTTCTCTTAGTGCTTTTGCTTCTTGGGCAGAACACACAATGCCGTCTAGCCCAGCTTTTTCGGTCAGTGCCGCTAATCGCAAAACCTGTTGCTCAGGCGTCACGCCGCTGACGACATCAGATAGTTGAACTTCATCCATACTGGTCAATACTGTCACGGCGATCAATTTTGTAGAAGGATGGCGACTATTAGCAATCGCTTCTTTGGCCGCTTTCATCATTGGTAAGCCGCCTGAAGCATGCACATTGACCATCCACACACCCAGTTCTGCTGCGGCTTTACACGCTTTGGCAACGGTATTGGGAATATCGTGAAATTTTAGGTCTAAAAATACGTCAAAATTTTTATTAATTAACGCTTTGACAAACTCAGGACCAAATAAGGTGAACATTTCTTTGCCCACTTTGAGTTTGCATAAACTGGGATCGAGTTTATCGACAAACGCTAACGCGGTGTCTTTATTGTCGTAGTCAAGTGCAACAATTACGCGTGGGTCTTGCATGTGTATTTATTCTCCGTCTAGCCCTTTAATGGGTTTCACTACGCCCCACTTCTTACAGCTTGGGCATAACCAATATAATTTTCGGCCTGAAAAGCCACAGCTTCCACAACGGTATTTTGGTCGTTGTAACATCTGCTTTTCGACTAATTCTTTGAGTAATCGCAAACTGTCGGCTGTAGTTTGGTCAGTAAGTTGATCGATATACAATCCCATCAACGTTTTGAAGCCGCGCATAGTAGGCCGTTTGCGCAGTTGATCAAGCAAGTATTCTGCTGCTTGAGCGGTATTGCCGCGCTTAAGCAGCACGTCGACCATTGCCAGATAAGAGGTTGCACATTCTTGCCAATGCGCTTCTAAATTCTTCTGAAAGCTCTCCCAGTCGTCCGTCTCTTCAGCGATTTTCTCTAAACTAGGCACTGCTTCGCTAAACCAGTTGATGTCTCGCTCCGCGACTTGGGTAAAATAGGCGTTAGCATCTGTGTAGCGTTTCTGGTTTAACGCTATTTCCCCCAACATCAGCCAAGGCCTGACCGCATATTCGTCGGCATTCACTGCCTTCTGCAACAAGGTCAATGCAGCGCCTTGACACTCATTTTTGAGCTCCACTGCTGCCTGTTCACAATAGAAATGTGCCAAACGCTCACACACATCATCATTGTCGCCGTGACATTGCACCATGCGTTCAGCCAGCTCGATTGCCCGTTCCCACTCTTTCGTTGTCTGATAAATACTAAACAGTTGTTGCTGTGCTACCAGATAGTGCTTTTCACTGTTTAATAATTGCAGAAATGCATTTTCAGCGCGTTCTAAAAAGCCTGCTTGTGTGTAGTCGTGCCCTAACTCACGTAACGCGTTTTCCCGCTGCGCGGGTTGCAATTCCTCACGGCTGACTAAGTTTTGGTGTACTTTTATCGCCCTGTCAATTTCGCCTCGGTGTCGGAAAAAACTGCCCATTGCAATATGGGTCTCAACCGTATCGCTGTTGACATTAATCATTTTGATCAAAGTATCGACTGCTTTATCAGGCTGATCAGATAATAAAAAGTTAAGGCCTTTGTAATAATGCTTGGAAAGAATGCTCGATTGTCTTCTTTGGGCTTGACGGACACTGTTTCGCCCCATGATCCAACCGTATCCAGCTGCTACTGGCAAAAGAAGAAACAGCAATTCGAGCATTAGTGTTGTTGTTCCAATCTCTGAATTTTAGCTTTTGCAGACATGAGTTGAAAGCGCAAGTGCAGCCAACTGACCAGCATGATGAGTACGCCAATTACCACGCCCACGGACAGGGTTATCGCTATCAGTGTGGAAATTGATATGTTTGCCTGCGCAATAAGGTAATTTACCGTTATCTGCGTTTCGTTTTGTGAGCCCACCACGAATGCCAGTGAGAGCAAAGCTAAGACAATGAGAAAACTCAGGATCCCTTTCAACACTAAACCCTTTTAATTGATTTATTTACAAGAATAGCAAAATGCACAAAGAGTTAATAGAAAAAAGCGAGGACGATACTGCAACTTGTTAAGCTGCACCTTCGTCAGCAAGATCTTTCACTTCAGGTTTGGCAATTAAGTTGTCTTTAACCAAATCGTGATGCAATGACGACATGTTAGTAATGAAAATACAATGCGTATAGCCCGCTTGCATGCTCTCAAGTTTGTCGTACATGGTTTTATCGAGTTTGGACAATTGGGCTAAGCGTTTTTTAGTCAGTGGCGTCGTGGCGCCATGACAGCGTATGGCGGTTACATCTGTGGCACTAAGTTGGATTTTATCCTCTTCTAATTGCGTTTTGATTTGCAGGCGCAGTTTAGAGAAAAGAAAGTCTTTTTCTTTGATGAACACTAAACGGCTGTCACTCTTTCTCACACAATGGACCACCAAATTGCTGTCAGAAGCCGCTTTAAACATAGACTCCAACATTTGAGACTTAGGCTTCGCTTGCCCTTTGTCAGCAAAGAAACCATGTAGTGGTATGATATTTTGGGTACGTGAGAACGGGTAGAGATCATCTGAGTTCTCACTTTGATAAACCGTTTTCAATCTATCTAATGTGTATCTATTCATCACGCACAATACCGCCAATGACGGCATGTGGCGCACTGCCAATTCCCACAAATATCGATGAGTTGAACGCTGCATACGTGCGATATCGCGCACCTTAAAGTACGCCGAATTACCTTCAACCATGGTGTCCACGCTTGAACATACCTTATCTTTACGAGGATCTTCAGCTAAGCAAAGTCGCACTACCCCTCCAACTGGGTCGTGATACACCACTTTGTATTTTTCGCCCTTAATTTTAAGCTCAGGGACCGTGACACGGATTTCGCTTTGCAACTCACTCTGCGGGGGAATATTTAGCTGCATACCACTGGCACTTAAATCTACCAGCCGTGCGTCGATGGATGACAACAAACCTGTTTTGATTGAAGCTGGCTTGTCCATCACATAGCGATTTTCACAACGCCTATCTAACTCCTCTTCCATAACAAAATCGATACGCCAGTTCTTCCCGCTGGCACGTAACGCTTTTGAAAGTGGCTTAAACTCGCACTTTGCCGACAGAGTGAGGTTGCTTAGATAATTCGACACGTCTTTGCAGTACATAACATGGGAAATATTCGCGAGATGCTCAAACTCTTTGCTGGCGATATCGTGAATGGCAAACGCTTTTTGCTTGTCTTCTTTGGCAATGGTGTCCAAACGGCAGTGAGTACAAATAAAGTCGTTGCTTTTTGCAAGTAAGTACACCAATGCACTTAGCTGTCCCATGGCAAGCAACTGACGGTGTGTGGCGGTTATTTGCACGTTGCCACTTTTGGTCTTGATATTCCCATGAAAAACGTACGCTTCGTTATACTTGAGCAGTTCCTGACACAGTACTTCAAAGATGGGCTTATCCCGTAAACTGTCTAGTACTTTTTCACTTTTGTTATGCTCCACGTTGGCTTTGGTGTAAAGCGCTATAATAGGCTTAAGTGTTCGTTTTTCCGGGGCTAAAAATACCGGAAGCCATGGGCTATTTTCTAAAATGCGATCGCGCTCTAATTCTTGCATTGCCCTTTCTATTTCCAAATCCCGTTGTAAGGGTTGCTTAAAGGCAGTTATCGCCACATAACGCTTTAATGTGGCCAGTAAGGCTAAGTCGATGTCTTCTGTAAAAATAAAATGGGATTCATATTTTCCCAGGTGCTTATTATATTTAACTGAATCGAGTTCTAATGCGATTTCAGTAGGCTCTTTGGTAAATCCGGCTACCTCGGGAATAGTAAAGGTGATCACATCACCTGTCGAAGCAGTGGGCGGGCGTTTAGTTTCAACCCAAATTCCTCTGTGCGACAACGAACCTATAGGGCAATGACGTCCCTTTTCAAAGTCGGGAGATGAAATGGTGAAATTAGGGCGAACCGCAATATCATCGCCAAAATCAATATCAGTAAAAGACTGACTTTCTACGTTAAACGCATCAACAATCTTTTTGAACTGCTCTTTTTTAATGTGTGTCTGGTAAAAGTCGGAATTCATTACCGACTCGAACACCCCCACTGTGTACCTGTCTTGATACAGCGAAGTTTCATTCTTGAGTATTTGTGCGCCCACTTTGTCCAAGCGCATTTGAACACCAAAGTGCTTGAATTTCATCACTGGAAATTGGGCAAAGGCTGAATTATCGGCGGGTGCGTCAGTAAGAGAAGTCAATCGAACGACTTCTTCTTTAACTATTTTACGTACACTACTAGGGAGGCGCTTCGAGAACTTATTAATTCCCTCCAACAGCTTATTTTGTTGTTCATAAGGAATTAACGCACGAATGAGCGGCTGGTACTGTTTTATTATTGCTTCTTCTTCGCCGGCAGACATTACTTTTGCTAATACTGATTTTTACTATTAAATAATATATAACCGTGAACAACAGGTGGTCAACAAGTAATGAAAATTAGACAAAAGTATCACTGAATTATGCGAGTTCAAGGCAGTTGAAAACAAATGAATTGATTGTAATTAGAGATATAAGATAGTACACATACAAAAAAGCCGCTTTCCAGCGGCTTTTAAAGTGTTATGCGATTGAGGCGTCTACCCTTTCGCGAAGTTCTTTACCAGGCTTAAAGTGCGGCACATATTTACCGTCTAGCTTAACTGTTTCACCCGTTTTAGGGTTTCTACCTACGCGTGGTGCACGGTAGTGAAGAGAGAAGCTACCAAACCCTCGAATTTCAATGCGCTCACCCTTTTGAAGAGTTTGTGCCATTTGCTCAAGAAGTTCTTTAATTGCCTGTTCTAGCTCTTTCGCTGGAATATGACGCGCTTGATCCGCGAGCCGTTCAATTAATTCAGACTTGGTCATGTTTAACCTCATTGTCACTATTATTGTTTAAACAGCTATCGCGAATTGGGTGTGCCAATGCACACCCACAAAAGCATTATTCGCCTTTAGCAGCTTTAAATGCTTCTGCCATCGCGTTAGCGAAACCAACATCTTCTTGCTGGTTAACTTTATCGATAGCTTCTTTTTCGTCAGCCTGATCTTTCGCTTTAACAGATAGGTTAACAGTGCGGTTCTTACGGTCTACGCCCATGAACTTCGCTTCAATGCTATCACCAACGCTTGCTACTTCAGTTGCGTCTTCAACACGCTCTACAGCAAGATCTGCAACGCGGATGTAACCATCAACTTCTTCAGCTAGGTTTACAGTAACGCCTTTCGCATCAACTGCTGTTACTGTACCAGTAACGATAGCACCTTTCTTGTTATCTGTCAGATACTTGTTGAAAGGATCTTCTTCGATTTGCTTAACGCCAAGAGAGATACGCTCACGCTCTGGGTCGACTTGTAGTACAACTGCAGAGATTTCGTCGCCTTTCTTATAATCGCGAACTGCGTCTTCACCAGACTTATTCCAGCTGATGTCAGAAAGGTGAACTAGACCGTCGATGCCGCCGTCAAGACCGATGAAGATACCGAAGTCAGTGATTGACTTGATCTTACCAGACACTTTGTCACCTTTTTCGTGTGACTCAGCAAATGTTTCCCAAGGGTTAGCAATGCACTGCTTAAGACCTAGAGAAATACGACGACGCTCTTCGTCAATTTCAAGAACCATAACATCTACAGTGTCACCTAGGTTAACCACTTTAGATGGGTGGATGTTCTTGTTAGTCCAATCCATTTCAGAAACGTGTACAAGACCTTCAACGCCGTCTTCGATTTCAACGAAGCAGCCGTAGTCAGTAAGGTTCGTAACCTGACCGTTGATCTTAGTACCTTCTGGGTAACGAGATGCAATTTCTTGCCATGGATCGTTGCCCATTTGCTTCATACCAAGAGAAACACGTTGCTTATCTTTGTCGAACTTAAGTACTTTAACGTTGATTTCGTCACCAACATTCACGATTTCACTTGGGTGCTTAACGCGCTTCCAAGCCATATCTGTGATGTGTAGTAGACCGTCTACGCCACCAAGGTCAACGAACGCACCGTAGTCGGTAAGGTTCTTAACGATACCCTTGATTTCGTGACCTTCTTCAAGGTTAGCAAGAAGTGATTCACGCTCTTGGCTGCTTTCAGCTTCGATAACTGCACGACGAGAAACAACAACGTTGTTGCGCTTAGCGTCAAGCTTGATAACTTTAAATTCAAGCTCTTTGCCTTTAAGGTGCGTAGTGTCACGTACAGGGCGTACGTCTACTAGTGAACCAGGAAGGAACGCGCGTACACTGTTTACTTCAACAGTGAAACCGCCTTTAACTTTACCGTTGATAACGCCCTTGATAGTAACTTTATCTTCGTAAGCTTTTTCCAGCTCAACCCACGCTTCGTGACGCTTCGCTTTTTCACGAGAAAGGATAGTTTCACCGAAACCATCTTCAACTGCATCTAGTGCTACGTCTACTTCGTCACCGATCGCGATTTCTAGTTCGCCTTCAGCGTTTTTAAATTGGTCAGCTGGGATAGCACTTTCTGATTTCAAGCCCGCGTCAACAAGAACGATGTCTTTGTCGATAGAAACAACAGTACCTTTTACAATTGAACCAGGACGTGTTTCTAGTTCTTGTAAGCTTTCTTCAAAAAGTTGTGCAAAATTTTCAGTCATAAGTCTCAAATAAACTTTTAAGTTGATATCCACGCTTCTTATCCGGATAACGCGGGGTTATTAAAATTAGTCGCCACGTCCTGTAGCAACACTGCTTTGGATGCGATCAGCTCTCGTCATTTAAGGCGTGAGGAAATAATATCCATCGCTTTTTCAAAGACTTGGTCAATATCCAAGTCCGTTGAATCAATTATTACTGCGTCTTGTGCCGGTACCAATGGTGCAACTGTGCGTTGTGTATCACGCTCGTCTCTCGCCTTGATATCGGTTAAAAGGCGCGCAATATTAACATCCATGCCTTTAGCTTTCAACTGGCTATAACGGCGCTGAGCCCTTGCTTCTGCACTGGCAGTTAGGAAAATCTTTACGGGTGCGTCAGGAAATACCACTGTGCCCATATCGCGACCATCGGCCACAAGACCCGGATCTTGCTGAAATGCACGCTGCCTGCGCAACAGTGCTTCGCGAACACGGGGTAAAGCCGCTATTTTTGATGCTACAGCCCCTACTTCTTCAGTACGAATATCGTCGGTAACGTCTTCGCCTTCCAAAATAATACGGGTTGCTTCATCATTCGTCTCAAAACTCACATCGAGACCGGTTGCCAGAGGAACAACACATTCTTCGTCATCACACGGCAGATCGTGGTGGAGTGCAGCAACCGCTAAAACGCGGTAAATTGCGCCGCTATCTAAAAAATGCCACCCTAATTTTTTTGCCAGTAAGCTACTCAAAGTACCTTTCCCAGCACCACTAGGACCGTCAACCGTGACTACGGGTGTGGAATGCATACCTGCTCCATCGTCAAATTACTAAAAAATCGCGCGCAATTATACGCTTTAGTACAAGATAAGCAATGCCACCTCGGTCTGGTGGCATTGTACATTAGAATAAATATGATACGGTTAACGCAAAAGAAGTTTGTCTAACGCCCTATGACTTTTGCTAACGGCCATTTTTGCTACGCGCTATAAAGTGTTTTAAATCGCGTAAAATAGTCAGGGAAGGTTTTTCGCGTACAACCGGGATCATTGATAGTGACCGGTGTATCACTTAACGCAACCAGTGAGAAACACATGGCTATACGATGGTCGTTGTAAGTATCAATCTCAGCGTGTTTTAACGTTTTAGTTGGCCATACTGTTATGTAGTCGTGCCCTTCTTCTACCTTAGCGCCGAGCTTTTGAAGCTCCGTTGCCATTGCTGCAAGGCGGTCGGTTTCTTTAACACGCCAGTTGTAGATATTCGTCATGGTCGTGGGACCTTCAGCAAACAACGCCGTGGTCGCTATGGTCATAGCTGCGTCAGGAATATGGTTCATGTCCATATTCACACCTTTAAGTGGCGCGCCAGTTACTTCCACATATTCATCGTTCCACACCACTTTCGCCCCCATAGCCTCAAGCACGTCGGCAAAGCGAATGTCACCTTGAATGCTGTTTTGGCCAATTCCGGTTACGCGTACCGTGCCACCTTTAATGGCACCGGCTGCCAGGAAGTATGACGCTGACGACGCATCGCCTTCCACCATAAATTTACCGGGTGAAGCGTACTTGGCATCACCGGAAATAGTGAAAGTTTGATAATCATCATTTTGCACTTTCACACCAAACTTAGCCATGGTATCTAAGGTAATATCAATATAAGGCTTAGAGACGAGTTCACCTTTAATGCGGATAGTAACATTGCCATTAAACAGTGGCGCAGCCATTAATAGTGCAGTCAAAAACTGACTTGATACACTACCATCTACCGACATCTCACCACCCTGAAGGGTTTTCCCTTTAATGTGTAATGGTGGGTAGCCATCGTTTTTGAGATAAGTAATATCTGCCTCGGCCTCGCGCAGTGCATCAACAAGATCGCCAATGGGGCGCTCTTCCATGCGAGGTTCACCGGTTAACACACACTCTACATTACTGGCCGCTAAAGCAGCACACAGAGGGCGCATTGCAGTCCCGGCATTACCTAAGAAAAGCTCAAGGGGCTGAGCAACATTGAACGCGCCATTGTTACCTTTTACTACACAACGGGTTTTATCATCATTGAGACGATAACTGATACCCAGCTGCGTTAAGGCATTAAGCATATGAGAAATGTCGTCGCTGTCTAACAGGTTGGTCAGTTCCGTTTCACCTTCAGCAAGCGCTGCTAATAGTAATGCGCGATTTGATAAGCTCTTTGAGCCTGGCACATTGACTTCTCCCGATACTTTTTTTATCGGATCTAATGTTAATTGCTCCATTTTTATCCATTCACTCTTTCAAATTCGCGCATAAACTCCACTAACGCCACAATCCCTTCTATAGGCATAGCGTTATAAATACTGGCTCGCATTCCTCCCACCAAACGGTGCCCCTTTAAAGCCAGTAGCCCAGCTTCCTGTGACTGCTTCAAAAAGTGTCCGTCGAGCTCAGGATTGGCTAAATGGAAAGGTACGTTCATTTTAGAGCGGTTGTCAGGATGAACTTTACTCGAATAAAAATCTGAGCTGTCTATAGCGGAATATAGCAGCGCGGCTTTCTCAGCATTGCGCTTTTCCATGGCAGTTACGCCGCCCATATCTTTTAACCATTCAAATACTAAACCCGCCAAATACCATGAGAAGGTAGGAGGCGTGTTGTACATGGAGTCTGACTTAGCTGACAGCGCATAGTCGAAAATCGAAGGCGTTTCCTGACGGGCTTTACCAACAAGATCGTCACGTACAATAACCACTGAAAGACCACTTGGGCCGATATTTTTCTGTGCTCCCGCGTATATAACGCCGTGTTTCGCCACGTCCACAGGTTTAGACAATATGGTCGATGACATGTCTGATACCAAGGGCACGTTGCCTGACTCTGGTAGCCAGTCAAAAGCGATACCATCAACGGTTTCATTTGGGCAGAAATGGTAATAAGCGGCAGACTGATCAATGTCATCTAGCGAAGGATTAGCCACGTATTGTAAGCCGTCTTTTTCAGACACCTCACCCACTACCACAGCGTTGTTGTATTTATTTGCTTCCTCTACCGCGCCTTTAGACCATGATCCGCTGACCAAGTGTAAGCTTTTATCATCAGCTTTCGATAGATTAAGGGGTACTGCTGCGAACTGGCCGCGTCCACCACCGTGAGTAAACAATACGTGATAATTTGACGGAACAGCCATCAACTCGCGAAGATCGCGTTCCGCTTTCTCGGCGATTTCGATGAAGTCTTTGCCACGGTGGCTGACTTCCATTACAGAACAGCCCAAATCGCGCCAATTAGTGAATTCAGCTTGGGCTTTTTGCATCACTTCTTTGGGAAGCATGGCGGGCCCGGCACAAAAGTTAAAAACCTCTTTCATTGCGTTATTCAACACCTGTTAATAAATACCGTTAGGCTAAAGTAAAAATGGATTTCACAGGCCTATTAGGTAAACAAGCGGCATAAGCCGCTTGTTTGAAAGAACACTGATAAAGCGCAAGCCGTTATAACTTGCGCGTTACCCCTACTCTTCTGTCGTTGAGCCGTCACCGTCTTCTGCGGTGTTATCTTGCTCTTGAACAGCAGCTTCTGCTTGTTCTTGCACATCTTCTGAAATTATCGGGTTACCGTCTTCATCAAATTCCTGTAACTCTTCAACTTCTTCAATGCGTTGTAACCCAACTACGTGCTCACCTTCAACCGTGCGGATCAAGCGTACACCTTGTGTGTTACGGCCTACTACTGACACTTCGCTTACGCGTGTACGCACCAGCGTACCTTGGTCACTAATAAGCATAATTTCGTTGGTTTCGTCGACTTGAACCGCGCCAACCACTTTACCGTTACGCTCAGAAACCTTAATCGACACAACACCTTGTGTCGCACGGCTCTTAGCTGGGTAATCTTCAAGCGGCGTACGCTTACCAAAACCATTTTCCGTGGCGGTCAGAATTGGGCCATCGCCTTTAGGTACAATAAGTGACACCACTTTTTGACCATCCTGCATTCTGATACCACGAACACCCGTTGCGGTACGTCCCATTGGACGAAGGGCAAGCAGCTCTTCACCTGTTTCTGGGTCGCGTTTCACTTCACCGGTTTCGCTGTCGCGAAGCTTCTCGTTAAAGCGAACCACCTTACCCGCATCAGAGAACAACATAATGTCGTCATCGCCATGGGTAATGTCTACGCCAATTAATTCATCACCTTCGTTTAGGTTAACGGCAATAATACCGCTTGAACGAGGACGAGAATACAAGCTTAGATCCGTCTTCTTAACGGTACCGTTGGCTGTCGCCATTAACACGAACTTACCTTCTTCGAATTCTTTAATAGGAAGAATAGCGGTAATACGTTCGTTTTCTTCTAGCGGAAGAATATTCACAATTGGGCGTCCGCGTGCGTTACGGCTTGCAAACGGCAATTGATATACTTTCAACCAGTATAAACGGCCACGGGTTGAGAAACACAGAATGTGATCGTGGGTGTTGGCAACCAATAACTTCTCGATGAAGTCTTCGTCTTTCATCTTCGTTGCTGACTTACCACGTCCACCGCGACGCTGCGCTTCGTAGTCTGTCAGTTTTTGATACTTCACATAGCCTTCGCGTGAAAGCGTAACCACTACGTCTTCTTGCTCGATAAGGTCTTCAATATCAATATCGTGACTTGCAGCAGTAATTTCTGTACGGCGCTCATCACCGAATTCATCGCGCACTTTTTCAAGCTCTTCCTGGATCACTTCCATCAAGCGCTCTGGGCTGTTTAGGATGTGTAGAAGTTCGGCGATAATTTCTAGAAGTTGCTTGTATTCTTCAAGGATCTTCTCGTGCTCAAGACCTGTTAACTTGTGTAAGCGAAGGTCAAGAATAGCTTGCGCTTGTTGTTCGGTTAGATAGTACTTGCCATCGCGAATACCAAACTCAGGCATTAACCAATCAGGACGAGCTGCGTCATCACCTGCTCGTTCAAGCATTTGTGCAACGTCGCCTAAATCCCAACCTTGTGCGACAAGCGATTTTTTCGCATCTGCTGGGCTTTGCGACGCTTTGATCAACTCAATAATTGGGTCGATATTAGCAAGTGCAATCGCCAAACCTTCAAGAATGTGAGCACGGTCACGGGCTTTGCGCAGTTCAAATACAGTACGACGAGTCACTACTTCACGGCGGTGAAGAATAAAGCACTCTAGCGTTTCTTTGAGGTTGAATACCTTAGGCTGACCGTTATCCAGTGCCACCATGTTGATACCAAATACCGTTTGAAGCTGGGTATTGGCATATAAATGGTTAAGGAGAACTTCGGCTGATTCGTTGCGTTTTACTTCAATAACAATGCGCATACCGTCTTTGTCAGACTCGTCACGCAGCGCAGAAACCCCTTCAATGCGCTTTTCTTTTACCAGTTCAGCAATCTTTTCAATAAGACGTGCTTTGTTAACTTGGTAAGGAATTTCGTTGACGACAATGGTTTCTTTGCCGTTCGAATCGGTTTCAATTTCTGCCTTTGCGCGAAGGTAAATTTTACCGCGACCAGTGCGATAGGCATCTTCAATACCTTTGCGACCACTGATCATTGCTGCCGTTGGGAAATCTGGACCCGGAATATAGGTCATCAAGTCGTCAATAGTAATAGACGGATCTTGAATTAGCGCAACACAGCCATTGATCACTTCAGTCAGGTTGTGTGGCGGAATATTGGTGGCCATACCTACGGCAATACCTGAAGAACCATTGACTAAAAGGTTTGGCACCTTTGTAGGCAACACTTCAGGAATATGTTCTGTACCATCGTAGTTAGGGACAAAATCAACGGTTTCTTTATCTAAGTCAGCAAGAAGTTCGTGGGCAATTTTGGCCATACGCACTTCGGTATAACGCATTGCAGCCGCTGAGTCGCCATCTACAGAACCGAAGTTACCCTGTCCGTCTACCAGCATATAGCGTAGCGAGAACGGCTGCGCCATACGAACAATCGTGTCGTAAACTGCAGAGTCACCGTGAGGGTGATATTTACCAATTACATCACCTACCACACGGGCAGATTTTTTATATGGCTTATTAAAGTCGTTTTTCAGTTCGTTCATTGCGAACAGCACACGACGGTGTACTGGCTTCAAGCCATCTCTTACATCAGGCAAGGCTCGCCCGACAATAACGCTCATCGCGTAATCAAGGTAAGAGTTCTTTAACTCTTCCTCAATATTAACGGGGAGGATTTCTTTAGCGTTATCAGACATAAACTGCTTAATCCCTTTCTTTTGGTTTGTTCTGCGTTATCCACTTAAGCCACTGTAACATGCACGGTAAAAACGGCTTTATAGCGCGTGTTAAAGTACAGTCAAAGCGGCCTCTAGGCGCGCACTGTTATTATTATGTGGGTCATAATAGTGCTTCGAGTGTACCACTTGATGACAGAATTATGTAGCGCTTAATTACGCTTATTAATCAACTAAAAGGCAAGCGATTATTTTTCGTTCAGACAGCCACACAAAAAGTGTGATCCCAGCTAAAAACAGTAAAACCTGAGAGTAAATTGCGATATGTTAAATAAAGAAAAGTAAAACACGGTTTAATTCATGAATAACGTAGATCAACAAGAAATCAGCAAATTTTCTGAACTCGCCTCACGCTGGTGGGATCAAGAAGGTGAATTTAAGCCCCTTCATCTTATAAATCCCTTGCGACTAGACTTTATCAATCAGCATTGTGAAGGGTTGTTTGAAAAAAAGGTGTTGGATATTGGTTGCGGTGGCGGCATTTTAGCTGAATCGATGGCCCGCGCTGGTGCAAAAGTCACAGGTTTGGACATGGCAGAGGCCTCGCTAGAGGTGGCCAAATTACACGGTTTGGAATCGGGTATAAAAGTAGATTACGTTTGTTCGACAGCTGAATCTTACGCGGAGCAGCACGCGGGACAATTTGATGTAGTGACCTGTATGGAAATGTTAGAACACGTGCCCGACCCCGCATCTGTTGTTATGGCATGTGCTAAATTAGTCAAGCCGGGCGGCCATGTGTTCTTTTCAACGCTAAACCGCAATTTGAAATCTTATTTGATGGGGATCGTCGGCGCGGAATATATCCTAAAACTGGTACCAAAGGGCACACACGATCACAGCAAGTTTCTCAAACCTTCAGAACTGATGGCGATGACAGATCAAGCAGGCCTTTTGCCCCGCGATATGACCGGATTGCACATGGACCCAATTTCACAGGGATTTTATCTGTCAGCAAATAACGTCGATGTGAATTACCTACTGTACACTGTATCGCAAAACTAGCGTGTATAACCTTTGCTGTACGAATTTTGGTCTATACACTCTAATCAAACAAGAAATTAACACAATATATAGGGCTTGGTTCGAAATTTAGACACCATATGTCGTGGTTTTATAAAAAGCGTTTTTTAAGAATAAATTAATTTTTTTGACGATCATTTTGTGAAAAACGCTTGCATTCCCGATATTTTAAGCATGTAGAACGCTAAAAAGTTAGTTGTTACTAACGTAAATTTCGTGCCAGTTTGAGTGCTCGAATTACCACCAGATATTGGGTTGCATTCAGGGCAAAACCTCACTATCTTGTGTTTAATCCAGCATGTGATCCCAAGCGCATTTTTCGGGATCATTAATGCGATCGCGTAGTGATACGCCATTCGATCTCGCTGGCAACAATAAGCAATAAAAAATATACAAGCAGTCTCTACTCATCCTCTTTCTGAGTAACAGTTTAGGCCGCTTTAGTGTGTGTCTTTGACAAGTGTCTTATCCCATCGCGCTAATCGCGTTGTAATGCACATTGCAAAAGTCACTCACACAATACAACACGAATTAAAAAGACAATGAATGGGCAACACAGCCCTCGTATCAAGCGCTAACAGACAAACGGCCAGTAACATGAACAACAACTTATTCGTCACCAAACGCAACGGTGAAAAAGAGTCAATCGACCTAGAGAAAATCCATAAAGTCGTGACGTGGGCAGCCAAAGGACTGAAAAACGTTTCTGTTTCACAAGTTGAGATCAAAGCACAAATACAGTTCTACGACGGCATCAATACCAGCGAGATCCACGAAACACTGATCAAATCCGCAGCTGATCTTATTTCAACTGACGCACCAGACTACCAATACCTTGCAGCGCGTTTGGCTATCTTCCACCTGCGTAAGAAGGCGTATGGTCAATTTGAGCCACCAGCACTGTTTGATCACGTCAGCAAAATGGTAGACATGGGTAAGTATGACAAACACTTACTTGAAGATTACACCGCAGAAGAATTTGCTGAAATGGACTCGTTCATTGAGCACTGGCGCGACATGAACTTCAGCTATGCTGCCGTTAAACAACTTGAAGGCAAATACCTGGTTCAAAACCGTGTAACCGGTGAAATCTACGAAAGTGCCCAGTTTCTTTATATCTTGGTTGCGGCATGTTTGTTTGCCAACTATGACAAAGCGACGCGCATGGATTATATCCGCCGCTTTTACGACGCAGCGTCTACTTTTAAGTTATCACTTCCCACGCCAATTATGGCCGGTGTGCGCACACCAACCCGTCAATTCAGCTCATGTGTACTGATTGAAACTGGCGACAGCCTAGATTCAATCAATGCCACAGCCAGTGCCATTGTGAAGTATGTTAGTCAACGCGCAGGTATCGGTGTAAACGCGGGTCGTATCCGTGCACTCGGTAGCCCTATCCGCGGTGGTGAGGCGTTCCACACGGGGTGTATACCTTTTTATAAGTATTTCCAGACAGCAGTGAAAAGCTGCTCACAAGGTGGTGTACGCGGCGGCGCTGCAACCTTGTTCTACCCCATTTGGCATATGGAAGTTGAATCGCTGTTGGTGCTTAAAAATAACCGTGGTGTTGAAGAAAACCGGGTTCGCCACTTAGATTACGGTGTACAGTTTAACAAACTCATGTATCAGCGCATGATGAAAGACGGCTATATTTCATTGTTCAGCCCGTCAGATGTTCCTGGGCTTTACGATGCCTTCTTCGCTGATCAAGATAAGTTCGAAGAACTGTATGTAAAATATGAAAACGACGACAGTATCCGTAAGAAGCAAATCAAAGCTATGGAACTGTTCAGCTTGTTCATGCAAGAGCGTGCCAGCACAGGGCGAATTTACCTTCAGAACGTGGATCACTGTAATACGCACAGCCCATTTAATCCTGAAGTCGCACCTGTACGTCAAAGCAACTTATGCCTTGAAATCGCGCTTCCAACGAAACCGCTTCAGCACGTTAACGATGAAAACGGTGAAATTGCGCTATGTACCCTTTCAGCGTTTAACTTAGGTGCCATTAAGTCATTGGACGAGTTCGAAGAGCTTGCCGATCTTGCCGTTCGCGCCTTAGACAACCTACTCGATTATCAAGACTACCCTGTACCGGCGGCATACAATGCAACCATGGGACGTCGTACGTTAGGTGTGGGTGTTATCAACTTTGCTTATTACCTCGCCAAAAACGGGGTTAAATACTCTGATCACAGTGCAAATGGCCTAGTACACCGCACGTTTGAAGCCATGCAATATTACTTGCTCAAAGCCTCAAACAACCTGGCTAAAGAGAAAGGTGCATGTCCTAAGTTCAACGAAACCACCTATTCACAAGGCATATTGCCTATTGATAGCTACAAGAAAGATCTCGATAGTGTGTGTAACGAACCGCTTCATTACGATTGGGATGCCCTTCGTGAAGAAATTAAGACGTACGGTTTGCGCAACTCTACGTTATCTGCCCTCATGCCGTCAGAAACGTCGTCTCAGATTTCTAATGCCACAAACGGCATCGAGCCACCGCGTGGCTTTATCAGCATCAAATCAAGTAAAGATGGTGTGCTTAAGCAGGTTGTTCCTGAATACGAAACACTAAAAGATCAGTACGAACTACTGTGGGATATTCCGTCAAATGATGGCTACTTACAATTAGTGGGCATTATGCAGAAGTTCATTGATCAGACTATTTCTGCTAATACCAACTACGATCCAAGCCGCTACGAAGGTAACAAGGTACCAATGAAGCTATTGCTGAAAGACCTGCTTACCACTTACAAACTTGGCGTTAAAACACTGTACTACCACAACACACGTGATGGCGCATCTGACACTTCTGCTCTTGATGCAAAAGCCAATGAGCCATTACCACGTCAAGAAGAAGTGGTAGTAGAGGAAGATGATGATTGTGCAGGTGGTGCGTGCAAGATCTAGTGAAATAGCACGCACTACTTAGGTGGATGGCACACACTTTACACGATTCGTTAAGTGCGTGACATCCACAGATTCGCAACAAGAACACCAACAATAATTCGCGTTAATCATTAAGTTTTTAGTTAGGCCAACATGAAATACACTACGTTTAACCAGCAAAGTACCAATCCATTGATCGAACCAATGTTTTTCGGTAACCCCGTAAACGTTGCGCGCTACGATCAACAAAAACATGCCATTTTCGAAAAGCTTATTGAAAAACAAATTAGCTTTTTCTGGCGTCCTGAAGAAGTCGATGTATCGCGTGACCGGGTAGACTTTCAAAAGTTAACTGATCCAGAAAAACACATCTTCATTTCAAATCTGAAATACCAGACGCTCCTCGACTCAGTCCAAGGTCGTAGCCCGAACATTGCCTTCTTACCCATCATCTCGTTACCTGAGTTGGAAACCTGGGTTGAGACATGGTCGTTCTTTGAAACTATTCACTCGCGCTCTTATACACATATTCTGCGCAACCTGTTTTCAGATCCCAGCGAAATTTTTGAAGACATTGTTGTTAATGACGAAATTAAGCGCCGTGCAGCAGATATTTCTAAGTACTATGACGATCTAATCTTTGCTACTCAGCTTTGGCAAACTCAAGGTGAAGGTGTACACACCATCAATGGCTCACCTTATACCGTGTCTATGTATGAGCTTAAGAAAAAACTCTTCTTGTGCATGAACTCTGTTAACGCGCTAGAAGCTATCCGTTTTTATGTGTCTTTTGCGTGTACTTTTGCCTTTGCTGAACGCAAGTTAATGGAAGGTAACTCTAAGATCATCCGTTTAATCGCACGAGATGAAAATTTACACCTTTCTTCAACCCAACATATTTTAAACTTGTGGGCGAAAGGCAAAGACGACCCTGAGATGGCGCAAATTGCCGAAGAATGTAAAGATGAAGCACGCGCCATCTTTATGAATGCCGTAGAACAAGAAAAACAATGGGCTGACTATCTTTTCAAGAATGGCTCTATGATTGGTCTTAACAAAGAAATCCTTTGCCAATATGTGGAATACATTGCTAATCAGCGTATGACCGCCATAGGGTTTGAAGCACCTTTTGACATCAGCAGTAACCCCTTGCCTTGGATGAACAACTATCTTAACTCTGACAATGTACAAGTTGCCCCGCAAGAGTCTGAGATCAGTTCTTATCTTGTGGGTCAGATTGACTCAGCGGTAAGCGAAGACGACTTTGCTGATTTTGAGCTGTAATTTTACAGCTCAATGAGTAACCACAACAAATCGCTCCGCATCGATGTCATCGATGTGGGGCCGATTGAAGCGCCTTCAGACAATACTATTCTCAGCGCTTTAGAAGCCGCTGACATTCATATTCACTATCACTGCAGAGAAGGGTTTTGCGGTGCGTGCCGTACTAAGCTAATAGAAGGTGAAGTAGAGTACACTACCGATCCCCTCGCCTTCATCGATGACGATGAAATTTTGCCATGCTGCTGTGTAGCAAAGTGCCCATTAAAAATTAAAGTCCCACTTTAATCCCCCACAATTACTTTTTGTATAGCACCGCCAATTTGTTTGTTTATGAATATTGCTACATATTCTATTGTTCGCAGGTGTTATGTCGAGCACCAGACAAGCGTAGCGTTCAGGGCTTGTAATATTCTATGTGTTCACCCTTACGCCACATGACACAAAGCGCAATGAGTAAAGGGATAACGACAAACGTGGCTATATTTTTAACTACCTCCACATCTTTATATGCAGAGATCAATAATACTGAGGGCACGGTGAGTATCGTGCACACGCGATACAAGGTGGCGTGATTAGTTTTGTATATCAAAGGCGCATAGCATTCTGGGCAATTGAAGAATGTTCCATTTACACGCGTAATAGGTGCTTTTACTTTTGCAATAGGAAACTTCCAATTACACGACGGACAATGTCTGCTTTTACTGCTCATACGGCTAGCCTACTTCTTTAGGTTTGATATCAACGAGACAAGTAGATAAATGCTTGGTTTGTCCGACCGTACATGAAACATGGAGAGAAAGCGACTGCCATACTGCTTTCAACACAATGCTTTAAAAAGATAAGTTTTACACTATGTTATGAAAATGAAATTTCGCTATAACACACTATCACCAATGAAAATTTGACTGGCCTTGTGCCGACGATTACTTTTCTTACTGAAAACCTATTAACGACACAAGTACAAAGGAAACATACATGTCGAATACTACCTTGTTTACGCCGTTTAAGAGTAACAAGCTTTCACTTGATAATCGTATCGTTATGGCCCCTATGACACGCCAATTTTCGCCAAACGGCATTCCCACCGCAGATGTGGCTGGGTACTACAAAAGACGTGCAGAAGGTGGCACAGGCCTCATTATCACAGAAGG
Organism: Alteromonas sp. D210916BOD_24; assembly: GCF_047159385.1. GTDB lineage: Bacteria > Pseudomonadota > Gammaproteobacteria > Enterobacterales > Alteromonadaceae > Alteromonas. The sequence continues at coordinate 1,891,461 of NZ_AP038333.1, forward strand.
CACCACGGTAAACGACAAGGTGGCCACTATGGATGCCAATATTCCTCAATTTCACGGAGAAGCAGCTTTAGCTGGCTGGAAGAATGTGGTGAAAGCCGTGCATGATGCGGGTGGTAAAATAATGCCTCAATTGTGGCATGTGGGCATGGCGCGTGTGGCAGAAAAGGCACCGTACCCAGAGTTGCCTAGCGCCGGACCATCGGGCTTGTTTAAACCGGGCAAGCAAGGTGCTGACCCCATGACTGTGGATCATATTGAAGCAGTTATCGCAGCCTTTGCTCAGGCTGCAGCAGACGCAAAAGCCATGGGCATGGACGGAATTGAAATTCACGGGGCACATGGCTATCTCATTGATCAATTTTTTTGGGAAGGCACCAATCAGCGTACGGACTGCTGGGGTGGTAGCATGGAAAACCGTGGTCGATTCGCGGTTGAAATTATTAAAGCTATTCGCGCAGCAACATCACCTGATTACCCGATTGTGCTGCGTTTCTCTCAATGGAAACAGCAAGATTATGCTGCGCGTTTAGCACAGAGTCCCCAGGAATTAGAGCAGTTTCTGTTACCCCTGAGTGAGGCCGGTGTCGATATATTTCATTGCTCTCAACGTCGCTACTGGGAAAGCGAATTTGAAGGCAGTGAGTTGAATCTCGCGGGATGGACAAAGAAGATAACAGGAAAACCCACTATTACTGTAGGCTCAGTAGGGTTAAATGATGACTTTTTCGGTGCGTTTAAAGGTCAAGATTCATCAACTCGCCCGGTGGATGACTTACTTGAACGCCTTAACGCAGGTGAATTTGATTTAGTCGCCGTTGGCCGTGCATTGTTACAAGATCCGCAATGGGCTAATAAAATAAAAGACAACCGCACTGACGAACTACAGCAATATTCTGGTAAAGCGTTAGCTTCACTATCGTAAGCTACTTCATTTCTATAAAGGGTGCTCCTATTAAGGGGCACTACTGCTGACACTGTTTTGTTAACAAAGTTTCAAACGCAACTTTGCCAAGTGGTTTTGAAAAGTAGTAGCCCTGCGCATAATCACATCCCATTTTTTTCAATATGGCCAATTGCTCCTGGGTTTCAATCCCTTCTGCTACCACTTGGATCCCGAGTTTTTTTGCCATCACAATAATCGCTTCGCACAGTACTTTATCGTTGCTGACCTCTGTCATAGAGTGAACAAAGCTACGGTCAATTTTAATGAAATCCGTTGGGAACTTCTTTAAATATGAAATAGAAGAATAACCCGTGCCAAAATCATCCAAGGCTATACCCACGCCAGCCTGACGAAATTGAAAGAGTTTTTTCGACACCAAACTATTGGCATCCATTAGTAAATTCTCTGTTATCTCCAGTACCACAGCATGGGGCGGTAAACCTTTATCTAACAAGACCAGCAACCAGTTCATGATATTTGGCTCACGACAAAAATAGTGGCTAGGGGAGGTATTTACGCTTATTTGCAAATCAGGGCACAATTGCTTACGCCATCGATATGCGTCTTCACACACCTGCTCAAATACCCAGTTACTGATATCAATTATGGCGCCTGACTCTTCCGCGATAGGAATAAATTCATCAGGACGAATAATCCCCTTTTCAGGATGGCGCCAACGAATGAGCGCTTCCGCTTTGTGCATTCGATTCTGTTGAAGGTCAACAATCGGCTGATATTCTATATAAAACTGTTTATGCTCAATGGCATATCGCAAGTCATTTTTATAAGACAAGCGTTTAAGTGCCGATTCTTGCATATCTTTAGAATAATACCTGTGGCTATTCTTGCCCTGTGCTTTGGCGCCGTACATAGCTTGGTCAGCATTTTTAAGCAAGCTGGTCACGTTATCTGCATCATCAGGAAAAAGCGTAACGCCAATACTCGCACTACTGTGTATTTTCTTTTGGTTCAGCAGGTAGGGCTCTGAAATGACACCGAGCAAATTTTGGATCAATTTATCCAAAAACCGTTCGTTATGTGCGCCTCCCAAGAGAATAACAAACTCATCGCCACCAAGGCGGGCTGCCGTGTCGTCTTGTCTGATACATTGTAAGATGCGTTTTGCACATTCCACTAGCAACAGATCGCCTACATCGTGTCCTAAGGTATCGTTCACTTCTTTAAAATTGTCTAAATCAAGAAACAATACCGCTACTTTCGTCTTCTCCCTCTTTGCTGTTGCCAACAAATGTTTGAGTTGTTCTTCCATTAAGTTACGGTTGGGCAATGCAGTCAGCACGTCAAAGTTGGCCTGATGCCAAATTAATTGGTTGGCCCGCTCTCTTTCAATCGCAATGCTAGCAATATGGGCAAATTGCTCTATCAGCAAGATAGCCTCAGGTGAGGGCTTGGAAACGTCTTCGTGGTAAATAGCAAACGTTCCGAGAACTTCATTGTTGGTTCCTCTAATGGGTTGTGACCAACAGGATCGCAAATTTGCTCGCTGAGCAATGTCTGCCCACGCTGTCCAATAAGGATGAGTAGAAATGTCTTCCACAACAGTGAGCGCATTGGTAAAAGCGGTATTGCCACAAGAGCCAAGCTCTGGGCCTATTTCCACTCCATCTATAGCGTCATTATAAAAATCTGGCAATGACGGGGCTGCCCCCATCTTCAAGCGGTTATTTTCCAGTAACAAAATGCTGCATTTTTGATGAAGGTACTCATTCTCAATTGCTTCGACAATTTCTCGCAATACCACACTTAACGATTCTGAAGTAACGATTTTCTCTAATATCTTACTGCGCACCCGGACGAGTTTTTGTGATTCTTCAAACTGAAGCTGGTATTGATGAATTTCTTTTAATAAGCGCGTGTTATCGTGGCGCTGTAATTCAGACTCCACTACTTTAGCCAGATCTATTAATTGTTGCACCTGTTGATCAGAAAACGACCTGGGCGCATTACCAAATACACACAAAGTACCGACCCGTTGCCCTTGAACTATCAAATTTGCACCAGCATAAGAGCGTACTTTAGGGTCACCAACGACAAAAGGATTGTCCACAAACCGCTCATCGTCCAGCGTGTCAGGTACCACCATATACTGATCTTCTAAGATAGTGTGCGCACAGAATGCGGTATCTCGCGTGCTTTCTTTCATGTCGATATTAACGGTCGACTTGAACCACTGCCTGTCCTTATCGATAAGAGATATTGTGCAAAAATCGCTATTGAAGATCTGTTGTGCTAATCGAGTGATTCTGTCAAAGCGCTCCTCGGGTTCAGTATCGAGTATGTCTAAACGCTGTAAGACTGCCAGCCGATCTAACTCATTATAGCTAATAGGAGGTGTATTCAATGACATTCCTTAGTTCCCAACGCCACATCGTAAATGAATAGTACTGAAACGAGATTAATCCTAGATTTAATTTTAAATTCAATAAACCATACGCAATACAGTTACTATAGATCATCCCAAACGGAATGCAGTTTTACTCAACGGGCCTTCCCCATGATAACTAGGTAAATGCCACCTAGTGTCATACTCGACGCTATCGCAATCTGCCACGATACCGATTCGCCTAAAAACAACCATCCCATCAAAGTAGCGATCACGGGCACACTTAACTGGACTGTGGCTGCTGTTGTCGATTTTATTAACGGGAGCGCGGTATACCAGATGGCATATCCACATGCGGAGGCAAATATGCCAGAGCCCAATGCATACACTATCCCTTCATGATGCCACAACGCGGTTGATGACAGATTGACGAGGGTCAAATTGAGTGGAAAAACAAATAACACGACGATAACGAGTGGTATGCATAGCACACTGGCGTATATAAAATTCCCTGTTGTGGCTAATAACGCTGAACGGCTGCGTTTACCCAGTAACGAATATACCCCCCACGCCATACCCGCTAATGTCATCATTGCACTAGAGAGGATAGATGGAGCAGAAGCGCTAGGTAGTAGTAAAGTAATGAGTCCGGCAAACGCAATAGCAAAGCCTGTCCATTGCAGAAAAGCAAAGCGCTCCCCTTGAATAAAGCCAAGCGTAATCATGGTCAATTGCACAGAGCCAAACAGTAATAAGGCACCACTCCCCGTGGACATAGTAATGTAGGCATATGAAAAGCAGGTAGCATATAAAAATAGGGCTATGCCCGTACTTAAGCTGGTATTAGCTTTAATTGATTGCAGCAAACTGCTTATCGTTGTCATTGTATTTGAACGCAGGTGTAGCAGTAATGACAGAATAATGAGCGTTATCGTGCCACTGACAAGGCGTAGAACAATAAACGACGTAGGATCGATTCCGGTATTGACCAATGCCATGCGGCAAAGCAATGAATTAGCCGCAAACGCTATTACCGCTATCGTCACAAGTAGTATAGTGCGAAGCACCTTCCCTCTCCTTCAAAAACCGTGGCAATTCATATTTCATCATGCTGATGTACAGATAGCTGACAAGTCACATACAAAAAGAGGACCCTAGGGTCCTCTTTTTAAAGTACGAAGTATCACTGGTGAAAGTCTGAGACTTTTACAGGGATAAACCAAGACGCTCGGCTACTTCAATGTATGTTTCAACAACTGATCCCAAGCCTTGTCTGAAGCGATCTTTATCCATTTTTTTGCGCGTTTCTTTATCCCATAAACGACATCCGTCTGGGGTAAATTCGTCGCCTAGAACGATATTGCCATCTTTATCAACGCCAAACTCAAGTTTGTAGTCTACTAACAGCATACCAGCTTCATCAAATAACGCTTTGAGTACTGTGTTCACTTTAAAGGTCAATGATTTCATTTCGGCAATTTGTGCTTCCGTTGCCCAACCAAATGAAAGAATGTGGTAATCATTTACCATGGGATCGTGTAGAGCGTCGTTTTTCAGGAAAAACTCGAAAATAGGCGGATTAAGGGCTTGACCTTCTTCCACGCCTAGCCTGCGAACTAAGGAGCCCGCTGACAAGTTTCTCACCACACACTCGACAGGGATCATGTCGAGCTTTTTAACCAAAGACTCAGTATCGGAAAGCAGGGCTTCAACTTGCGTTTTAATGCCGGCTTCTTCAAGCTTTGTCATAATAAAGTGATTAAACTTGTTGTTTACTTCACCTTTTCGCTCTAGCTGTTCAATCTTTTCACCATCAAACGCCGAAGTATCGTTTCTAAAGTGAAGGATTAGCTTGTCACTATCATCAGTGTAATAAACAGTTTTTGCTTTACCGCGGTAAAGCTCATCGCGTTTTTCCATTCTCAGTCTCAGTTATATATCAAGGTTATCTTCTGACATGACCTCAGCAAATGCACTGTATAGGTCGGAAACCTGATTGGCTTCAAACGGGATACTTTCATTGTTCATGAAGGTTACTGATGTGCGTTCATCACCCGCTCTTGCCACTTTCAAACGATAATCGCCTTTTTTAAGGAGCTTTTTATCACTTGAAAATAAACCGTCCCACCAGCTACCTTGATCCCCATTATAGGTCACAAACAGCAAGCCGTTCGATTTATCTAAATCTTTTACATCAAAACCGAGCTTGCGAAGAACAAGCAACATTCTCGGCCATACAACATCGTATTTTGCTTCAACGACGTAAGCGGGATGACCATCGGCGTTAAAGCCCATCTCAGTATTGATACCCTGTCGAATACGCGCAATACGGCGTGTTTCAGCTAGCTGAATTTGATATTCATAATGACCAATGACCTGGTTGAGCACTTCAACTTCTTCTCGGCGCTCTTGCATAGACGTGACCTCAGCCACTACATCATTACCCAGTGTTTGCATGTAATCTTTAAGTTCAACTGTCAAAGCCGCGCTGCGTCCATGTGGTTTAACGTCTAGACTGAACTCAAAACGGCGTCCAATTTCACTTTCTTCGTCAGTAAAACTGTACCAAGGACCATCAATTTCTTTCGTAATGATCATCCAATCTGTGATCAATACTTTCTGTTCTGGACTAAAGCTATCTACGCCAATGCCCTGCTCATCTAAGAAACTTAATAACGAATTCCAAATTGCCTGACTCAGTGGCTGACTGTCGTCGACCTGATCAAACCAAATTGTTGCCGAGCTTTTGCCTTCTTCAACATGGGAGCCTGTCACTAACGGCAGAACCAATGCAGGCGATTGAATGACGAGGGATTTACCGACTAATTTAGGGTCAGCCTCTTTGCCCAGTTCAGGCAATGCAAACTCGTTAGAAAAATTAGGTGAATCTAAGTCAGACGGAACTTTAAGTGATTCCTGTTCTTGGGTCTCTAAATAAGCATAACTGCCCGACGCGGTTTTTCTATCTATTTGGCTTGAACAACCTGCAAGTGCAACCATCGCTACTGAACTTGCTATAGCCAGCGTTCTTTTCATCTGTATTCCTTATTAACCAGAAATCAATGCGTATTTTTTTAGTAGTTCTTCGATACGTTTTTGGCTTGATAGTTCCGGCAAAACCATAGGTAAACGCATAACAGCACTTTCCATCATGCCCATTTTGTACAATGCCCACTTTGGCATGACCGGATTGGGCTCAATAAACAGCTCGCTGTGAAGGAGTTTTATTGTACTGTCTATTTCACGGCATTTGTCGAAATCTTTGTTAAGCGCGCTTTCGCACATTTGTGCAATGGCTTTGGGGACAATGTTGGCCGTTACAGAAATGACACCATGGCCTCCTTCACACATAAACTCGCAGCTTGTAGCGTCATCGCCACTGAGCAAAACAAAGTCGTCAGGCACTAAAGGTTGGGTTTCTTTTAAGCGAGCAATACTGCCCGTAGCGTCTTTTAGGCCCACAATATTCTTGTGTTTAGCCAGTTCTGCCACTGTTTGAGGCAACATATCAGCTACGGTACGGCCTGGTACATTATAGAGAATGACCGGGAGATCACTGGCATCAGCGATAGCGTTAAAGTGCGCCACCATCCCAGCTTGCTGTGGTTTATTGTAGTAAGGAACAACACTTAAAAAACCATCTATCCCCACTGAACCTAGCTGTTCAGTTAGAAAAATCGCTTCTGCTGTTGAGTTTGCACCGCTTCCTGCAATTACCGGAATAGCACCTGAAGCCATTGCAACGGTTTCTTTAACCACATTTACATGTTCATCAAATGGAAGTGTTGCAGATTCGCCAGTAGTCCCGACAGACACTATGCCATGGGTACCCTGCTCAACATGGAACTTAACAAGTTTTTCTAGAGACTTGTAATCAATATCGCCGTTTTGAAACATCGGCGTGACGAGTGCTACGTAACTACCAGTAAACATAATCTCTCCGCAAAATGTGAGCGCACATGGTAAATATGTCAGTGCTTAAACACAAGTGATAGCGCATGCAAAATGAAAACATTTTGACATTATCTTACTTAAAGCAAAGAAAAAGGCACTGACTTCTAAAAAAACTCTGTGCTACCATCGTGATAGTAGGGTCTGTTGGTGTTCCAAGTTCGTTCAATATTTGCTTTACCAAGTGAATTGGAAAGGCAAAGCGAAATGAGTCAATCATGCAAATCGACGGCGGGTAACCAAATCCAACATCCCCACAGAGCGAACCCATAGGGTAGCGTGAATCACATCTTTTTATACTTGGAAACTGTGCAGGACAACCATTGCACATTAGGGTTCTAACTATAAAAAATGTCCCCTAACACGTTGCACAATAGAATAACACAGGTCAACAGGCCCAATTAGCCCTTAAGAAAACTAGATGTCTAAACACCAACTTATTGTCACCATTCTAGGCACAGATAAAAGTGGCATTTTAAGCGAAATTGCAACCACTGTTTCAGAAGCACAGTGCAATATCCTCGATAGTAGACAAGCGATATATGGCCGGGAGTTTTCATTGACGATGATTATCGAAGGCACGCAAAGCGCTATTACTAAAGCGGAGTGCACGTTGCCAACTCTGTTTCAACGTTTGGATTTACTATCAATGATGAAACGTACCAGTCATCATGAAAAGCAAAATTTAGAACATATGTTTAACGTTGAATTTAGTGGTGAGGATGCCGCTGGCTTGATTAAGGCCGTTACCGGCTTTTTTGCAGAGCGCCATGCAATGATAAGCGCGTTTAGACAACGTACCTTTAAGGATAAAACTTCAGGTAAAGACAATATGCGCTGTAAGTTTGTTGTGTCATTACCCGCTTCAGACAATTTAGATGCGCTAGAATCTGATCTAATGGCCCTGTTCGCATCGTTAAATGTGACAGGCAAAGTAGTCGATAAACAACGAAAGGATCCCAATGAAAACGTTACAAGCTGGTGATAAAGCGCCACAATTTTCATTACAGAATCAAAATGATGAAACCGTATCACTTGCAGATTTTGCAGGTAAAAAAGTACTGGTGTACTTTTACCCCAAGGCAATGACACCAGGCTGTACAGTACAGGCTCAAGGTTTACGCGACATTAACGATGAATTGTCGTCTAAAAATGTAGTGGTGCTCGGTATCAGCCCGGATGCTGTAAAGCGTTTGCCTAAGTTTATTGAAAAAGAAAATCTCAACTTCACCTTACTCTCAGACGAAGATCACGCTGTTGCTGATGCATTTGGTGTTTGGGGCCCAAAAAAATTTATGGGAAAAGAATACGACGGCATTCACCGCCTCACCTTTCTGATTAACGAAAGTGGCGTAGTTGAACATGTATTCAACAAGTTTAAAACGAAAGAGCACCACACCGTGGTAATGGACTATTTAAACAACTAGTCCTGTTGTGACTAAATAGCGCATACGTGCTCCTACAATGAGAGATTATCAAGTAAACATAGAGCTTCTATTTTTTAAATAGTGGCTCTTTTTTATCCACAAAAGCAGTAAACATACACATCATTGTAATTTCCCTGATTAAAGTTAACCAAGTCGTTCTATACACCAACAGAGACGCTACATTAAAAACGTTACCCCGCACAAACTATTCTGTGGCTTCGTCTTGATAAGTTACGCGAATAAAAATGTACCTGAATAACACTTTATACCTCCCTCGCGTCTTAAGTAAGAGATTTTAATGTCAGGTTATTTTTCAGATTGCCATAATAAAATTATCATATAACAAATAACCTCTTATTTTCCATATTGTTAATTAAAGAGGAGCGCTTCTTGCGTGATCCAGCAGTCTTGCAGTATTCGATTGTAACTTAGTATCAGTAGTTACCTCTCTTTAGAAAGGAATTACAAGGAAAACTAAAATGATAAAAAATTTTTTAAAAAGCGTAGTTGCATGCTTTGCCATAACACTTAGTGGTTTAGCTAGTGCTGGAATAATAACATTTACTCCATCAGGAACATCAACGGTATCTCAAGATACTAATTTATATTGGGACATGCTGTCCGATGAAACTTCAACAACTTCTTTAGGTGCTGTAGGGGATTTTGTTCTATCAGATCATGGAGATATTCATTTCGATACATCTTTTTCTGATATGGTAAATATTGGTTCAGGCACAGGGGGATATTTATTTTCGTTTGGTGAAATGATTGGCGCGGGCAGTAATTGGAGCAATACAGACAATTTTGTGGGCACGAATGATTATTCTGGAATATTGAGTCTTGGAGAGACCGGCATATTCGGCTTGTCATTTCAGTTAGCTGGTCAAACACATTATGGCTGGGTAATTATTTCGGAAAGCGATTTGGGTACACAAAGTATTCTTAGTTGGGGGTACGAGTCAGTTGCAGGAAAAGCTATTGCAGCAGGTGTTACTGAAGTTCCAGAACCATCAACATTTGTACTTCTTATATTAGGATTAGCAGGTTTGGTCTCCCGCAGATTTATACAACCAGACTGACTATGAGGTAATGCGCTTAATGATGTGTTGATTATGGTTGTTTCAAAGCCTCATTGCAATTTTGAAAAGCCCTCAACCATTGGATATTCCAATTATTAGGGGCTTTTAAAATTGGCTTCAGTGGAGGCTAATTAAGCCACGAAAACACCCAGCATCACTCCCCCACTTTGTGTTTAATTCTGGGTTGTCTCGGGCGCAGCAATCGGGTTACTTGACCAAGCAGTAACCACAGCTTTTACTAAAGTGGCCAGCGGTATGGCAAAGAAGACCCCCCAAAAACCCCATAAACCACCGAATACCAGTACAGCGATGATGATGTAAAGTGGATGTAAGCTGACCGCTTCTGAAAACAATAGCGGAACCAGTAAATTGCCATCTAACGCTTGAATAATGCCGTAAGCCACAATCAGGTACCAAAATTCAGGTGAAATGCCCCATTGGAACATGGCGACTACCGCAACCGGGATCGTCACTACTGCTGCGCCAATATATGGGATGAGTACCGAGAAGCCCACAAGCACACCCAGTAATATGGCATAGCGCAAGTCCATCAATACGAATGTCACACAACTCACTACGCCAACAATAATTATTTCAATGACTTTTCCGCGAATGTAGTTAGCAATCTGCGCGTTCATTTCGTGACCAACCTGGGTGATTAATCGTCTCTCTTTTGGCAATAAACGAGAAATACTTTCCAGAAAAAAGGGTTTATCTTTTAACATGAAAAACACCATTAACGGCACTAAAATCACGTAAACCAGCAAGGCTGCTACGTTGGCAATGTTGCTAAACGAAGCAGATATAAGCGTTTCCCCTACCTCTACCAATTTGCCGTTAAGGCCTTCCATCATTTGATGAATCTGGTAAACCTGAACGTAGTCTGGATATTTATCGGGCAAGGTCAAAATCCACTCTTGCGCTTTTTGCCAAATTAAAGGGGTTTCCTGTATAAGGTTTACGCTCTGTTTAGAAATAATTGGCACAAGACCAATCAAGGTCAAAATGGTAAGCGTGATAAATCCGGTGAGCACTACTGCACAGGCTAGAGTTCGACTTACTCCCACATTCACAAGGCGATTTACCGGCCAGTCGAGTAAGTACGCAATGATCGCAGCAACTAATACGGGCATGATCAGTTCGCCCCACAACAACAATACTGCCGTCGTAATTAAAATTAGGATGAGCAGCATGGCTGCATCAGGATCGGAAAATTTGCGTCGGTACCATCGACCAAAAACGCTAATCATAGTGACGTCCAGAAGTTACGCTAAATAGGACACGCATCATAGTTGATAGCACTATTGATTAGCAATACGCAGGGGCCAACTATATGATAAATTCAAACTGGTATGACGTTTATAAAAAGGTATTGTATTGTAACGAATTATCCCCTACTCAATGACATCTATCCGCGCATAGGTAGCATATAGGTGTTGAGTACGGCATTATAGGTAAAAGTATTGACAAAATTTGAAACTGTTTAACCATTTAGTGCTCTAAGTAGTTAATTAATGTCACATGTTCACAAAACGTAGGTTCATGATAAATAAGATTTCAGCATATCTGGTTGCCCTCTCTTTTTCGCTCACCACGAGCCTAGCGGTTGTTGCACAGGATGCCAAGTACAGTAATAAAAATGCGCTGCCAGAAATCGGTGTCGTAGCTTCAGACGCAATTTCCCTTGATAAGGAGATGCTGGTAGGCGATGCCGTTATGCGACAGATGCGTGGCCAAAGTCCGTTAATTTCTGACCCCGTGCTTGATGAATACTTACAAGACCTGGGAAATCGGCTGGTAGTACATGCCGAAAATGCAAAATTTCCATTTGAGTTTTTCTGGGTAAACAATGATGCCATCAATGCTTTCGCTTTTTTTGGTGGTCACATTGGGGTTCACACCGGACTTATGCGAAGAGCTGATAACGAAAGTGAATTAGCTTCGGTGTTGGCTCACGAAATATCCCACGTGACGCAGCGCCATATTGCCCGCCGTATGCAAGCACAACAACGTTCATCGCCCTTGGCGTTAGCGTCTATGATTGGTGGTTTGTTAATTGCTATGGCGAACCCAGAAGCGGGTATCGCTGCGATACAAGCGGGTTCAGCTGCGTCTGCACAAATGCAAATTGACTATACCCGCTCAAATGAACAGGAAGCTGACCGCATTGGTATTACCATGTTGGCGCGCGCCGGGTTTGACCCGAAAGCAGCGGCTACGTTCTTTTCGACCATGGCAGAAGAATACCGCATGGTGTCGCGTCCGCCAGCTCGTTTACTTACCCACCCGCTAACTGAAACTCGTATTGCTGATGCCCGTAGCCGGGCCGATGATTATCCCCGTCGTTTTTTACCAATAAATAAGCAATTTGAATTAGCCAAGGCTCGAATAATGGCACGATATTCTTTCGACAGCGGTTATGCTATTGAGTATTTTGAAGCGGCAGTGAAACAGTCTGTGCAACGCAGTGCAGAAGCTAACCAGTATGGCTTGGCACTGGCCTATATGCGTGCTGAGAAAATCCAACAAGCACAAACAATTATGGATGAATTACTCACTGGCGATAGCAGTAATTTATTTTATCTCGATGCAATGACCGACATTTACCTTGCGCAGGGGCAAGCCCTCAAAGCAATCGAAATGTTACAACCTCACGTTACGCATAACCCAAGAAATCAAGTATTGGCGCTTAACCAAGCCAACGCGTACATCAGCGCACAAAAATACGATGAAGCCATTTCGCTATTGAAAGACTTTTTATTAGTGAAAAAAGACTATCAAATTGCACACCAATTAATGAGTGAAGCCTTTCAAAAAGCAAAACGCTTTTCTCAAATGCATCAAAGCAAAGCGGAAGTCTATGCATTATATGGCGCGTACAACCGTGCTGTGGACGAATTGCAATACGCCTATAATTTCGCCGGTGATGACCATCTGGAAAAACAGCGGATCAGAGCGCGCATCAAACAGTTTAGAGATCAAGAAGAGCGCCTACAGCGTTTATAGTGAAATAATGTAAAACCTTATTCGTCGATGTTTTGCATTGCGCTTAATCGCTGGCGAATGCCATCGGCGGTCACTTCGCCCATTATGGTATCGACGACTTCACCTGACGGCCCTACAATGAAGGTAGCCGGTAGATAAGGCGGTTTTTTCATCGGTAATCGGGTCTTTTCGTCGGCTACAATTAACGGCACCTCGATAGTAAACTGTTGCGCCATTGCTCTGAGTTCAGCGACTGTCTTGTGGTCGTAATTAATGGCAAATAGACGGGTGTTAGCGGGTAAGTTTTGACTTAAGCTATTTAGCTCTGGCATTTCCCGCAAACACGGAGCACACCATGGCGCAAAATAATTAATCACAGTCCACTGCCCTTCAAACGCTTTCCACATATAAGTTTCACCGTCGAGAGTTTGAAAATCTACACGGGTATTTTGGTAAAACATCCAACCTGCTATACAAGCACACACAGCCACTAAAACGATGCCTATTTTATTTCTCATTACCCTACCACTTTGCCCATTGGTTAACGTTTTTCCATGTCATACTGCCAGAATATGCAATACAAAAATACCGTTTTAAACACGCGATATTCCGACGTATTTACAACCATTTAGAATATCCCCTCTACACTAAACATTTATACGCAAGTCCAATGAAGGTATACTCTGATGAAACGATAAGGTGTGCATTTTTGCAGGGCATTTTTTGTTCTTTTGAAGTAACTGGCGGCTTGTAAACCATTACCCCCGCTAAAACGAATTTAAATGAGCAACGAATTAAGCTGTAAGCTGCACAGATGACATATTATTAAATCAAACATTACAGTGTAAATTTACCGGGCAATAAACACTGCAATGCAATATCAATGCGGGACGCGACATGACATCAATTTCTATCATACATAACCCACGATGCTCAAAGAGTAGACAAACCTTAGCGCTACTGGAAGAAAAAGGGATCCAGCCAGTTGTGATTGAATATTTAAAGACACCACTGACTATCGACGCATTGAAAGACATTTATACAAAACTGAATATTGATTCGGTGCGCGACATGATGCGTACGAAAGAAGACGAATATAAGGCCGCTAACCTCAGTGATACCAATATCACTGACGAAGCCTTGTTTGAAGCGATGGCCACTACGCCTAAATTGCTGGAGCGCCCCATTGTAATTCACGGTGATAATGCGCGGATTGGCAGACCTCCTGAAGCGGTACTGGAAATTCTATAGTGGCGCCTGTCCTCGTTTTATATTACAGCCGTCACGGCAGTACCAAACGACTGGCTGACGCCATTGCTCAGGGGATCAGCGCGCTAAATGTACCTGTAATATTGCGTACGGTGGCAAGTCTCAACGACACCGAAAACCAAACCAATGACACTGTCCCTGTGGTCACCATGAAAGAGCTTGAACAATGCAGTGCATTAGCGTTAGGTAGTCCCACGCGTTTTGGGAATATGGCAGCCCCAATGAAGCATTTTATTGACTCGACCAGTGGTCAATGGATCAAAGGCGCACTTATCGACAAGCCGGCCTGCGTCTTTACCTCCTCGTCATCCATGCATGGCGGACAAGAGTCGACCTTACTCAGTATGATGTTACCCCTTATCCACCACGGCATGGTCATATGTGGCTTACCATACAGTGAGCCCGCTCTTCACAACACACTTAGTGGCGGCAGCCCATACGGTGTAACCCATGTAGCGCATCCCAGCCTCCCTGCGCCGCATCAATTGAGTGAAGACGAGAAATTACTGTGTATTGCACAAGGTAAGCGTTTGGCAAAACTTGCACTAAAACTTAATCAACAAGATTCATCGGAGAATTAAAATGGCACCAGATACGCGTTTTTTTCGCTATCTCGCATTAGTCAGCCATACCTTACTAATTGTATGGATAACATTGTGGCAATTTACTTTTGTCAAAGCCCACACGTACTCACCGCTATTTATTAGCCTGTTTTATGTATTGCCACTGCTTTTGCCATACTGGGGCGTATTAAAAGGTAAGCCTTATACACATGCGTGGGCCAACTTTGTCGTGTTATTCTATTTAATACACGGCTGTACGGTGGCATATGCCGTGCCGGAAGAACGCGTCTATGCATTTATAGAAATTCTGTTGTGTACCGGTATGTTTGTTGGTTGTAGTGCTTTTGCCCGAAAGCGTGGCAGAGAGCTAGGGTTGGGCTTACGCAAACTTAAAGAAGAAATGAAAGACGAAAAAGCGTTATTTGAAGGGGATAACAGTAATCAATAGTCTGAAGCCTGTTGTCTTATTCAACAGGCTTGTCGTTTCCTGTGAGCCTTTGTTAAATCGTCACGAGTTTTCTCAAAGGGCGATTTCAGGCACAGCATGAACCGCAAAAATGGCTATGCCAAATAAGCGCCAGACCTGGCATACAGATCTATTTCAAATTAACCCCAACTCACGCTTAACCATGGCTACCGACAACCGTTTTTGTTCCTGTAAGGAACGAGTATCAAGCCGCGCCAGAAGTGCCATTAAGCTTTTCAAATCCCGTTCGCTGTGATGCAGCAAAAATTGCAGCGCCTGATTTGAAAGCTTAAGTCCCCTTTCGTTCGCCCTCAACCTCACTGCCTCTTCCCGACCTGCTTCATCTAATTGATTAACGTGATAGATAACCCCCCACGCTAATCTTGAACGCAAATCAGGCAGTGTAAAGGCAGGATTAGAAGGTCCTAATTGACTGGTACACACAATGAGCGCCTGCTGAGTTTCAATCACGCGATTAAATAAATCAAATAGCGCCTCTTCCCACCTGGCATCCCCTGCGATGGCATGGATATTATCCAAGGCGATCAAGGACAGGTCTTCTAGGCCATCCAAGATATGATGTGACCAGGCCTGGTAATTATTCATGTTGAGATAAAGGTGGCTTACATTACGAGTGGCCAATTGATGACAAGTGGCAAACAGTAAATGACTTTTCCCTGTAGCCGATACTCCCAGTAAGGTAACTAGAGGTAGCTTAAGCGAAGCCAGATGACCTAATGCCTCGTCCTGGCGCCAGCTCGGTAAAGCGGCAACAATACTTTCTAGCACCGCTACCACTTCCTCATTACCTATATCAACGAAACTGTCAAAGTTTTCATCAATGGGGAGCGTAACGGGTAACGGCAACTGCATAGGCCTTAGTCATTCCAATAAAAGGTGTAGCCTTGCACAGATTGTCCCTGAGCATCAGTGACAGTGCGCAATTTCGTTTCTAAACGCAAACTAGTTAAAAAGTCATCTTTAGTACCCAGCAGAGAAAGCGCAAACGTCGCGACAGTGCCTGATTGCTGGATTAAGCTGGCGTCTTCAATAACACTAAGACTATTTAAGTATGCCGTCGCACTGGCGTAACTTTCAATTGTGCCAATGTTCGCCACCGATATAGTCAGGGTTTCTCGTTCTGATACGTGACTACCTACCACAGCGTACAGCGAAGACAAATAGTTGGAATAGGCGTCAACTAGTTGAGTAGCAACTGCCTCTGGCGAATCAGCATAAATGCTGCCATGACTGACTTTTCCGCCACCAATAAATACCCAATCCAGCGCGTAATCGCCTTCATCTGCGCGTTTAGCATGATCGGCGAATTCGTCCATAGTGAAAGGCATAACAACCGAGGTTGCCTGCACCGACTCCACATGGCTCATTTCATCCATGTCACGGGTTTGTGAAGAAGGCTGTTCGGATGAACTTATCCCATCAACTTGTACAACGTCATTTGCCATCGAATCGAAATGAGACGAGTCTGCATCAGGCCTTTGCGCCTGAGTGTCCTTCGCATAGGACTGACTGATATCGCTATCGTTACCAATAACGTCATCAAGGCTTTCTATCGTACCTGATGCTACAGGATTATCCGAAAATTCAGGAATAGCGGTAGGATCGTTGCGGTACACCCGAGCCCCAATAATATTATCAATACCATAGCGAATGGATGCCTTTCGAAGCGGCTCTACGAAGCGCCCCCACACATCATAGGTTGAAATACTGGTATTATCGGTAAGATCCATTAAAGGCAAACTAAGGGGTAGCCCTCTTTCTACAGCAGTTTGGCGCAATGCATCAGCCAATGAACTAGGCTGAGATTCATCTAACAGAAAACGTGAACGATCAGCGCTTTCCTGTGCCAGCCATACAATAGTCTCTGGCCTTCTGTCTCCCCACAGTGGCAGCATTTCTCGTTGCAGTAAATCGGTTAGCTTAACCTGATCAAAATCGGCTATATAGTAAGTAGTACCGTTATCATAATCGAAGCGATATGAACGAAGAAGGCTTTGCGGAGTACTTAAAGCAGCGCGAACGCCGGGATTATCAAGTACCGCAGTACTCCCTGACATTTTGACAAAAACCTGTCGAAGTGCTTTTTTCAACGCTTCCCGTTGTGTAGCCTGACTCTGGTTTTCTACCTCAATACGCGCTTCATTTGTCACAACACGCTGTGCCGCATATGACGCTGTAGTACCAGTAAGTAAAACAGTGAAAACAATACCCAAAAGACGCATAGCCTTTACCCTACTCAACGAACTTTGTTGTGTGCTGTTGTTAGCTGCCGTTAACATTGAAATTCCATAGTTTGTTAAACCTTATTCCTTACCTTTTGTAGTATTTACACGAAAAATACACATTTTGTATCGACGGCCAAGCACTTGGTGACCATTGTCTTTTATATTGGGGCTAATTTCATCCATAAAATGAAAAAGATTATTGCTTCCCCAATTTTGTTACGCTTGAAAAAGAAAAAAGCCTACAAAATAGTGGTGACAAATTGGACTTGTGGCCACTAACTGGTAGAATCCGCGTTTTTCTACCTCTTAGTTCCAGGGCCCAACCGTGAGCGAAAATAAAACTTCTTTAAGTTACAAAGATGCAGGCGTAGATATCGACGCAGGAAATCAACTTGTTGAACGTATTAAATCAGTTACCAAAAGAACCCACCGACCAGAAGTGAAAGGTAACTTGGGGGGATTTGGTGCATTGTGCGAACTTCCCACTAAATATAAAAAACCGCTACTGGTGTCTGGAACTGACGGTGTGGGTACAAAACTTCGGGTTGCCATGGATGCCAACCGCCATGACGGTGTCGGTATCGATCTAGTCGCCATGTGTGTAAATGATCTTATTGTGCAAGGGGCCGAACCCTTGTTTTTCTTAGATTACTACGCCACTGGCAAGCTTGACGTGGATGTGGCTGCGTCTGTTGTTACCGGTATTGGTGCAGGCTGTGAACAAGCAGGCTGTGCATTAATAGGTGGTGAAACTGCTGAAATGCCAGGAATGTATCACGACGGTGATTACGACATTGCGGGTTTCTGTGTAGGTGTAGTGGAAGCTGATAAAGTTATCGACGGCACCAATGTAAAACCGGGGCAAAAGTTGATTGCGCTGGGCTCTTCTGGCCCACATTCAAATGGCTACTCTCTGGTCCGCAAAATTATTGAAGTCAGCGGTGCAGACGTTAATGCTAACCTTAACGACAAGCCAATTATTGACCATTTACTGGCTCCCACCCGAATTTATGTAAAATCGGTATTGGCACTTCTGGAAGAAGTAGAGGTCAGTGCTATTTCACACATCACTGGTGGTGGCTTCTGGGAAAATATCCCTCGTGTATTGCCTGAAGATGCAAAAGTTGTCATCGACGAGAGCACGTGGCAATGGCCAGCTATCTTTGCTTGGCTTCAAGAGCACGGCAACGTAACACGTCATGAAATGTACCGCACCTTTAACTGCGGTGTGGGTCTGGTGATTGTGGTGGATGATCAAGACGTGGATAACGCCCTTCGCATACTTAGCGCTCAAGGTGAAGACGCCTGGGTGATTGGTGAAATTGCAGCCAAAGATGGCGAAGCGCAAGTAGAAATAAACCCATGAGCAAGCCAGTTAAAAAGCTATGCGTGTTAATTTCCGGTAATGGCAGTAACCTACAAGCCATTATCGATGAGATTGCAGCGAAGCGGTTAAACGCTGAAGTTTGTGGTGTTATTAGTAATCGCCCTCAGGCTTATGGGCTGGAGCGCGCGAAGGCAGCAGGAATTCCTGCAGTCTGTTTGGATCACACCCAATACGACGATCGAGATACCTACGATAAAGCGCTCAAGTTGCAAATCGATGAATTTGGCGCTGAGGGTGTAGTTCTTGCTGGGTTCATGCGTATATTGACCCCAGAGTTTGTGAATAGTTTTTCCGGAAAATTAATGAACATTCACCCTTCTCTGTTGCCTAAGTACAAAGGGTTAAATACGCATCAGCGCGCTATCGACAATGGCGACTCAGAACACGGCGTCAGTGTACATTTTGTCACGCCTGAATTAGACGGTGGTCCGGTGATTATTCAAAGCCGCGTCCCCGTCTTTGAAGATGACACCCCAAGCGAACTTGCCGAGCGGGTTCAGGAGCAGGAACGTCGAATCTACCCACTGGTACTGTCGTGGTATTGTGATGGCCGTTTAGTGATGCGCAACAATAAGGCAGTTTTAGATGAGCATGAACTTCCGGAATCAGGCTATGCCAGCGATTAAGCAGTTAGCCGTTTGTGGACTTTTCGCATTATCAATAAGTGTGAGTGCACAAGATAGTGGCGATTCTTCAGTTCCCCTGCAACCTTATGCGGCAAGTTACACTGCCTATAAGTGGGGAGATGACGTTGGCGAGGCAAATATTGAGCTCTCCCAGCTTGGAGAAAATCAATATTCATTACTTTACACCTCAAAAGTGTCTAAGTTTTTCTTGTCAGATAAGCGTAGCGAGCATTCTATTTTTCGTATAGAAGATTCCTCGGTAGTGCCCTATCAATATTACTACAGTCGTTCTGGAACTGGCCCTGACAAAGCGTTAAAAGTGACGTTCAGTCAACAAGGCGAAGGGAAAATTACGGTTGAAAATGGCGATACCTTCAAGTGGAACGGCGAATTTGATAATCAAATCTATCGATTAGATTTGGCCAAACAACTGGCACAAGGTAAAACCTCGCTGGAATATGACTTTGTCAATTACCGTGGTCAGCTTCGCCACTACGGTG
Organism: Alteromonas sp. D210916BOD_24; assembly: GCF_047159385.1. Classification (GTDB taxonomy): domain Bacteria; phylum Pseudomonadota; class Gammaproteobacteria; order Enterobacterales; family Alteromonadaceae; genus Alteromonas. The sequence goes on from NZ_AP038333.1 coordinate 1,911,247, forward strand.
TAGAAGTCGTAAATGAAGAAGTACTTTCCCTGCCTTATGGTGAGTTAGCAGCGGTTAAAGTAAAACTGATCCGAGACTCGAATAAAAGAGAAACGTTCGCGTGGTTTGCCCCTTCCTTAAATTACGCCCTTGTGCGATTACAACAATTTAAAGACGGTGACGAACAAGGCGACATTAAACTTAAATCGTTTAAAACGCTGTAGTATCAATCCTGTAGCGCGCTCGTAATTTGTTATTTACATGCATTGCGAGCGCTTAACGGGACTCACCTAAATTGCTCCTCATCTGTCTTCCTTTACCTTTATTCAGATTTATATGATGTAAAGCAAAGTCATTCTAAGTTTTATAACTATACTTACACTTATTATTGACGCTGTTTCTAGTAGAATATTCATGTAAAAATCTTGATCTTTGGGTTATTAAATAATAGGTTTACACCATGCTGGTCAGACCTCAAAAATCCGTGCTTTTTCGCCTCGGATATTACTCAAAAGAGCATCGACCTGTGTAACATTCAACGCCTCTCAGGAGAGAAGTATGGCAGATTTTATTTGGTTTTTACTGGTGCTATTGACACTGGCAATAGCTAGTTATCAACGCACCAGCTTGGTGACAGCCGTCGCCATGGGCGCGGGTGTCATGATTCTGGGCACCCTTTTCGGTGATATCGGCCTCTTAGGTTGGATAATCTATTTGGCTGTAACATTGCCATTCACATTAACAAATATCAGACAGCAACACATTTCTACAAAACTGCTGGCGTTTTATCGCAAAGTTATGCCCGAAATGTCCAGTACTGAACAAGAAGCTATTGATGCAGGCACAGTATGGTGGGATGGTGACATTTTTAGTGGCAAGCCTGATTGGGACAAGTTGCACCGTATTCCAAAAGGTCGCTTAACAGCGGAAGAACAAGCGTTTCTTGACGGTCCTTGTGACACTGTGTGCTCAATGGTAGATGAATGGCAAATTAACCACAAAGATGCCGACCTACCACCTGAGATCTGGCAGTACCTCAAAGAACACAAATTCTTTGCCATGATCATCAAAAAACAATACGGCGGTTTGGAATTCTCTGCTTATGCTCAATCCCGTGTTTTACAAAAGCTGGCGGGGGTAAGTGCGGTTCTGTCCAGTACAGTCGGTGTACCAAACTCATTAGGCCCGGGTGAACTGCTTCAGCACTATGGTACTAAAGAACAACAAGATCACTATTTACCTCGCCTTGCCGCTGGTGAAGAAATTCCCTGTTTTGCACTGACTGGCCCTGAAGCTGGTTCAGATGCCGGTGCAATTCCCGATGTAGGTGTTGTGTGTAAAGGTGAATTCAATGGCGAAGAAGTGCTGGGTATGCGTCTTACGTTTAACAAGCGTTACATTACCCTTGCCCCTGTTGCTACCGTTATCGGCCTTGCATTTAAACTCCAAGACCCTGATGGATTACTCGGCGATAACAAAGAGCCAGGCATTACCTGTGCGCTTATTCCTCGCGATACCAAAGGATTGGAGATTGGCCGTCGTCACTTCCCGTTAAATACGCCGTTCCAAAACGGGCCGCTAAAAGGCGAAGATATCTTTGTGCCTATTGACTACATCATCGGTGGCCCTTCAATGGCCGGACGTGGTTGGCGTATGCTGGTGGAATGTCTTTCAGTGGGACGCTGTATTACTCTGCCCTCGTCAGCAGCTGGTGGCGCTAAATCAGTATCGTTAGCTACAGGCGCGTATGCACGTATTCGTCGTCAATTCCGTATGCCGGTTGGGCACATGGAAGGGGTAGAAGAAATGCTCGCCCGTATTGGCGGTAACGCTTACCTAATGGACGGCGTCACGCGCTTTTCAACAGTGGGTGTGGATTTAGGGGAAAAGCCTTCCGTTATCTCGGCAATTTGTAAATATCACCTGACCGAAAAAATGCGTCAGGTAATCAATGATGCTATGGATGTACACGGCGGTAAAGGCGTTATGCTTGGGCCAAATAATTATCTAGGTCGCGGCTATCAAGGTGTGCCGGTTTCTATTACCGTAGAAGGCGCGAATATTCTGACCCGTAACATGATGATTTTCGGCCAAGGTGCCATGCGTTGTCATCCCTACGTGTTAAAAGAAATTCAAGCAGCCTCTATTGAAGACAGAAAAGAAGCCCTTCAGGCATTTGATAAAGCGGTCTTTGGTCACATTGGTTTTGCCGTAGCCAATACCGTACGCAGCATTTGGTTCTCATTAACAAATGGCGCATTTAGTAGTGCTCCGTTTAGCGATGAGACCGCGCGCTACTACAAACTCATGCAGGGTTACAGTGCAAATCTGGCCTTACTTACCGACGTATCCATGGGTGTGTTAGGCGGTGATCTCAAGCGTCGCGAACGTTTATCTGCTCGCTTGGGCGACATTTTAAGTGGCTTGTACTTAGGTAGTACTACCCTAAAACGCTTTGACGAAGAAGGTCGCTTAAAAGAAGACTTGCCATTATTGCATTGGGCAATGCAAACCACCCTGCACGATATTGAAACCGCTATCGATGACTTTTTAGCGAACTTCCCTAATAAAGCGATAGCTGGCGTCATGCGTGCATTGGTTATTCCATTTGGTCGTCGCGTTGCGAAACCTTCGGATAAGACAGAGCATGCCATTGCGCAAATGTTGCAAACTCCGTGTTCATCGCGCAGCCGTCTTGGCTATGGTCAATACCTCACGCGTGAAGATGGTAGTTTAATGGGCGATTTAGAGCAAACGCTTGATGATGTACTAGCAAGTGAGCCTATTTTCGAACGCATCTGTAAGCACAAGAAGGCAAAACTGCCTTTCACCAACTTGGACACACTTGCAGATGAGGCACTTGCAGAAGGTGTGATCAATGAAGATGAAGCAACACTATTGAAGCAAACCGAAGCGGGTCGCCTACGTACTATCAACGTGGATGATTTTGATCACGAAGAGCTTATCGCAAAAGTAAACTCGTCGACTAAACCCGCGAAAAAACGCGGTGGTAAAGCAGCGTAACACGTTTTACTAAGCTAATTAAAAAAGGTCGCCAATATGAGCGACCTTTTTTTTACCCCTACACCAGACAAAAAGCATAAAAAAAACGGAGTTAGCTAAACTCCGTTTTTTTTGTGCTTCGCTGCAGATTAATTAAGCTGCAATTTGTCCATCAGCAATACCGCCTGAGTACGCGTGTTAATTTCTAACTTGCGTAAAATAGCACTAATATGCGCTTTTATGGTGGCCTCTGTTACGTTCATTTCATGCGCGATTTGTTTGTTCATCAGCCCCGCACGTAAATAGGACAACACTTGAATTTGCTTAGGTGTTAATTCGCGGAAGCGCTGTAAAAGCAATTTCAATTCATCGTCTACTTTTTCAAGTTCGTCTTCCATGCCTTCAGGCAACCAGCGTTTACCTGCAATCATGTCGACAATTGCCTGCGCCATTTCTCGAGTAGCTGACACTTTTGGAATAAACCCTTGTGCACCAAGGCTCATCACCTGAGCTACCACTTCAACACTATCGCTACCTGAAATCACCCCAACTGGAATATTAGGAAATTGCTCACGCATTGTAATAAGTCCATTGAAATGTTCGCCGCCTGGCATATTCAAGTCGAGAAGAACCAGTTCAACGTTATCGAATTCGTTAAGTTTTTCCACTGCAGCATCTAGGCTTCCCGCCTCAAGTATTTGTGCATTGTCAAAGTAAGGTTCTAACGCGCCGCTCAATGCTTCGCGAAACAATGGGTGATCGTCTGCTACTAGAATTCTTGTCATTAGCGTTACTGCTTCCTTATTATAATGTACGTATAGATTAATACTTTCGGTTAGGGACGAAAAGCCCCTTTGTAAAGAAATTCACTGAAATAGTGACAAATTTAGCGTTTTTGATTGGCATTTTTAAATCAAACGGTAAAATTGCGCCGATTTAATTAAACTGAAGGCTGATTGTGAATAAACACGACAATATCTATGCATCCCCTCTCGACAAAGTTGCCGACTTTACCTTTGACGAGTCGGTAGTCGATGTTTTTCCCGACATGATCCAGCGCTCGGTGCCTGGCTATGAAACCATTATTCACACCATAGGCGAATTAGCAAAAAGCGTCGTTACCTCGAACTCTAACGTATATGACTTGGGTTGTTCCTTAGGTGCTGCCAGTTTATCAATTGCGCGTGCTACCCAAGACAAAACATGTAAGATTATTGGCGTTGACAGTTCACTCGCCATGGTCGAACGATGCAAACGAGTGGTACAAGCTTTTACCTTGCCAAATCCCATTCATATCGAACAAGGGATGGCGCAAGATGTGCGTATCGAAAATGCGTCCATGGTGGTGATGAATTTTACCCTTCAATTTATTCCACCTGCTGACAGAGCAACACTTTTAGCGAAGATTTACCAAGGTCTCAATCCTGGTGGCATTTTGGTTCTGTCTGAAAAAATTCGACATCCAACGGTACAAGGCAATGAACTGCTGATTGATTTACATCATCAGTTCAAACGTGACAATGGCTATAGTGAACTTGAAGTAAGCCAAAAACGTGCTGCGCTTGAAAAGGTCATGCTAACGGATACGTTTGCAGAGCACGAAACCAGATTGAAAACAGCCGGGTTTGAAGATGTAGTCATGTGGTACAAGTGCTATAACTTCACGTCGATGGTCGCGATAAAACCCTGACGTTAAAATAGAAAAATTTAAAGGTGCTATTCATTTAAAGCCCGAAATACTGAGAACAGAATGAGTAAACTTGAACAAACATGGCTAACCGACTGTTACAAGTCTTTGTTAGACAGTCCCCTTTCCCACTGGCTTCAGACCCTTCCAGCATTAATGGATGAGTGGCAAAGACATGGCAAGCACGGTGAATTTGACAAGTGGTGTCGGTTGCTCAGTAAACTCCCCACCACTGAAGTTGATCAATTTTCATTAAAACACGCTGTCACTTTGGGCAGCGAACAGAATGTCAACGACTATACTCAAAAGCAAATTGAAGGGTTGTTAAAGCAATTTATGCCCTGGCGAAAGGGGCCTTTTGACATACACGGTATTCACATCGACACAGAGTGGCGCTCAGATTGGAAATGGGATCGCGTCGTGCCCCATATCACGCCGCTAAAAGGCCGCAATGTACTTGATGTAGGTTGTGGTAGCGGTTATCACATGTGGCGCATGCTTGGCGAAGAGGCCAATCGCGTAATTGGTATAGATCCTACCCAGCTTTTTCTCATTCAATTTCAAGCGATTAAACACTTTGCTCATCACCCACAGATCGCCCGTGAAAACATACACTTCCTCCCTATGGGCATCGAAGACATGCAACCTCTAAAGGCCTTTGACACGGTGTTTTCCATGGGTGTGCTGTACCATCGCAAAGACCCCATGGCTTTTTTAACCCAGCTTAAAGATCAACTGCGTAAGGGTGGAGAGCTTATACTGGAAACATTGGTCGTAGACGGTGATGAAAATACCGTGTTGATGGCAGGCGAACGCTACGCGCAAATGCGTAACGTGTGGTTTTTGCCAAGCACAGCAGCACTAACCGTGTGGCTAGCTCGCCTTGGTTTTGAACATATTCGCGTTGTAGATGTAAATCATACAACCTTGGACGAACAACGTTCGACTTCCTGGATGGAAACACAATCTTTGAAAGATTTTCTCGATCCAGAAGATATTACTCGCACTATTGAGGGTTACCCTGCACCACAACGAGCCGTGATTGTGGCAAACAAAAAGTAACATAGGCGATATGCCGATTCTTTCTATTTTGGCATAAATGTTGTAACCCTAGTCTGCGAGAGTGTATGTATTCTGCATTGATTAGGGTAACAACATGGACATAGATGGCTTTTTAGCAACACATCAATTACCAAGTAGCTATGCAGAAATTGCACAAAAATGGTTCACGCCATTAGCAGAGCGGTTACTTGAGCACCAAAAAGGTGCAAGCACGCCTTTAATTGTCGGTATAAATGGCTGCCAAGGCTCGGGAAAATCCACACTGACCAGCTTTCTGGAAGCGTACCTTAGTTCGGTTTATCAGAAATCTGTGGTTTCTTTATCCATAGACGATTTCTATTTAGATCAATCAGCTCGCCGTGCACTGGCAATTAAAGTTCATCCACTCCTTATTACGCGCGGTGTGCCAGGTACCCACGACATTCCCCTAGCGCTCAATACGTTTCGACAACTTGAAACAGGCCAGCTAACCAGTCTTCCTCGATTTAACAAAGCCACTGACAACCCTTGGCCAAAAGTACAATGGCCCGTCATTTCGCATCAGCCCGATTTTATTATTTTAGAGGGCTGGTGTGTCGGTGTGTCTCCTCAAGCTAGCCACGAAGTTAAACCACCTATTAATCACTTAGAAGAGGTAGAGGACCCGCTTGGTATTTGGCGTTCTTTCGTCAATACTGAATTAGCAGGAGATTACCAGACACTGTTCCAAAAGATAGACTATCAGGTAATGCTAAAAGCGCCCTCGTTTGACTGCGTTTATCAATGGCGTTTAGAACAAGAACACAAGTTGGCTTTGCTGTCGCACATTGACCGTACAGGAATTATGAGTGATGAAGAAGTGGCAAACTTTGTGCAACACTACCAGCGAATTACTGAACATGCGCTTCGTACATTACCTGATGCATGTGACACCGTTTTTACATTGGATCATCACCGAAACATTATAAAACAGGATGTAAGTAAATGACGAAAACGCTCGTTTTCACCGATATGGACGGCACGCTGTTGGACCACCATACCTACTCATTTGAGGCGGCGAAACCGGCTTTAACGGCATTGGAAAAGAAAACTATACCCATTATTCCCACCACCAGTAAAACGTTTGCAGAACTGCAGCCACTGCGGGAGTCAATCGGCTTAGATGGCCCATTTATTATTGAAAATGGCGCAGCCATTTTTATTCCCCATGGTTTCTTTAAACAAAAACCCAGTGGTACCGTGTGGATAGATGGTTATTGGTGCAAAGCGTTCATTTCCAATAAAAATTACTGGATTAAACTATTAGATAAAATTGGCAGTGAATTTGACGGCAAGTTCAAACAGTTTTCCAAAATGTCGATTGAGGAAATACAGGAATGCACTGGGTTAGATGAACAATCGGCCTCCCTTGCCGCAAAACGCCAGTTTGGCGAACCTGTGTTATGGCTTGGTGATCAAACCGAAAAACAACGCTTTCTAAAGGCGGTTAAAGAGCGCGGCGCTTTTCCGCTCGAAGGAGGCCGCTTTATACACATATCCGGTAACTGTGACAAAGGGCAAGCACTGAAGTGGCTGGCCAGTGAATACCAGAAACAACACGCGACTAAGGTAAGAACAATTGCCTTAGGCGACGGCAAGAATGACGTGGCAATGTTAGAAGCGGCGCACGTCCCGATACGAATACTTTCACCGGTAAATCCTCCACCCGTTGTCAAAAAAGAAGAGGTTTACACCAGCACCCTACCCGGCCCTCAAGGCTGGAATGAAATGCTAACGCAATTATTATCTTTATAGTCAGGAGGACACATGGCTGATTTTTATCAAAATGGTGTGGTTACTACGTTACATAACTTGGCTCGTCGTCCTACCGAAGAGCTTGAAGCTGAATTACTTCAATTCTCGCAAAAACGCCCGATGGCACTTATTCTGCCCTCACTGTTTTCTGAGTTAGAAGGCGATGCCCTTCCGCATATCGTTGATGAGTTGACCGAAGTACCTTATCTATCGGAAATCGTCATCGGCCTGGACAGAGCAAACGAAGCCCAATACAAGCACGCGTTATCGTTTTTTGGCAAACTCCCACAACACCACCGCATTCTATGGAACGATGGACCTCGCCTCAAAGCATTGGATGAAGAATTACAAGCCCAAGGATTAGCACCGAAAGAAATGGGTAAAGGCCGCAACGTGTGGTACTGCATGGGGTATGTGTTAGCCTCTAATCGCGCAGAGTCAGTGGCATTGCACGATTGCGATATCGTTACATACAACAAAGATTTGCTGGCAAAGCTAATCTATCCTGTTGCCAACCCTATGTTCAACTATGAATTTTGTAAAGGTTATTACGCTCGTGTAGCCAATGGTAAAATTAACGGCCGCGTGTCGCGCTTGTTGGTGACACCTTTGTTGCGTGCCCTAAAGCGGATTATGGGCGACAACGAATATCTGGAGTTTATGGACAGTTTCCGCTATCCATTGGCAGGTGAATTTTCATTTAGACGAGACGTACTCAACGACATCCGTATTCCCAGTGACTGGGGATTGGAAATTGGCGTACTGTCTGAAATGCACCGCAATTACTCTCACAATCGCCTATGTCAGGCTGACATCTGCGACATCTACGATCACAAGCATCAGGATTTATCCCTCAATAATGATCAAGGTGGCTTATCTAAAATGTCTATTGATATTACCAAAGCCATATTTAGAAAACTCGCGACACAGGGTTATACCTTCAGTAATGAAATGTTTCGTTCGATTAAAGCCACCTATTTCAGAATTGCGCTAGATTTTATTGAGACTTATCACAATGATGCGGTAATGAATGGGCTGAATTTAGACATTCACAGTGAAGAAAAAGCCGTAGAAATGTTTGCCAGTAATATTATGAAGGCGGGACAAAATTTTCTGGAAAACCCTATGGAAACACCGTTTATTCCGAGCTGGAACCGTGTAACCAGTGCCGTACCTGATATCTTAGAGCGTTTATTAGAAGCCGTAGAAGCCGATACAGCAGAATATATGGAGTAAGTATGATGACGTGGGACGTCCTCCATGACAAAGTAAAACATCATCTTGAAAGCATTTATGCCGACGTGCCGCTGGCTGAGTCTTATGACTCGCTGGCCACGCAATTGTTGAACGCTATTGGTATCCAGTCTGAGGCGGATATTGTTGTTCCCGAACCGCATTTTAGCTACTGGGACGAAGAAGACATTGTAATGATCACTTATGGTGATAGTGTGATGAAAGACGGTGAGCGCCCGCTAGTGACGCTCTACCAGTTTTTACACAAATACTGTAAAAACACCATCAACAACGTGCATATACTGCCCTTTTTCCCCTATAGCTCTGATGACGGTTTCTCGGTTATTGATTACTCTACTATTAATGACGCCTTGGGATCATGGCAAGATATTGAAGCTATTGCTAAGGACTATGGGCTAATGACCGATCTGGTGATTAATCATTGTTCAGCACGTAGTGCATGGTTTGACAACTTTATTCGTGGCGAAGGCCCCGGCAGTGACTTTTTCTTTACTGCTGAGCCCTCAGACGATTTATTCATGGTGACACGCCCACGGGTGTCACCGCTATTAAGGGAAACTGAAACGGCACAAGGTACCCAATACGTTTGGTGTACCTTCAGTCACGATCAGGTTGATTTTGATTTTAGAAATCCCAAGGTATTGCTCGCCTTTGTCGATATTATTCGGTTGTACCTAGACAAAGGCGCAAAAATTTTTCGCCTGGATGCAGTGGCATTCCTGTGGAAAATTGTCGGCACTAACTGCATTAACTTGTTTCAAACTCACGAAGTCATTCGATTACTGCGCACCCTCATTGAACACGTTGATCCTTCAATTATTATCATTACAGAAACCAACATTCCGAATCGGGAAAACCTGACCTATTTTGGTAACGCCAACGAAGCCCATGCCATTTACAATTTTTCGCTTCCTCCCCTGTTAGTAAACACCTTAGTAACTGGTGACTGTACATACTTAAAAAGTTGGATGATGAGCATGCCACCGGCACAAAATGGTACGGCATATTTTAATTTTATTGCTTCGCATGACGGTATTGGACTGCGTCCCGCAGAAGGTTTGCTTGACGACGAGGAAATTTCTGACTTGGTTCACACCATGCAAAGCTTTGGGGGGAAAATATCCTGGCGCGCGTCAGATCACGGTCAACAAAAACCCTACGAAATTAACATTACCTTATTTGACGCGTTGCAAGGTACGGTGAAAGGCCCCGATAAATATCAGGTAGACCGCTTTATTTGCGCCCATGCGATTATGTTGGGAATGGAAGGGATCCCGGGTATTTATATCCATAGCTTGTTAGGCACATCAAACGACTATGAAAAAGTGGCATATTCTGGCCATAACCGGTGTATTAATAGACACAGATGGGACTTAGACGAGTTGGAGGCACTGTTAAACTCGCCCTTCTCTCAGCACCACAAAGTATTGACTCGTCTGTCTCAGTTAATTCGGATCCGCAAAGCGCAACCCGCTTTTCATCCCAATGCTACGCAGTTCACGTTGCAATTAGGCAATCAAATTTTTGGTTATTGGCGCCAAAGCTTAGACAGAAAACAAAGTATTTTTAGTATTAGTAATATTTCAGATGAAGACCAGACTATTCTGCTCTCTGATATCAACCTTATTGGTACAGACAACTGGATTGATTTAATATCCAGAGATGAGATTTTACATTCCAGTGGTTTTATCCAGTTGTCTCCCTACCAGACACTGTGGATAAGCAATCAAGATTTTGAGTAAACTCAAGGGGCATTAACCTGTTCTAGCGCACAACGCAAAGCCGCGGAATGGACACTGCGGCTCGTCTTATTTACCTTCGATGTTATTAATTTATATCCTATGCATAAGATAAACACGGTTCTTTTTGATTTAGACGGTACCTTAGTCGATTCGGTACCCGATCTCGCGCTTTCTCTTAACCTTGCGCTAAATGATTTAGGCTACGCCCAATACAGTGAAAGTGAAGTACGAAACTGGGTTGGAAACGGCGCTCGAATGCTGGTTAAGCGCGGGCTATCGGGAAGCACGAAGGTTGTACCTTCGTTGTCTGAAGCTGTTGTTGAACAAGCGTTCAGCCGGTTTATCCATCACTATCGAGAACAACTTGGTAAGTATTCCCACCTCTATCCCAACGTTAAGTCAACGCTACAGCGTTTATTTGATCACAATATACAACTGGCGGTGGTAACCAATAAACCCACTGAATTCGTCGCCCCAATTTTGCAGAGTTTTGATATTGCACACTATTTCAAAGCGACATTAGGCGGTGATGCGTTAGCGCAAAAAAAACCGTCTCCTTTACCGTTAATACACCTGTGTACGTCGCTAGGTTCAACGCCCGAGCACTGTATTATGGTGGGTGATTCAAAAAATGACATTCTCGCCGCGAAAGCGGCCAATATGAAAAGTGTGGGTCTTAGCTATGGTTACAACTATGGTGAGGATATAGCACAGCACCATCCTGACTGGGTATTTGATGATTTTAGTGAGGTTGCATCCCTGTTCAATGGTTAAGTCAACTTGCTACACCAGTGTTGCAAACACCCCAAACCTTACTTTCTTAATTTTCACGCTGTTAGCTATGGCATAAATCACAATTTTCTGTAATATCCGCCAGTTAACGCAATACATGGAGTTGATGGTATGTCGTCAAACTGGCTTTCTTTAGACGAGGCTTTGTCGCAAGCCCTTAATGCAGTCGCCCCGCTACGTGAAACTGAACATGTTAATGTGTTTGAGGCGAGCAACCGTGTGCTTGCCCAAGACGTCATAGCAAGCTGTGATGTTCCGCCGTGGGATAACTCAGCTATGGACGGTTATGCTGTTAACCTAAATGCATGTAACACTGACACGCCACTTGAAATACAAGGCGTGATCACGGCCGGAATGGAAGCTCGCACCCCGCTAGCTCAAGGGAAAGCCTTTAAGATAATGACAGGGGCTCCATTGCCGCCAAACGCCGATGCAGTGGTCATGATTGAGAACACAGCTCAACGTGACGGCGATGACAAAAAGGTGTACATAGACGTTCCCCCCAAGTCAGGCGAAAATATTCGCAGGCGCGCCAATGACATTGCTAAAGGTGATCGACTAATACAACAAGGTACCCGACTTAACGCCGAGCACCTGATGCTGATCGCCTCACAAGGAACAGATAGCGTAGCCGTCTATCGCAAACTTAAAGTAGGGATTGTGGCAACGGGCTCTGAGCTGGCTGCGCCCGGTACTGTACGTGGCTCAAATCAAATTTTTGAATCCAATCGCGTAGGACTTCACAGCATTCTTGGTGAGCAAAATGTCTCCATAGTTGATTTTGGCATTGTTGAGGATGACGAAGCGTCGTTAAAGCAACTCTTTACTGAAGCAAGTACGAAGGTTGATATTATGGTGAGTAGCGGTGGCGTATCGGTAGGCGATGCCGACTATGTTAAAGATATCATTGACACCTTAGGCACTATAGATTTTTGGAAAATTGCAGTAAAACCGGGTAAACCCTTTGCGCTTGGGAAAATTGGCGAAACAATGTTTTGCGGGTTGCCAGGCAACCCGGTTTCGTCCTTTGTAACCGCAAAGTTACTGGTTCTGCCTATTATTAAAAGAATGCAAGGCGAATTAGGTAGCACTGCTCCCCTTACGCTTAACGCCACTATTACCTGCGATATTAAGCGTCGAGCAGGAAGACGGGACTTTCAGCGGGCAACCATGACAAAAACACCACAAGGCACGTGGGAAGTGACGCCCTTTAAGTCGCAAAGTTCAGGTGTCATGACCTCTATCACCTCGGCTAACTGCTTTATGGTGATCCGTGAAGATATCAGTTCGCTCAGCAAAGGCGATATTGTGGAAGTCATGCCTTTTCACCTTTAATACTTGGTTGTTTGTAGAAGTATTTATGGGCGCGTTTCTGCAAAGTAAAATTGTATTCATGAAAAGACGTAGAACCACCATCGGCTATTAGCAACTTAAATAGCAACAGCAACGTAAATGCCGATAAAACAAATTTAATACGCTAGTTTATAACGACTTCAAACAAGCGCTAACAAGAACACCAAACATCGCGATTTTCGCGCGTTATTAGAGATAGTACTGTGAATAAAAAACGTTTTCTGCTTGAAGGCAGAGACATATTAAAATTAGCCTGGCCTTTGCTTGTTGCCCAGATTACCCAAATGCTAATGGGGGTAAGTGATACGATTATGGCCGGTCGCTATAGCGCCACTGATATGGCGGCAGTCGCCTTAGGGTTTAGTATAACCGTGCCGCTGTTGTGTTTTATACAAGGCATAGCACTGGCTTTACCGCCCATTATTTCCCGCTTGCAAGGCAACCGAAACTTAGACGGCATTGCAGACGCCAGTCAACAGGCCGGTTATCTGGTGTTTTTTGTAGGACTTGCCGTGGCAGCGCTAATTCCCTTTACCGAAAGCATTGTGGCCTTGTTCCCCATGGCACCAGAGCTTTTCAGCATTACAGTAGATTACGTGCTGTACGTGCTACTTGCCATGCCCGGTTTCGCCTTATACCAGTGGTTGCGCAATTACTGTGAAGGACTGGGCAAAACAAAACCCACAATGACAATTACCGTTATCGGTTTAATGGCCAACATAGTGGGTAATTACCTGTTTATTTACGGTATTGGCCCTATTCCTGCCATGGGTGGTGCCGGTTGTGGTGTGGCCACTGCGCTTGTTATCTATACTATGCTAATTGCCACATTTGTGTATGTGCGCTTTGCCCCTGCCTTACAAAAATACAATTTGTTCGGGCAGTGTTATGCGCCTAATTTCACCGCCATAAACCGCACCTTTAAACTGGGGCTCCCCATAGCCATGACCATTTTATTTGAGGTCACGCTGTTTTCTCTTGTGGCGTTATTATTAGCGCCTTTTGGCGCAACCACGGTTGCCGCCCACCAAGTTGCACTCAATTTTTCTGCACTCATGTTTATGTTTCCCATGAGTATTGGCATGGCGGCGGCAATTCGCATCGGTTATCGCATAGGGCAAAACAATCACCGACAGGCGCAAATTGCCTCGCGTAGTGCCATTTTAATTGGGTTCTGCACTGCGGCCTGCACGGCAACATTTACCCTATTGGCTAAAGGCGTCATCATTGGCCTTTATACTAGCGATGAAGCGGTATATACCCTTGCGAATGCCTTGCTTATCTATGCAGCACTCTTTCAGCTATCTGATGCAGTACAGGTGATCTCAGCCAACGCACTGCGCGGTTATAAAGACACCACCGCCATGTTTATTATTACCTTTATTTCTTATTGGTTAATTGGCTTACCCACGGGTGTGGTGCTGGGGCGTACTGATTGGTTAACCGCTGAGCCTATGTCGGCAGCAGGGTTTTGGATTGGTTTTATTGTTGGGTTAAGTGCCGCAGCAGTCATGTTGGGCGCTCGTCTTTTGTATATTCAGCGCCCGTCAGCTGCAATGCGAAACTGATCCCAGTCTTCGGGGATGTCTATGTCATACCTTGCGTGTGGCATAGGCACTTCGCATACCCGACCATTTGCTTTGGCTTTTTTTATCACCGGCTTAGCCCCAACATCCCCAGTAAGTTGAAGTAACTGAGCACAATCCTGAATGGGGAAAATAGCGGGTACGGCAGCGCCGACCTGCGCATTTATGCCCTCAGGCACCTTTACATTACCGTGGTCGCGGTCTTGCTTAATGGCAGTGCTATTACCCGTACTGACGTTGTGCCAACGACTACACACTATATGCTCAGGGTGGTGTTGTGACGTCGCGATCAACTGTTGATAGTCATCGGATTGCATCAATGCCAAATCACCCAACGTAATTAATACATGAGTTGGCCCCACCTCTTCTGCACCTGCCAGCTGGTTAATGCGGTGTATACCACAGCGAATACTTGCGCCAATGCCTTCTTGCCATTGTGGGTTGTAAGTCACATCGAGCGGTAATGATTGCAAAGCCACAGACACGCTGTCATGCCACTTTCCAGTTACCACGACAGGTGTGAACATACAGAGTTGCTGCAGTGGGTTTAATGTATTGTGCTTTGTAGTCATTGCGCCAAGTAATGCGCGAGTGCTATGCACAATCAGGGGCTGCTGAGATACGGGGTGTAACGACAACAGTTTGTTGCCGCCATATCGCTGACTCTGACCACCTGCCAGTACTACACAAGCTAAACGGTACGGCGATGGAGCGAAAGCAGGTGATTGAGTTTCAATGGCCATTACCGACTTCGACTCAGCCCTTTTATGGCATCAGAGAGCCCTTCGAGGGTAAGTGCATACATTCTGTCATCCATGATCTCCCGAATGATCTTTATGGAAGAATAATAAGGCCAGTACTGTTCAGCTTGCGGATTAAGCCAAACCGCGTTGGTAAAATGGTGAAGCAGACGCTGCATCCAGGCACTGCCCGGCTCTTCATTCCAATGCTCAACACTGCCCCCAGGGTAGGTAATTTCATATGGCCCCATGGTGGCATCACCGACAAAGATCACTTTATAGTCTTTGCCGTAGCGATGAATGATATCCCAGATGGGAATACGTTCTTTGTCGCGACGCAGGTTATCCTTCCACACTGATTCGTACACACAGTTGTGAAAATAAAAATACTCCAGATACTTAAATTCGGTCTGTACTGCTGAAAAGAGCTCTTGCGTACTTTGAACATGGGGATCCATAGAGCCACCCACATCAAAAAACATCAGCACTTTCACTGCATTATGCCGTTCTGGTGCCATATGGATATCCAGCAATCCCCCTTTTTTGGCGGTTTCGCCAATTGTCATGGGCACATCAAGTTGTTCACTTGCACCCGTACGGGCGAACTTGCGCAACTTGCGTAAGGCAACCTTAATATTTCGGGTTCCAAGCTCTACATCGGCGCTTAAATTTTTAAACTCGCGTTTATCCCACACTTTCACCGCTGAGAACTTTCTATTGCCTTTTTGCCCTATGCGCACGCCTTCTGGATTGTCGCCATACGCACCAAACGGCGATGTGCCCCCAGTGCCTATCCATTTGTTGCCCCCTTGATGACGCTTTTCTTGCTCTTCTAAGCGCTTTTTTAAAGTTTCCATCAATGCTTCAAGACCACCGGCCTGTCGCAATGCTTCGCGCTCTTCTGGGCTCAAATTTTTCTCTATTTGCTTTCGAAGCCATTCTTCGGGGATCTCTTTGCCAAACAGATCCACCGACTCCACGCCTTCAAAATATTCGGCAAAAGCCCTGTCAAACTTATCGTACTGGGTCTCATCCTTCACCATAATAGTACGGGACAAGCTATAGAAAGCGTCGATATCGGCATACACCACGTGCTTTTCCAACGCACTAAGTAAATCAAGTAACTCGCGAAGCGTGGTATTAACCTGATATTTTCTGAGCGTAAAAAAGAACTGAATAAGCATTAGCGGCGCGCCATAAAGACCAGTTTTTCAAACAAATGAATATCCTGTTCATTTTTAAGTAGCGCCCCATACAAAGGTGGAATGGCCGCTTTTCCGTCTTTTGCGTGCAAAGCCTCTGGCGGAATATCTTCAGCAACAAGCAATTTCAACCAGTCGATAAGCTCAGAAGTAGACGGCTTTTTCTTAAGCCCCGGTACATCACGCAATTCAAAAAATGCGCTTAACGCTTCTTCTAACAGTTTCTTTTTTAAATCTGGGAAATGCACATTCACTATTTCTTGCATCTCGTCAGGTGTGGGGAATTTAATATAATGGAAAAAGCAACGGCGTAAGAAAGCATCGGGCAGCTCTTTTTCGTTGTTAGAAGTAATGATAACTATGGGGCGTTGCTTGGCCACTACCCGCTCTTGGGTTTCATACACAAAGAACTCCATTTTATCGAGTTCAAGTAACAAGTCGTTAGGAAACTCAATATCGGCTTTGTCAATTTCATCAATCAGCAACACGGGGCGCTTTCCAGCGGTAAAGGCTTCCCACAATTTACCTTTAACAATGTAGTTACCAATATCGTGAACGCGATCATCCCCTAATTGCGAGTCGCGAAGACGCGATACTGCATCGTACTCGTATAACCCCTGCTGCGCTTTGGTGGTTGACTTGATGTGCCACTGAATAAGTTCGGTGCCCAAACTGTCGGCCAATTCTTCTGCCAGCATGGTTTTACCTGTACCGGGCTCACCTTTAATAAGCAGCGGTCGTTCCAGTGTAATTGCGGCGTTAACAGCCAATTGTAAGTCTTTGGTTGCGATGTAATTAGACGTACCACTAAAAGCCATTGATGTTGTACTCCGTTTAATTTTTCGTCTTTACCGATTTAGCTATGATATCAAGCCATACAGATGATTGCCCATAGATATAACATATAGCTAAAAAGCACTTTGCATTTTTGTGTTTGGGACCAATGATATAGGGGTATGACGAAATCCCCTAATTCAGGCTATGAATTAATAACTATCACACGCTTTGAATTATTAACTACGAAAAAGGTCCTACAGATCACGACAGATGGGGTTTCCTAGCAAATCAGGAACGAGGCAAGGATTAATAATGAACGTATTTGACGACAATTCTCTCTCTATTGGCCGTACGCCACTAGTTAAATTAAACCGCGTAACTTCAGGTAACGTTTACGCAAAAATTGAGTCGCGTAACCCGAGTTTCAGCGTTAAGTGCCGTATTGGTGCCAACATGATATGGGACGCTGAAAAGCGCGGTGTGCTGACTAAAGGTAAAGAAATTGTAGAGCCAACCAGCGGTAATACAGGTATTGCCCTTGCCTTCGTGGCGGCGTCGCGTGGTTACAAACTAACCCTGACAATGCCCAGCAGCATGAGCCTTGAGCGCCGTAAGCTACTAAAAGCATTGGGCGCAAACTTAGTGTTGACTGAAGCGCCAAAAGGCATGAAAGGTGCCGTTGCTGCAGCGCAGGAAATTGTTAATTCTGACCCAGATAAATACGTGCTGCTTCAGCAGTTTGACAACCCAGCTAACCCAGCCATTCACGAAAAAACCACCGGTCCTGAAATTTGGAATGATACCGACGGTAAAGTAGACGCGTTTGTCGCGGGCGTAGGTACTGGCGGTACCATTACAGGCGTAAGCCGTTATATTAAAAATACCAAGGGTAAAGCCATTACGTCGATTGCCGTTGAGCCCACTGACTCACCGGTGATAACGCAGGCATTGGCAGGTGAAGAACTCACACCTGGACCTCACAAAATCCAAGGTATTGGCGCAGGCTTTATCCCAGGCAATCTAGACTTAGACTTGATTGACGAAGTTGAACAAGTAACAAACGAAGAATGTATGGAAATGGCGCGCAAGCTAATGACTGACGAAGGTATTCTTGCGGGTATTTCATCAGGTGCCGCCGTAGTTGCCGCCAAGCGTTATGCCGAGCGCCCAGAGAATAAAGACAAAGTAGTAGTGGTACTACTGGCAAGCGGCACAGAGCGCTACCTAAGCAGTCCGCTTTTTGCTGGCGCATTTGACGAGCAAGAAGAAGTTCAGTAAACCATAGCACTTTGTGTTTTTTTGAAAGCGAGGCCTTGTGTTTAATAGGCCTCGCTTTTTTTATATCTGTAAAAAGCCATCTGTATATCTAGAGCCTGTTTATTGATTTGAGATGGCAAAAAATAAAAAGGAGATAATCCGTTTTTTATCACTCACCTGCTCCATCGAATAGGTAATGTATTGATATTGGTTTGCTTGCATGCCAAAGTTGAACAATTGTTAAAGCGCTTTACGGATATTTTCCACTTTGCATATAGGATTTTTTCCGTACATTAAATTGTTATGTTTCTGGGTGATTCATCTATATGAATAGAGAGCGTAATGGAATTCTGGAACGAGAAATACTCAAAGAAAGGGTTTCTAAATATTCTCCTTTTGCTCTGATTTTCGTCTTCTTGTTAGTGGTTGTGAGTTGGTATCTATCAAATCAACCGGATAACCTAGAGACTTTGATTGGTGTATCTACTCATCATCAAGCATTACTCCACGACGAAGGTCATACACTTTACTTGTATGTGAAACTAGAAAACAGAGATAAACCGGTCAGGGTTCGACTTCCCAAAAATATTGGAATAAACATTGGGGTCAAGGTTAAAGTAAATCGAGTTTACGGAGAAAATTCTAGTTATGAAAAATTTGTATTTATTAGCTATGTCAGTGACGAAACATAAAAAATAATAAGCGGTTCTTAGGGTCCGCTTCATTTAAATGTTATGTACTTAAGGAAATTTTGACAATGGAAGTTTTAGAAAAAGAAATTGACGGGCAACTTATCGCAGTAGATTTCCCTATTCAGGGTATTTCTCTATCTGCTAAAACAGTTTCCTTTACTGATTCTTCAGGGAAACGGTCGTGTACATTTAGCACTTCCAGCAAAGCAAGAGAGTTTTTAACTTGGCTAACATCTAACAACAGCCTTTGATATTTTATAAGGAGATTGAAATGAGTATTACAGTAGGTGAACTAAAAGAGCATTTGGAAGGATTCACTGATGATACTGAGATCTATTTTGGCGGCTTAGACTTTTACCGAGCCAAGAGAAGAGGTGAAAAAGTCGTTCAAATTGAGTTCAATCAACAAGTATACAAAGATAGCTCAGGTAAGGTCGTGATCGAAGATGTTTGAAAGCGTACATAACAAACGCATTAACACTCGCTGCGCTCGCTAGGGACAAAAACACGTAGGCTCCCTTCGCTTCGCTCATTATTATAGCCTACGTATTTTTGCCCGTTATGCGGGCCGTTAGCCGTACAAGGAAACATATGAGTACTGAATTTACCTCTATTGAAATGATCAAGAAAGAGTTTAATTTACAAGAAGACTCTCATGAATCTATTAGATCTATACTAAAACATATTAAATCCACACTTCACCCGGATAAAACAGGTGGAAAATTTCAAAATAAAAACGATGAGATTGAATACCATAAACTGGACAGTGCAATAAATTTTATAGATAGCAATAAAGCTTCCAGTAAGGACTTAGTCACTATTTCAGCAGTAACTGATTTAACGAAAGCTGTAACTGAATTAGTGTCTTCACAATCAGAAGTAAT